>NZ_JAHBDG010000022.1:0-286629 GCF_019956305.1 Pseudomonas sp. BF-B-30 | reverse complement strand
TCCCGAACTCAGCAGTGAAACGATGCATCGCCGATGGTAGTGTGGGGTTTCCCCATGTGAGAGTAGGTCATCGTCAAGATTAAATTCCGAAACCCCTATCTGCGTATGCAGGTAGGGGTTTTGTTTTTGTCCGCGGGAAAGTCACGGCTACTGGATTTCTATGCAATCGCTCGGTGCGTGGCTATCATGCGGGCCTCATTGTGAGGCGAGACCTGCATGCTGACGTTGTTAAAGCTTCTTAAAGATGGCCGATTCCATTCGGGTCAAGCATTGGGTGCTGCCCTGGGCGTCAGCCGTAGTGCTGTGTGGAAGCAGCTTCAGCATTTGGAAGCTGAGCTGGGTTTGTCTATTCACAAGGTTCGTGGGCGCGGCTATCAATTGTCCGCGCCATTGGCGCTGCTCGATCCTGCCGAGATAAGCGCTCAGGCGCCTTCTTGCAACTGGCCCGTCCGGGTTTACGATTCAATCGACTCCACTAATGCCGAGGCGCTGCGCGCTATTGATCGTGGGCAAGCGGCGCCGTTTGT
This sequence comes from Pseudomonas sp. BF-B-30, assembly GCF_019956305.1. Lineage (NCBI taxonomy): Bacteria > Pseudomonadati > Pseudomonadota > Gammaproteobacteria > Pseudomonadales > Pseudomonadaceae > Pseudomonas > Pseudomonas sp. BF-B-30. The sequence goes on along the minus strand of NZ_JAHBDG010000022.1, from coordinate 286,102 downwards.
GGTGCTTTCGGAGCGGCAGACAGCCGGGCGTGGGCGGCGTGGTCGCAAGTGGGTTAGTCCGTTCGCAGAAAACGTCTATTACAGCCTGGTGCTACGCATTGATGGTGGGATGCGTCAGTTGGAGGGCTTGAGTCTCGTCGTTGGGCTCGCTGTCTTGCAGACGTTGCGTGAACTCGGTATTGCAGCCGCTGGATTGAAATGGCCTAACGATGTCCTTGTAGGTCAGAAAAAAATCGCGGGGATACTGCTCGAGTTGGTTGGTGATCCTGCAGATGTGTGTCACGTGGTCCTAGGAGTGGGAATCAATGTGAACATGCAGTCCGCTGACGAAGTGGACCAGCAATGGACATCCCTGCGGCTCGAGTCAGGCAAATTGTTTGATCGCAACCAATTGGTCGCGGTGTTGGGGGAGATGCTGCAGCGATACCTGGCTCGTCACCAGGCAGGTGGTTTTTTGGCCATCCAGTCGGAGTGGGAGCAAAATCATCTGTGGCAGGGGCGAAGCGTGTCGTTGATTGCCGGTGTCAATCAAATTGATGGTGAGGTACTTGGTATCGATGGCCAGGGCGCCTTGCGCCTGAAGGTGGATGGTGTGGAGAAAGTCTTCAGTGGTGGTGAGTTGAGCCTGAGGTTGCGTGATGATTCTTGAGCTCGATTGTGGGAATAGTTTCATCAAGTGGCGTGTGCTTGCCGTTAATGCCGGGCAGGTGCTTGGTGAGGGAGTCGTCGATTCCAATCTCGCATTGCTGGAGGGGTTGGGGGGGCTCAAAGGGCTTGCCCTCACATTTTGCCGGCTGGTGAGCGTCAGGACCGCGGAGGAAACCGCTGCGCTGACTTCTTTGCTCAGGGATACCTTTGATGTGCCGGTTGTGTGCGCAACGCCAGCGCGCGAAATGTCAGGTGTGCGCAATGGGTATGAGGAGTTTGAGCGGCTGGGTCTGGACCGGTGGCTTGCAATGCTCGGAGGCTTTCATCTGGCTTCAGGTGCGTGCCTGGTGCTCGACTTCGGTACGGCGGTGACTGCTGACTTTATCGCGGCGGATGGAGAGCACCTGGGTGGTTTCATCTGTCCGGGGATGCCGTTGATGCGAAACCAATTGCGCACCCACACTCGCAAAATTCGTTATGGGGATCTGGCGGCCGAGCAGGCTCTGGAAAGTCTTGTCCCGGGGCGCGCGACTGTCGAGGCTGTAGAGCGTGGTTGTCTGTTGATGTTGCGCGGCTTCGTAATGACTCAGCTCGAGTTGGCGCGCAGCTACTGGGGTGAGGACTTTGTCGTATTCCTCACCGGGGGGGATGCGAGCCTGGTTACTGAGGCCGTGCCTCAGGCCAGGGTTGTTCCGGACTTGGTGTTTGTCGGATTGGCCATGGCCTGTCCCTTGTCCTGAGGTTTTTATGCGTTGGTTGTTTCTGCTGCTGCTTGTCCTCAATGGCTTCTACTACATCTGGCATCAACAAGAGGCACCTCTGCGCGCGAAGGATGTCACGCCTTTGAGTCTGTATCGCGGGTCTCAACAAGATATCCGCTTGTTGAGCGAAGCAGGTGACGTCTCCAAGGATAAGGGTAAAGCTGTCTCGACAGACAATGGCTGCCTTTATCTGGGCGGCTATACGCGCCAGGAGGCCGTGCAGGCGGTTGAGCGTCGTTTGAGCGGGATGGAGGTCAAGTATCAGTCCCTGCCGAAAGCTGCGACCGAAGGGGCAGGGTATTGGGTGCGTATCGCGCCGGAAAGCCGGCGTTGGCTGGACGATTTGCAGCTGATAAACCTTTCTAAAGAATTCAATGAGTTAAAACATAAAATAATGCCGTGCGAGGGGGTTGCACCCATCGAATAGTTTGCATAGAATGGCGCCCGCTCCACAGCGAACACCGGAAACGGTTAACGGTGTGAAGCGAGGTCAACGCAGCTAAGCTCAGGTTTTTAATGAGAAAAATGCTTGACAGAAGGCTGGCATGATGTAGAATGCCGGCTCGCTTAGGAGGGGTTCCCGAGCGGCCAAAGGGATCAGACTGTAAATCTGACGTCTACGACTTCGAAGGTTCGAATCCTTCCCCCTCCACCATTTTTAGCGAGAGCTGTAAGCCTCGCGGGTATAGTTTAGTGGTAGAACCTCAGCCTTCCAAGCTGATGATGCGGGTTCGATTCCCGCTACCCGCTCCAAGTTTACAGGTTTTGCACAGTGTTACGCTCTTGTAGCTCAGTTGGTAGAGCACACCCTTGGTAAGGGTGAGGTCAGCGGTTCAAATCCGCTCAAGAGCTCCATATAACAAGGCAGATATGAAAATATCTGCCTTTGTTTTAGGTGGTAGTGGTTGCGCCTGATTGTGTTTCTGAAGGTTGCCGGTGTCGAGAATGCCGGTGTCGCAACCAGGATTGCCTGGTAAGTGTTGTAAAGTCTTTTTCGGGTCGGCATAATGGTCGGCCTGATTTTGTTTTAGGTCAGTAGCTCAATTGGCAGAGCGACGGTCTCCAAAACCGTAGGTTGGGGGTTCGATTCCCTCCTGACCTGCCAGATTCACTCGGTGTGTCTGGCTTTCTTTTCACAGGATCTTCATAGATGACTCCTAAAGCTGAAGCTCAAGGCTCTCGTTTCGACCTCCTCAAGTGGCTTGTAGTAGTCGCTCTGGTGGTTGTTGGCGTTGTTGGCAATCAGTACTTTTCTGCTTCGCCGATCCTGTACCGCGTACTCGCATTGCTTGCTATTGCTGCTGTAGCTGCCTTTGTAGGCCTGCAGACGGTCAAGGGCAAGTCTTTCTTTGTACTGGTTAAGGAAGCGCGCACCGAAATTCGTAAAGTCGTTTGGCCAACTCGCCAAGAAACCACGCAGACCACGTTGATCGTTGTGGCTGTTGTCCTGGTTATGGCGTTGCTGTTGTGGGGGCTTGATTCCCTGCTCGGCTGGCTTGTTTCCTTGATCGTCGGCTAAGGGTGTCCCGTGGCTAAGCGTTGGTATGTTGTGCATGCTTACTCCGGTTACGAGAAGCATGTAATGCGCTCGCTGATCGAGCGCGTAAAGCTGGCCGGTATGGAAGATGGCTTCGGCGAGATTCTGGTTCCCACTGAAGAAGTGGTTGAAATGCGCAATGGCCAGAAGCGCAAAAGCGAACGCAAATTCTTCCCTGGCTATGTGCTGGTGCAGATGGATATGAACGAGGGTACTTGGCACTTGGTTAAGGATACTCCTCGGGTGATGGGTTTCATCGGCGGTACTGCTGATAAGCCTGCGCCAATCACCGATAAAGAAGCAGAAGCCATTCTGCGTCGCGTTGCCGATGGTAGCGACAAGCCGAAGCCGAAGACGTTGTTCGAGCCGGGTGAGTCGGTGCGCGTCAACGACGGTCCGTTTGCGGACTTTACCGGTGTTGTTGAAGAAGTTAACTACGAAAAGAGCCGGATTCAGGTCGCAGTGCTCATTTTCGGTCGCTCTACTCCGGTGGAGCTCGAGTTCAGCCAGGTCGAAAAGGTCTAGTTGAACAAAAATCCCAACCCCGCAGCCGTAGGCTGTGGGGTTTTGTCGTCACTGGGATAAACGCGCAAGTAACCGGGGAGCCTCTCGAGGCGTTCGAACCCGTAATTGGAGTGCCTCATGGCCAAGAAGATTACCGCTTACATCAAGCTGCAAGTGAAGGCCGCTCAGGCTAACCCAAGCCCACCTGTTGGTCCTGCTCTGGGTCAGCACGGCGTGAACATCATGGAATTCTGCAAGGCTTTCAACGCCCGTACTCAGGGTCTTGAGCCAGGTCTGCCGACTCCAGTGATCATCACTGTCTACAGCGACCGTAGCTTCACTTTCGAAACCAAATCCACCCCTGCTTCGGTTCTGCTGAAGAAGGCGGCCGGTCTGACCAGCGGTTCCGCTCGTCCGAACACCGTTAAGGTTGGCACCGTGACCCGTGCTCAGCTGGAAGAAATCGCGAAAACCAAAAACGCGGATCTGACTGCAGCTGATATGGAAGCAGCCGTGCGTACCATCGCCGGTTCTGCTCGTAGCATGGGCCTTAACGTGGAGGGTGTGTAATGGCTAAGCTGACCAAGCGTCAAAAGGCTATCGCCGGCAAAATCGAAGCAGGCAAGGCCTACAACTTTGTAGACGCTGCTGCCCTGCTGGCCGAGCTGTCGACTGTCAAGTTCAGCGAGTCGTTCGACGTAGCTGTAAACCTGGGTGTTGACCCGCGTAAATCCGACCAGGTCGTTCGTAGCGCTACTGTGCTGCCACACGGCACTGGCAAGACCGTTCGCGTTGCTGTGTTCACCCAGGGTCCAGCTGCTGAAGCCGCTCTGGCTGCCGGCGCTGACCGCGTAGGTATGGACGATCTGGCTGCCGAAATGAAAGGCGGCGACCTGAACTATGACGTAGTGATCGCATCCCCGGATGCAATGCGCGTTGTAGGTCAGTTGGGTCAGATCCTCGGTCCACGTGGCCTGATGCCTAACCCTAAAGTCGGCACCGTAACTCCAGACGTAGCTACCGCGGTTAAAAACGCCAAGGCTGGTCAGGTTCGTTATCGCACCGACAAAAACGGCATCATCCACACTTCCGTTGGCAAGATCGGCTTCGACGCCGTCAAGCTGAAGGAAAACGTTGAAGCCCTGATCGCTGATCTGAAGCGTATCAAGCCAGCTTCCTCGAAAGGCATTTACGTCAAGCGCGTTACCCTGAGCACCACTATGGGCCCAGGTCTGGTCATCGACCAAAGCTCGCTCGACGCGTAAGACACAGATTGGTGCAAGCGATTGCGCCAATTGAAAAATTGGGGTCCCTGCCTGGCGGGGGCTATCCAAGACCGTAGGCGACGCAAGTCTTAAACCACAAGCCTACGCAGATGGTGCTCCCGGTTCCTTACCGAATCAGACACCAAAACGACATCCGGTTTCGACCAGATGAAACGGTAACAAGCAGGAGTTAAACCCGTGGCAATTAAACTCGAAGACAAGAAGGCCATCGTCGCTGAAGTCAACGAGGCTGCCAAAGTCGCTCTGTCCGCTGTCGTGGCTGATGCCCGTGGCGTAACAGTAGGCGCGATGACCGGACTCCGTAAAGAGGCTCGTGAAGCTGGCGTTTACGTACGTGTTGTACGTAACACCCTGCTCAAGCGCGCTGTTGCTGACACTGAATTCAGTGTCCTCAACGACGTGTTCACTGGCCCTACCCTGATTGCGTTCTCCAAGGAACATCCAGGCGCTGCTGCCCGGATCTTCAAGGAATTCGCAAAGGGTCAGGACAAGTTCGAGATCAAGGCAGCTGCGTTCGAGGGCAAGTTCCTCGCAGCTAACCAAATCGACGTACTGGCAACTCTGCCGACCCGTGACGAAGCAATTTCTCAGCTGATGAGCGTGATTCAAGGCGCTACCAGCAAGTTGGCTCGTACTCTGGCGGCAATTCGCGACCAGAAAGAAGCTGCTGCAGCCTAAGGCTCGTCAACTTCTCGCGTTTTTTGTTTTTTTCGATGGTCGCGTAGGCCGTCCCCAATATCAGGAATTAGATTCATGTCTATCTCTCAGAACGATATCCTTGAAGCAGTTGGCAACATGTCCGTAATGGAAGTTGTTGAGCTGATCAAAGCTTTCGAAGAAAAATTCGGCGTTACCGCTGCTGCTGCATCGGCTGGTCCAGCTGTTGCTGCTGCCGTTGCTGAAGAGCAAACCGAATTCAACGTCATGCTGACCGAAGCTGGCGAGAAGAAAGTTAACGTGATCAAGGCTGTACGTGAACTGACCGGTCTGGGCTTGAAAGAAGCCAAGGCTGTAGTTGACGGCGCACCTGCCATGGTTCTGGAAGCTGTTGCCAAAGACGCAGCTGACAAAGCCAAAGCAGCTCTGGAAGAAGCAGGCGCTAAAGTCGAGCTGAAGTAAGCATCGACTTTGCTCCTCCAGCCCGAGCGTTAAGCGACAGGCTGATGGCTGGTGGCTCTTGCCACCGGCCTTTTTCCGTTATTGGCAGCCGACTGGGTCGGTGCCGATAACGTGCTGTAACCACCCGATGCGGTGGCGCAAACCATGGGGTTTGCACGATTTTCTGGCTGCTCCCGTCGGGAGGGGCCAAACAAGCAGGTGACCAAGCTGGGGAACGCTGATGGCTTACTCATATACTGAGAAAAAACGTATCCGCAAGGACTTTAGCAAGTTGCCGGACGTCATGGATGTGCCGTACCTCCTGGCCATCCAGCTGGATTCGTATCGTGAATTCTTGCAAGCGGGAGCGACTAAAGATCAGTTCCGCGACGTGGGCCTGCATGCGGCCTTCAAATCCGTTTTCCCGATCATCAGCTACTCCGGCAATGCTGCGCTGGAGTACGTCGGTTATCGCCTGGGCGAACCGGCATTTGATGTCAAAGAATGCGTATTGCGCGGTGTAACTTACGCCGTACCTTTGCGGGTAAAAGTGCGCCTGATCATTTTCGACAAAGAGTCGTCGAACAAAGCGATCAAGGACATCAAAGAGCAAGAAGTCTACATGGGTGAAATCCCCCTGATGACTGAGAACGGTACCTTCGTAATCAACGGTACCGAGCGTGTAATCGTTTCCCAGCTGCACCGTTCCCCGGGCGTGTTCTTCGACCACGACCGTGGCAAGACGCACAGCTCCGGTAAACTGCTGTACTCCGCGCGCATCATCCCTTACCGCGGTTCGTGGCTGGACTTCGAGTTCGACCCGAAAGACTGCGTATTCGTGCGTATCGACCGTCGTCGCAAGCTGCCTGCCTCGGTACTGCTGCGCGCGCTGGGCTATACCACTGAAGAAGTGCTGGACGCGTTCTATACCACCAACGTATTCCACGTGAAGGGCGAGACCCTGAGCCTGGAGCTGGTGCCTCAGCGCCTGCGCGGTGAAATCGCTGTCCTCGATATTCAGGATGACAAAGGCAAGGTTATTGTCGAGCAGGGTCGTCGTATCACCGCTCGCCACATCAACCAGCTGGAAAAAGCCGGGATCAAAGAGCTGGATGTGCCTCTGGACTACGTCCTGGGTCGTACAACCGCCAAGGTCATCGTGCACCCGGCAACCGGCGAAATCCTGGCAGAGTGCAACACCGAGCTGAACACCGAGATCCTGGCCAAAATCGCCAAGGCTCAGGTTGTTCGCATCGAAACTCTGTACACCAACGATATCGACTGCGGTCCGTTCGTCTCCGACACCTTGAAGATCGACTCCACCAGCAACCAACTGGAAGCGCTGGTCGAGATCTATCGCATGATGCGTCCTGGCGAGCCGCCAACCAAGGACGCTGCCGAGACCCTGTTCAACAACCTGTTCTTCAGCCCTGAGCGCTATGACCTGTCTGCGGTCGGCCGGATGAAGTTCAACCGTCGTATCGGTCGTACCGAGATCGAAGGTTCGGGCGTGCTGTGCAAGGAAGACATCGTCGCGGTACTGAAGACCCTGGTCGACATCCGTAACGGTAAAGGCATCGTCGATGACATCGACCACCTGGGTAACCGTCGTGTTCGCTGCGTAGGCGAAATGGCCGAGAACCAGTTCCGCGTTGGCCTGGTACGTGTTGAGCGTGCGGTCAAAGAGCGTCTGTCGATGGCTGAAAGCGAAGGCCTGATGCCACAAGACCTGATCAACGCCAAGCCAGTGGCTGCGGCGGTGAAGGAGTTCTTCGGTTCCAGCCAGCTGTCCCAGTTCATGGACCAGAACAACCCGCTGTCCGAGATCACCCACAAGCGTCGTGTTTCTGCACTCGGCCCTGGCGGTCTGACTCGTGAGCGTGCCGGCTTTGAAGTGCGTGACGTACACCCGACTCACTACGGTCGTGTATGCCCGATTGAAACGCCGGAAGGTCCGAACATCGGTCTGATCAACTCCCTGGCCGCTTATGCGCGCACCAACCAGTACGGCTTCCTCGAGAGCCCGTACCGCGTGGTGAAAGACGCTCTGGTCACCGACGAGATCGTGTTCCTGTCCGCCATCGAAGAAGCCGATCACGTGATCGCTCAGGCCTCGGCCACGATGAACGACAAGAAAGTCCTGATCGACGAGCTGGTAGCTGTTCGTCACTTGAACGAATTCACCGTCAAGGCGCCGGAAGACGTCACCTTGATGGACGTATCGCCGAAGCAGGTAGTTTCGGTTGCTGCGTCGCTGATTCCGTTCCTCGAGCACGACGACGCCAACCGTGCGTTGATGGGTTCGAACATGCAGCGTCAAGCTGTACCAACCCTGCGTGCCGACAAGCCGCTGGTAGGTACCGGCATGGAGCGTAACGTAGCCCGTGACTCCGGCGTTTGCGTCGTGGCTCGTCGTGGCGGCGTGATCGACTCCGTCGACGCCAGCCGTATCGTGGTTCGTGTTGCCGATGACGAAGTTGAAACCGGTGAAGCCGGTGTCGACATCTACAACCTGACCAAGTACACCCGCTCCAACCAGAACACCTGCATCAACCAGCGTCCGCTGGTGCGTAAGGGTGATCGGGTTCAGCGTAGCGACATCATGGCCGACGGCCCGTCCACCGACATGGGTGAACTGGCACTGGGTCAGAACATGCGCATCGCGTTCATGGCATGGAACGGCTTCAACTTCGAAGACTCCATCTGCCTGTCCGAGCGTGTTGTTCAGGAAGACCGTTTCACCACGATCCACATCCAGGAACTGACCTGTGTGGCCCGTGACACCAAGCTTGGCCCAGAGGAAATCACTGCCGACATCCCGAACGTGGGTGAAGCGGCTCTGAACAAGCTGGACGAAGCCGGTATCGTTTACGTAGGTGCTGAAGTTGGCGCAGGCGACATCCTGGTCGGTAAGGTCACTCCGAAAGGCGAGACCCAGCTGACTCCGGAAGAAAAACTGCTGCGTGCGATCTTCGGTGAAAAAGCCAGCGACGTTAAAGACACTTCCCTGCGTGTACCTACCGGTACCAAAGGTACTGTCATCGACGTACAGGTCTTCACCCGCGACGGCGTTGAGCGTGATGCTCGTGCCCTGTCGATCGAGAAGTCCCAGCTGGACGAGATCCGCAAGGACCTGAACGAAGAGTTCCGCATCGTTGAAGGTGCTACTTTCGAACGTCTGCGTTCCGCTCTGGTCGGCCACAAAGCCGAAGGCGGCGCCGGTCTGAAGAAAGGCCAGGACATCACCGACGAAGTTCTCGACGGTCTTGAGCACGGCCAGTGGTTCAAACTGCGCATGGCTGAAGATGCTCTGAACGAGCAGCTCGAGAAGGCCCAGGCCTACATCGTTGATCGTCGCCGTCTGCTGGACGACAAGTTCGAAGACAAGAAGCGCAAACTGCAGCAGGGCGATGACCTGGCTCCAGGCGTGCTGAAAATCGTCAAGGTTTACCTGGCAATCCGTCGTCGCATCCAGCCGGGCGACAAGATGGCCGGTCGTCACGGTAACAAGGGTGTGGTCTCCGTGATCATGCCGGTTGAAGACATGCCGCACGATGCCAATGGCACCCCGGTCGACGTCGTCCTCAACCCGTTGGGCGTACCTTCGCGTATGAACGTTGGTCAGATCCTTGAAACCCACCTGGGCCTCGCGGCCAAAGGTCTGGGCGAGAAGATCAACCGCATGGTTGAAGAGCAGCGCAAGGTCGCCGAGCTTCGCAAGTTCCTGCACGAGATCTATAACGAGATCGGCGGTCGTCAGGAAAGCCTCGATGACTTCTCGGACCAGGAAATCCTGGATCTGGCTCAAAACCTGCGTGGCGGCGTTCCAATGGCCACTCCAGTGTTCGACGGTGCCAAGGAAAGCGAAATCAAGGCCATGCTGAAACTGGCGGACCTGCCAGAAAGCGGCCAGATGCAGCTGACCGACGGCCGTACCGGCAACAAGTTCGAGCGCCCGGTTACCGTTGGCTACATGTACATGCTGAAGCTGAACCACTTGGTAGACGACAAGATGCACGCTCGTTCTACCGGTTCGTACAGCCTGGTTACCCAGCAGCCGCTGGGTGGTAAGGCGCAGTTCGGTGGTCAGCGTTTCGGGGAGATGGAGGTCTGGGCACTGGAAGCATACGGTGCCGCTTACACTCTGCAAGAAATGCTCACAGTGAAGTCGGACGATGTGAACGGCCGTACCAAGATGTACAAGAACATCGTGGATGGCGATCACCGTATGGAGCCGGGCATGCCCGAGTCCTTCAACGTGTTGATCAAGGAAATTCGTTCCCTCGGCATCGATATCGATCTGGAAACCGAATAACACGTGACGCGAATCGAGAGCGGGGCAGGATTGCCCGCTCTCTGCTCCGCCAGGAGGAAAGGCCTTGAAAGACCTACTGAATTTGCTGAAAAACCAGGGTCAAGTCGAAGAGTTCGACGCCATCCGTATCGGATTGGCATCGCCTGAGATGATCCGTTCGTGGTCGTTCGGTGAAGTTAAAAAGCCGGAAACCATCAACTACCGTACGTTCAAACCTGAGCGTGACGGCCTGTTCTGCGCCAAGATCTTTGGCCCGGTAAAGGATTACGAGTGCCTGTGCGGTAAGTACAAGCGCTTGAAGCACCGTGGTGTGATCTGCGAGAAGTGTGGCGTTGAAGTCGCGCTGGCAAAAGTTCGCCGTGAGCGCATGGCGCACATCGAACTGGCCTCGCCAGTAGCCCACATCTGGTTCCTGAAATCGCTGCCGTCCCGTATCGGCTTGCTGATGGACATGACCCTGCGTGATATCGAACGCGTTCTCTACTTCGAGAGCTATGTCGTTATCGATCCAGGCATGACCACCCTTGAAAAAGGTCAGCTGCTCAACGACGAGCAGTACTTCGAAGCGCTGGAAGAGTTCGGCGACGATTTCGATGCCCGCATGGGTGCCGAAGCTGTCCGCGAACTGCTGCACGCTATCGACCTGGAGCACGAGATTGGCCGCCTGCGTGAAGAGATTCCGCAAACCAACTCCGAAACCAAGATCAAGAAGCTGTCCAAGCGTCTGAAGTTGATGGAAGCCTTCCAGGGTTCCGGCAACCTGCCAGAGTGGATGGTGCTGACCGTTCTGCCGGTTCTGCCGCCAGATCTGCGTCCACTGGTCCCGCTGGATGGCGGTCGCTTCGCGACTTCCGACCTCAACGATCTGTATCGTCGAGTGATCAACCGTAACAACCGCTTGAAGCGCCTGCTGGATCTGTCCGCTCCGGACATCATCGTGCGCAACGAAAAGCGTATGTTGCAGGAAGCCGTCGACGCACTGCTCGACAACGGTCGTCGTGGCCGCGCTATCACCGGTTCCAACAAGCGTCCTCTGAAATCCCTGGCTGACATGATCAAGGGTAAGCAGGGTCGTTTCCGTCAGAACTTGCTCGGTAAGCGTGTTGACTACTCCGGTCGTTCGGTAATTACCGTAGGTCCGACCCTGCGTCTGCACCAGTGCGGTCTGCCGAAGAAAATGGCTCTCGAGCTGTTCAAGCCGTTCATTTTCGGCAAGCTTGAAATGCGTGGTCTCGCTACCACCATCAAGGCTGCCAAGAAGATGGTCGAGCGCGAACTGCCAGAGGTTTGGGACGTTCTCGCTGAAGTGATTCGCGAACACCCGGTTCTTCTCAACCGTGCACCGACCCTTCACCGTCTGGGTATCCAGGCGTTTGAACCGGTACTGATCGAAGGTAAGGCTATCCAGCTGCACCCTCTGGTCTGCGCCGCGTACAACGCCGACTTCGACGGCGACCAAATGGCCGTGCACGTACCGCTGACGCTGGAAGCCCAGCTCGAAGCGCGTGCGTTGATGATGTCGACCAACAACATTCTGTCGCCAGCCAACGGTGAGCCAATCATCGTTCCGTCGCAGGACGTTGTATTGGGTCTGTACTACATGACTCGTGAAGCGATCAACGCCAAGGGCGAAGGTCGTGTGTTCGCGGATCTGCAGGAAGTTGACCGTGTGTTCCGTGCCGGCGAAGCCGCACTGCACGCCAAGGTCAAGGTGCGGATCAACGAAACCGTCAACGACCGTGATGGTGGCAGCGTGACCAACACCCGTATCGTCGACACCACTGTCGGCCGTGCGCTGTTGTTCCAGGTTGTGCCAAAAGGTCTGTCGTACGACGTCGTCAACCTGCCGATGAAGAAAAAGGCGATCTCCAAGCTGATCAACCAGTGCTACCGCGTGGTTGGTCTGAAAGAGACCGTGATCTTCGCTGACCAGTTGATGTACACCGGTTTTGCCTATTCGACCATTTCCGGCGTTTCCATCGGTGTTAACGACTTCGTTATCCCGGATGAAAAAGCCCGCATCATCGGTGCAGCCACCGACGAAGTGAAAGAGATCGAAAGTCAGTACGCCTCCGGCCTGGTAACCCAGGGCGAGAAGTACAACAAAGTGATCGACCTTTGGTCCAAGGCGAACGACGAAGTTTCCAAGGCGATGATGGCCAACCTCTCGAAAGAGAAAGTCATCGACCGTCATGGCGTCGAAGTCGACCAAGAGTCTTTCAACTCGATGTACATGATGGCCGACTCGGGTGCGCGGGGTTCCGCAGCACAGATTCGTCAGCTGGCCGGTATGCGTGGTCTGATGGCCAAGCCGGACGGTTCCATCATTGAAACGCCGATTACCGCGAACTTCCGTGAAGGTTTGAGCGTACTCCAGTACTTCATCTCCACTCACGGTGCTCGTAAAGGTCTGGCGGATACCGCGTTGAAAACGGCGAACTCGGGTTATCTGACTCGTCGTCTGGTAGACGTGGCGCAGGATCTGGTTGTAACCGAGATCGATTGCGGCACCGAACACGGTCTGCTGATGACTCCGCACATTGAAGGCGGTGACGTTGTAGAGCCGCTGGGTGAGCGCGTATTGGGTCGAGTTATCGCCCGTGACGTATTCAAGCCAGGTACCGAGGACGTCATCGTTCCTGCCGGCACTCTGGTAGACGAGAAGTGGGTCGAGTTCATCGAGCTCAACAGCATCGACGAAGTGATCGTGCGTTCGCCGATCAGCTGCGAAACCCGTTTCGGTATTTGCGCCAAGTGCTACGGTCGCGATCTGGCTCGTGGTCACCAGGTGAACATCGGTGAAGCGGTCGGCGTTATCGCTGCCCAGTCCATCGGTGAGCCGGGTACCCAGCTGACGATGCGTACGTTCCACATCGGTGGTGCGGCAAGCCGGACCTCCGCAGCCGACAGCGTTCAGGTGAAGAATGGCGGTACCGTCCGTCTGCACAACCTGAAGCATGTTGAGCGAGTGGATGGTCACCTGGTTGCCGTGTCCCGTTCCGGTGAGCTGGCCATCGCTGATGACTTCGGTCGTGAGCGTGAGCGTTACAAGCTGCCGTACGGTGCCGTGATTTCGGTTAAAGAAGGTGACAAGGTCGAAGCTGGCGCCATCGTGGCCAAGTGGGATCCGCACACTCACCCGATCGTTACCGAAATGAAAGGTACCGTGACCTACGTGGGCATGGAAGAAGGCATCACGATCAAGCGTCAGACTGACGAATTGACCGGTATGACCAACATTGAAGTACTCGACGCCAAAGATCGTCCAGCTGCCGGTAAAGACATCCGTCCTGCCGTGAAGATGGTCGACGACAACGGCAAGGATCTGTTGCTGCCAGGCACTGACGTTATCGCTCAGTACTTCCTGCCAGCCAACGCCCTGGTCGGTGTAGCGGATGGTGCGAAGATCGCGATCGGTGATGTTATCGCTCGTATCCCGCAAGAGACTTCGAAAACTCGAGACATCACCGGTGGTCTGCCGCGTGTTGCCGACTTGTTCGAAGCCCGTCGTCCGAAAGAAGCGTCGATTCTGGCTGAAGTCAGCGGCACCATCGCGTTCGGTAAAGAGACCAAGGGCAAGCGCCGTCTGGTTATCACCCCGAACGACGGTAGCGATCCGTACGAAGAGCTGATTCCGAAGTGGCGTCACCTGAACGTGTTCGAAGGCGAACAGGTAAACCGCGGCGAAGTTATCTCCGACGGTCCGAGCGATCCACACGACATCCTGCGTCTGCTGGGTGTGAGTGCGCTGGCCAAGTACATCGTCAACGAGATCCAGGACGTTTACCGTCTGCAAGGCGTGAAGATCAACGACAAGCACATCGAGACCATCCTGCGTCAGATGCTGCGTAAAGTTGAGATCGCTGAATCCGGCGATTCCAGTTTCATCAAGGGCGACCAGATGGAATTGACTCACGTACTGGTAGAGAACGAGCGTCTGAGCGGCGAAGACAAGTTTGTCTCCAAGTTCACTCGTGTTCTGCTGGGTATCACCAAGGCGTCGTTGTCCACCGAATCGTTCATCTCGGCGGCTTCCTTCCAGGAAACCACTCGCGTACTGACCGAAGCGGCGGTAACCGGCAAGCGCGATTACCTGCGCGGCCTGAAAGAAAACGTGGTCGTGGGTCGTCTGATCCCGGCTGGTACCGGCCTGGCTTATCACAGCGAGCGTAAGCGCCGCCGTGATGCAGACAAGCCGTTGCGCGTAAGCGCCAGTGAAGTGGAAGCTGCACTGACCGAAGCGCTGAACTCGAGCGGTAACTGAGTTCTGCGGTAAATGAGTGTGAGGCCCTGGTCACTCCGTTCATCGAATCGAGACAATTTGTCGAGATTGGATGAGCGGGGAGGGCGGGGCCTTGCCTTGACTGGGGACAAGATCCTCTTTAGACTCTTGTACCCCTAAATTTGGCGGGAACTCGTTCCTGCCATTTTGCTTTTCTTGCAAGACAATAGCGTCGCAAGACAACAGTGGAGCTAGTAGATGGCAACTATCAACCAGCTGGTACGTCAGCCGCGTAAGCGTATCGTCGAGAAATCCGACGTGCCTGCGCTGCAGAACTGCCCGCAACGCCGTGGCGTGTGCACCCGTGTGTACACCACCACGCCGAAAAAACCTAACTCGGCACTGCGTAAAGTATGCCGTGTGCGCCTGACCAACGGTTTCGAGGTTTCCTCGTACATCGGCGGTGAAGGCCACAACCTGCAAGAGCACAGCGTGGTACTGATCCGCGGCGGTCGTGTAAAAGACTTGCCAGGTGTTCGTTACCACACCGTTCGCGGTTCGTTGGATACTTCCGGTGTTAAAGGTCGTAACCAGGGTCGTTCGAAGTACGGTACCAAGCGTCCGAAGTAATCGGCCGTTTTGCAGTTTTTCATTTTATTGAGTCGATAAGAGTAAGGTCGGGCACGCATCCATAGGAGCTGTCCCGGGCTAACCTGAAGACCGTTTGAGGGCTTATCAATGCCAAGACGTCGCGTAGCAGCCAAGCGTGAGATTCTGGACGATCCGAAATACGGAAGCCAAATCCTCGCCAAATTCATGAACCACGTAATGGAAAGCGGCAAGAAAGCCGTTGCCGAGCGTATCGTTTATGGTGCCCTGGATACCGTGAAGGCTCGTAAGGCCGGCACCGATCCCCTGGAACTCTTCGAAAAAGCACTCGACGCCATCGCTCCGCTGGTCGAAGTGAAGTCGCGCCGCGTTGGTGGTGCTACTTACCAGGTTCCGGTCGAGGTTCGTCCTTCCCGTCGTAACGCTCTGGCAATGCGCTGGTTGGTAGACTACGCCCGCAAGCGCGGCGAGAAGTCTATGGCTCTGCGTTTGGCTGGCGAACTGTTGGACGCTGCCGAAGGTAAAGGTGCTGCAGTTAAGAAGCGTGAAGACGTTCACCGTATGGCTGAAGCCAACAAGGCTTTCTCGCACTACCGCTTCTAATTTTAGCGTCACTAATTTTGCGAGGGCTTTATGGCTCGTACAACACCGATTAATCGCTACCGTAACATTGGTATCGTTGCACACGTGGATGCTGGTAAAACCACCACCACTGAGCGCGTCCTTTTTTACACTGGCAAAAGTCACAAAATGGGCGAGGTGCATGACGGCGCCGCGACCACAGACTGGATGGTGCAGGAGCAGGAGCGTGGTATTACCATTACTTCTGCTGCCATTACCGCCTTCTGGCAGGGTTCCGCCAAGCAGCACAAAGACCAGTACCGTTTCAACGTCATCGATACCCCGGGCCACGTAGACTTCACTATTGAAGTTGAACGTTCCCTGCGTGTACTCGACGGCGCGGTCGTTGTGTTCTGCGGTACTTCCGGCGTTGAGCCTCAGTCCGAAACCGTATGGCGTCAAGCCAACAAGTACGGTGTTCCACGTATCGTTTACGTGAACAAGATGGACCGTGCCGGTGCGAACTTCCTGCGCGTGATCGCTCAGATCAAGCAGCGTCTGGGTCACACTCCGGTGCCTATCCAGCTCGCTATCGGTTCCGAAGACAACTTCCAGGGTCAGATCGATCTGATGACCATGGAAGCCGTTTACTGGAACGATGCCGACAAGGGTATGACCCCTCGTCGTGAAGCCATCCCTGCTGAACTGCAGGAACTGGCTGAAGAGTGGCGCAACAACATGGTTGAGGCTGCGGCCGAAGCCAGCGAAGAGCTGATGAACAAGTACCTTGAAGGTGAAGAACTCACCGTCGAGGAAATCAAGGGTGCTCTGCGTCAGCGTACTATCGCTGGTGAGATCGTTCTGGCTGTTTGCGGTTCTTCCTTCAAGAACAAGGGTGTTCCCCTGGTTCTCGACGCCGTTATCGACTACCTGCCGGCTCCAACCGACATTCCTGCCATCAAGGGTACTGACCCGGATGACGAGGAAAAGCAGATGGAGCGTCATGCAGACGACAACGAGCCGTTCTCGGCTCTGGCGTTCAAGATCGCTACCGACCCATTCGTGGGTACCTTGACTTTCGTCCGTGTTTACTCGGGCGTGTTGGCCTCCGGCGACGGCGTGATCAACTCGGTCAAAGGCAAGAAAGAGCGCGTGGGTCGTATGGTGCAAATGCACGCAAACGCCCGTGAAGAGATCAAGGAAGTACGCGCTGGTGACATCGCGGCCCTGATCGGCATGAAGGACGTCACCACTGGTGAAACCTTGTGCAACGCTGACAAGCCAATCATCCTGGTTCGCATGGACTTCCCGGAGCCGGTTATTTCGGTTGCCGTAGAGCCTAAGACCAAGGATGACCAGGAAAAAATGGGTATCGCTCTGGGCAAACTTGCTCAGGAAGACCCGTCTTTCCGCGTCAAGACTGATGAAGAGACTGGTCAAACGATCATCTCTGGCATGGGCGAGTTGCACCTGGACATCCTGGTTGACCGGATGCGCCGTGAGTTCAACGTCGAAGCCAACATCGGTAAGCCTCAGGTTTCGTATCGTGAGCGCATCACGAAGAATTGCGAAATCGAAGGCAAGTTCGTTCGTCAGTCCGGCGGTCGTGGCCAGTTCGGCCATTGCTGGATCCGTTTTGCTCCTGCTGACGAAGGTCAGGAAGGTCTGCAATTCGTGAACGAAGTAGTGGGTGGTGTGGTTCCTAAGGAATACATCCCGGCTATCCAGAAGGGTATCGAAGAGCAGATGAAGAACGGCGTAGTTGCCGGCTATCCGCTGATCGGCCTGAAGGCTACCGTGTTTGATGGTTCTTACCACGACGTCGACTCGAACGAGATGGCGTTTAAGGTGGCTGCTTCCATGGCGACCAAGCAACTGGCCCAGAAGGGCGGTGGTGAGTTGCTCGAGCCGATCATGGCGGTAGAGGTTGTTACGCCTGAAGACTATATGGGTGACGTGATGGGCGACCTTAACCGTCGTCGCGGCATGATTCTGGGTATGGAAGACACGGTCTCCGGTAAGGTGATCCGTGCTGAAGTTCCGTTGGGCGAGATGTTCGGTTATGCGACCGACGTTCGTTCGATGTCCCAGGGTCGCGCAAGCTACTCTATGGAATTCAAAAAATACAATACAGCTCCGTCGCACATCGTCGAAACTGTAACCAAAAAACAAGGCTGATTCAGTCCTTTAGGCAAGGAGTTAATTGTCGTGGCTAAAGAAAAATTTGATCGTTCCCTACCGCACGTCAACGTTGGCACCATCGGTCACGTTGACCACGGTAAAACCACTCTGACCGCAGCTCTGACTCGCGTTTGCTCCGAAGTTTTCGGTTCCGCAATCGTTGATTTCGATAAAATCGACAGCGCGCCAGAAGAAAAAGCTCGTGGTATCACCATCAACACCGCGCACGTCGAGTACAACTCGAAGATCCGTCACTACGCTCACGTTGACTGCCCAGGTCACGCTGACTATGTGAAGAACATGATCACCGGTGCTGCCCAGATGGACGGCGCGATCCTGGTTTGCTCGGCCGCTGATGGTCCGATGCCACAAACCCGTGAGCACATCCTGCTGTCCCGTCAGGTAGGCGTTCCGTACATCGTGGTTTTCCTGAACAAGGCTGACCTGGTAGACGACGCTGAGCTGCTGGAACTGGTCGAGATGGAAGTTCGCGACCTGCTGTCCACCTACGACTTCCCGGGCGATGACACTCCAATCATCATCGGTTCGGCTCGTATGGCGCTGGAAGGCAAAGACGACAACGAAATGGGCACCACTGCCGTTCGTAAACTGGTTGAAACCCTGGACAGCTACATCCCAGAACCAGAGCGTGCTATCGACAAGCCATTCCTGATGCCAATCGAAGACGTATTCTCGATCTCGGGTCGTGGTACTGTTGTGACTGGTCGTATCGAGCGCGGTATCGTTCGCGTTCAAGATGCACTGGAAATCGTTGGTCTGCGTGACACCACCACCACCACCTGCACCGGTGTTGAAATGTTCCGCAAGCTGCTCGACGAAGGTCGTGCTGGCGAGAACTGCGGCGTTCTGCTGCGTGGTACCAAGCGTGACGACGTTGAGCGTGGCCAGGTTCTGGTTAAGCCAGGTTCGGTTAAGCCGCACACCAAGTTCACCGCAGAAGTTTACGTTCTGAGCAAGGAAGAAGGCGGTCGTCACACTCCGTTCTTCAAAGGCTACCGTCCACAGTTCTACTTCCGTACTACTGACGTGACTGGTAACTGCCAGCTGCCAGAAGGCGTTGAAATGGTAATGCCAGGTGACAACATCCAGATGGAAGTTACCCTGATCAAGACCATCGCAATGGAAGACGGCCTGCGTTTCGCTATCCGTGAAGGCGGTCGTACCGTCGGCGCTGGCGTCGTAGCCAAAATCATCGAGTAAGCATCTCTTTTGAGATAGCTTCGATGCTTTGAAAGGCCCCCGCTCAGCGGGGGCTTTTTTATTGGGTTGACACCCATCTGGGGCGTCTATAGAATTGCGCCTCCTTTTAACGGGCGTATTGCGCCCGGTGGGAATAGCAGCCGGAGTCTGAAATCCAATGCAAAATCAGCAAATCCGTATCAGGTTGAAGGCTTTCGACCATCGCCTGATCGACCAATCAACCCAGGAAATCGTGGAAACCGCGAAACGTACTGGTGCTCAAGTGCGTGGTCCAATTCCACTGCCTACCCGTAAAGAGCGGTTCACCGTTCTGGTCTCCCCGCACGTCAACAAAGACGCGCGTGACCAGTACGAGATCCGTACTCATAAGCGTGTTCTGGACATCGTCCAGCCAACGGATAAAACCGTTGATGCTCTTATGAAGCTTGATCTTGCGGCCGGTGTGGAAGTGCAGATCAGCCTCGGCTAAGACTCGGTCTTAGTCGTGTAACGCTCTGAAATGGGCGGCCATAGCGGGTGAAAGCCCCGTACACTCATGAGGTTTACAACATGACTATTGGTGTAGTCGGTCGTAAAGCGGGTATGACCCGTATTTTCACCGAAGAAGGTGTCTCCATTCCGGTCACGGTCATTGAGATCGAACCGAATCGCGTCACCCAGTTCAAAACTGAAGAGACCGATGGCTATCGTGCAGTGCAAGTCACTGTCGGCGAGCGTCGTGCTTCGCGTGTAACAGCAGCTCAGGCTGGCCACTTCGCTAAAGCGAACGTTGCCGCTGGTCGTACCGTAATGGAATTCCGCCTTGAAGAAGGCGAGTACCAAGCCGGCGATCTGATCAACGCTGAAATCTTCGCCGCTGGTCAACTGGTTGATGTAACCGGTCAGTCCAAGGGTAAAGGCTTCCAGGGTACGATCAAGCGTTGGAATTTCCGCGGGCAAGATAACACCCACGGTAACTCCGTATCCCACCGCGTTCCAGGCTCTATCGGCCAGTGCCAGACTCCTGGTCGTGTATTCAAGGGCAAAAAAATGTCCGGTCATATGGGCGCTGAGCGCGTGACCGTGCAGTCCCTCGAAGTAGTGCGCGTGGACGCTGAACGCAATCTGTTGTTGGTCAAGGGCGCTGTTCCTGGCGCTACTGGCGGCAACTTGGTTGTACGTCCAGCAGCCAAGGCTCGCGGTTAAGGGGAAGCTGACATGCAATTAAATGTAAATGACGCTCAAGCGATCGAAGTTTCCGAACTGACATTTGGCGGCGAATTCAACGAGACGCTGGTTCACCAAGCAGTCGTAGCCTACATGGCTGGCGGTCGTCAGGGTTCCAAGCAGCAAAAGACCCGTTCCGACGTTCGTGGTGGCGGTAAGCGCCCATGGCGTCAGAAAGGTACTGGCCGTGCTCGTGCCGGTACTATCCGTAGCCCAATCTGGCGTGGCGGCGGTACCACTTTCGCAGCTCGTCCTCAGGATCACTCCCAGAAGCTGAACAAGAAGATGTACCGCGCAGCAATGCGTTCCATCCTTGCTGAGCTGGTGCGTACTGATCGTCTGGTCGTGGTTCAGGATTTCGCCGTTGAAACGCCGAAAACCAAAGACCTGCTGGGCAAACTGAACAACATGAGCCTGACCGACGTTCTGATCGTGTCCGACGCTGTTGATCAGAACCTGTACCTGGCTGCTCGTAACCTGCCACACGTAGATGTACGTGACGTGCAAGGTTCCGATCCAGTTAGTCTGATCGCATACGACAAGGTGTTGATCACCGTGTCGGCCGTGAAGAAATTCGAGGAGCTGCTGGGATGAACCAGGAACGCGTATTTAAAGTTCTGCTTGGCCCGCACGTTTCCGAGAAGGCTACGGTTCTGGCAGACAAGAAAGGCCAGTTCGTTTTCAAGGTTGCTACCGACGCAACCAAGCTGGAAATCAAGAAGGCCGTCGAAAGCCTGTTCAGCGTGAAAGTAGAGCGTGTTACTACCCTGAATGTTCTGGGTAAGAGCAAGCGCACTGCTCGCGGTCTGGGCAAGCGTAATGACTGGAAGAAGGCAGTTATCTCCCTTCAGCCAGGCCAAGATCTCGATTTCAGCAGCAGTGCTGAGTAAGGAAGGGGTGCATCATGGCAATCGTTAAATGCAAACCGACTTCCCCTGGCCGCCGTTTTGTGGTCAAGGTGGTCAACCAGGAGCTGCATAAAGGCGCTCCTCACGCACCGCTGCTCGAGAAGAAATCGAAGACTGGTGGTCGTAACAACAATGGCCGTATTACCACTCGTCACATCGGTGGTGGTCATAAGCAGCATTACCGTATGGTCGATTTCCGTCGCAACGACAAAGATGGCATCGTCGCCACTGTCGAGCGTATCGAATACGATCCAAACCGTACTGCTCACATCGCACTGCTCTGCTACGCAGACGGCGAGCGCCGCTACATCATCGCCCCTAAAGGCGTGAGTGCTGGCGACACGCTGATCGCGGGCGCTCTGGCTCCAATCAAGCCAGGTAACGCTCTGCAACTGCGCAACATTCCAGTCGGTTCTACCGTACACGGCATCGAACTGAAGCCAGGTAAAGGCGCACAGATCGCTCGTTCCGCTGGTGCTTCGGCTCAGCTGATCGCTCGTGAAGGCGTGTACGTTACCCTGCGTCTGCGTTCCGGTGAAATGCGTAAAGTCCTGGCTGAATGCCGTGCGACCCTGGGCGAAGTCTCGAACTCCGAGCACAGCCTGCGTTCGCTGGGTAAAGCTGGTGCCAAACGCTGGCGTGGCGTTCGCCCAACCGTTCGTGGTGTTGCCATGAACCCGGTTGACCACCCACATGGTGGTGGTGAAGGTCGTACCTCTGGTGGTCGTCATCCGGTATCGCCATGGGGCTTCCCGACTAAGGGCGCGAAGACTCGTGGTAATAAGCGTACCGACAAAATGATCGTCCGTCGTCGCAAGTAAATAGAGGGATACGACAGTGCCACGTTCTCTGAAAAAAGGTCCTTTTATCGATCTTCACCTACTGAAGAAGATCGAAGTGGCGGCGGAAAAGAACGATCGCAAACCGGTGAAAACCTGGTCGCGTCGTTCGATGATCCTGCCACAAATGGTCGGTCTGACCATCGCAGTACACAACGGTCGTCAGCACGTCCCAGTTCTCGTGAACGAAGACATGGTCGGCCACAAACTGGGCGAGTTCGCCGGTACCCGCACTTATCGCGGGCACGTGGCAGACAAGAAAGCCAAGCGTTAAGGGGTTAGGAAATGGAAGTAGCCGCTAAGTTGTCGGGCGCTCGAATCTCCGCCCAGAAAGCCCGCTTGGTCGCCGACCAGATCCGCGGGAAGAAGGTGGGCGAAGCGCTCAACCTGTTGGCTTTCAGCAGTAAGAAAGCCGCCGAGATCATGAAGAAAGTGCTGGAGTCGGCCGTAGCCAACGCCGAGCATAACGAAGGCGCAGACGTTGATGACCTGAAGGTCAGCACTGTTTTCGTCAACGAAGGGCGTTCGCTGAAGCGCATCATGCCACGTGCCAAAGGCCGTGCTGATCGCATCGTCAAGCGGTCTTGCCATATCACTGTCAAGGTTGCTGACAAGTAACGGAGTCGAAGAGATGGGTCAGAAAGTACATCCCATTGGCATTCGCCTGGGAATCGTCAAGGAGCACACCTCCGTCTGGTACGCAGACGGTCGGACTTATGCGGACTATTTGCTCGCAGATCTGAATGTGCGTGAGTACCTCCAAGACAAACTAAAAAGCGCGTCCGTAAGCCGTATCGATATCCATCGTCCGGCCCAAACTGCACGCATCACCATCCACACCGCTCGTCCAGGTATCGTTATCGGGAAGAAAGGTGAAGATGTTGAGAAACTGCGTCAGGACCTGACCAAGCAAATGGGTGTGCCTGTGCACATCAATATCGAAGAGATCCGCAAGCCGGAGCTCGACGGTATGCTGGTTGCGCAGAGCGTAGCTCAGCAGCTGGAGCGTCGCGTAATGTTCCGTCGCGCTATGAAGCGCGCTGTACAGAACGCCATGCGCATTGGTGCCAAAGGCATCAAAATCCAAGTGAGCGGTCGTCTCGGCGGTGCTGAAATCGCACGTACTGAATGGTATCGCGAAGGTCGTGTGCCATTGCACACCCTGCGTGCCGACATCGACTATGCCAACTACGAAGCTCACACCACTTACGGTGTGATCGGTGTAAAGGTTTGGATCTTCAAAGGCGAAGTAATTGGTGGTCGCCAAGAAGAACTGAAACCACAAGCACCAGCGCCTCGTAAAAAAGCTGCTAAGTAAGGGGTACGCCAAATGTTGCAACCAAAGCGTACGAAGTTCCGCAAGCAGATGACTGGTCACAACCGTGGCCTGGCATTGCGCGGTAGCAAAGTCAGCTTCGGCGAGTTCGCGCTGAAGTCTGTTGCTCGTGGTCGTCTCACCGCTCGTCAGATCGAGTCAGCGCGTCGTGCTCTGACCCGTCACGTAAAACGTGGCGGCAAGATCTGGATCCGTGTATTCCCGGACAAGCCGATCTCCAAAAAACCTCTCGAGGTTCGGATGGGTAAAGGTAAGGGTAACGTGGAATACTGGGTTGCCCAGATTCAGCCAGGCAAAGTCCTGTATGAAATCGAGGGTGTTTCTGAAGAGCTGGCGCGTGAGGCTTTCGCCCTGGCTGCTGCAAAGCTGCCGCTCGCCACCTCCTTTGTTAAACGGACGGTGATGTGATGAAAGCGAATGAACTTCGTGAAAAATCCGCACAGCAGCTGAACGAGCAACTGCTCGGCCTGCTGCGCGACCAGTTCAATCTGCGTATGCAGAAAGCAACTGGCCAGTTGGGGCAGTCTCATCTGCTCTCGCAAGTTAAGCGTGACATCGCTCGCGTGAAGACTGTGCTCAACCAGCAGGCAGGTAAGTAATCATGGCTGAAGCCGAAAAAACTGTCCGTACGCTGACTGGCCGTGTTGTCAGCGACAAGATGGACAAAACCATCACCGTTCTGATCGAGCGTCGCGTTAAGCACCCGATCTACGGTAAATACGTTAAGCGTTCGACTAAGCTGCACGCGCACGACGAAACCAATCAGTGCCACATCGGCGACAAAGTCACTATTCGTGAAACTCGTCCTTTGGCCAAGACCAAGTCTTGGGCGCTGGTTGATGTTCTCGAACGCGCTGTGGAAGTCTAAGGACTAGGGGTCGGAGAAATTATATGATTCAGACTCAATCCATGCTCGATGTGGCCGATAACAGCGGCGCTCGCCGCGTTATGTGCATCAAGGTGCTGGGTGGCTCCCATCGTCGTTACGCTGGTATCGGTGACATCATCAAGGTTACCGTGAAGGAAGCAATTCCTCGCGGTAAAGTGAAAAAAGGCCAAGTGATGACTGCTGTAGTAGTCCGCACTCGTCACGGCGTACGTCGTGCTGATGGCTCCATTATCCGCTTTGATGGCAACGCTGCTGTTCTGTTGAACAACAAGCAAGAGCCGATCGGCACCCGTATCTTTGGGCCAGTGACCCGTGAACTTCGTACTGAGAAGTTCATGAAGATCGTCTCGCTCGCCCCAGAAGTGCTGTAAGGAGATCCGACATGCAAAAGATTCGTCGTGACGACGAGATCATCGTGATCGCCGGCAAAGACAAAGGTAAGCGCGGTAAGGTGCTTAAGGTTCTCGCTAACAACCGTTTGGTTATTGGTGGTCTGAACCTGGTCAAGCGTCATACCAAGCCTAACCCGATGTCGGGCGTGCAGGGCGGTATCGTCGAAAAAGAAGCTCCACTGGATGCTTCTAACGTCGCCATTTTCAACGGCGAAACCAACAAGGCTGACCGCGTTGGTTTCAAAGTAGAAGACGGCAAGAAAATTCGTGTCTTCAAGTCGACCCAAAAAGCGGTTGATGCTTGAACACTGCTAGGTAGATGAGACCATGGCACGACTAAAAGAGATTTACCGGAAGGAAATTGCTCCGAAACTTAAGGAAGAACTTAAGCTTTCGAACGTGATGGAAGTTCCGCGCGTTACCAAAATCACCCTGAACATGGGTCTGGGCGAAGCGATCGGCGACAAAAAAGTCATCGAGCACGCTGTTGCTGACCTGGAAAAGATCACCGGCCAGAAAGTCGTTGTGACCTACGCTCGCAAATCCATCGCTGGCTTTAAAGTCCGTGAAGGTTGGCCGATCGGCGTCAAAGTGACCCTGCGCCGTGAGCGTATGTACGAGTTCCTGGATCGTCTGCTGTCGATCTCCCTGCCTCGGGTTCGCGACTTCCGCGGCCTGAATGCCAAGTCCTTCGATGGTCGTGGCAACTACAGCATGGGCGTGAAAGAGCAGATCATCTTCCCGGAAATCGACTACGACAAGATCGATGCTCTCCGCGGTCTGGACATCACCCTGACCACCACTGCCAAGAACGATGATGAAGGCCGCGCTCTGCTGCGTGCGTTCAAATTCCCGTTCCGCAACTGATTGGAGTAGGACCATGGCCAAGATGAGCATGAAAAACCGCGAGCTGAAGCGTCAGCTCACGGTTGCCAAGTACGCCAAGAAGCGTGCAGCACTGAAAGCTATCATCGTTGATCTGAACGCAAGTCCAGAAGCGCGTTGGGAAGCTACAGTAGCCCTGCAGAAGCAGCCACGTGACGCAAGCGCTTCGCGCATGCGTAACCGCTGCCGCCTGACCGGTCGTCCACACGGCGTTTACCGCAAGTTCGGCCTCGGCCGTAACAAGCTGCGTGAAGCTGCCATGCGTGGTGACGTACCGGGTCTGGTTAAAGCCAGCTGGTAAGTACTGTCAAAGTCTCGGTGTCCAGGATCGCAAGATCCTGACCACCGGTGGCCTTGAATCTGGATCAAGCCCCTTTTGGGGCTTGATTCATTTCCGGGGTGTGTCTAGAATACCCGGCTCGCCTGAGCCCGTGTTTTTCATGCTCGGAGATTCTCGGCGACACGTAATAGCCGCAAGGCTAATTTTTTTGTATTAGGAGCGTCTAGCCCATGAGTATGCAGGACCCGTTAGCGGACATGCTAACTCGTATCCGTAATGCCCAGATGGCTGAAAAGTCCGTCGTAAGCATGCCATCTTCCACGTTGAAGGTAGCTGTTGCCAAAGTCCTGAAGGACGAAGGTTACATTGCGGGTTATCAGATCAGCAGCGAAATCAAACCACTGCTGTCCATCGAGCTGAAGTACTTCGAAGGCCGTCCGGTTATCGAAGAAGTGAAGCGCGTTAGCCGTCCAGGCCTGCGTCAGTACAAGTCCGTCGATGATCTGCCAAAAGTTCGTGGCGGTCTCGGTGTGTCTATCGTCTCCACCAACAAGGGTGTGATGACTGATCGTGCTGCGCGCGCTGCCGGTGTCGGCGGCGAAGTTCTTTGCACTGTGTTCTAAGGGGGGATAAGCATGTCTCGCGTCGCTAAGAACCCCGTTAAGCTGCCAGCCGGTGTCGAAGTAAAATTCGCAGGCCAACAGCTTTCGGTGAAGGGTGCCAAGGGCACTCTCGAACTGAACATCCACTCGTCCGTTGAGATCGTTGAAGAAGCTGGTGAGCTGCGTTTCGCTGCTCGCAATGGCGATCAACAGACTCGCGCGATGGCTGGTACCACTCGTGCGTTGGTAAACAACATGGTCCAGGGCGTAAGCCAAGGCTTCGAGCGCAAGCTCCAGCTGGTCGGTGTTGGTTACAAAGCGCAAGCAAAAGGCACAGTGCTGAACCTGGCTCTTGGCTTCTCGCACCCAGTGGATTACGAACTGCCGGAAGGCATCACCGCTGAGACTCCTAGCCAGACCGATATCCTGATCAAGGGCATCGACAAGCAGCTGGTAGGTCAAGTGGCCGCCGAGATCCGCGACTTCCGTCCACCAGAGCCGTACAAAGGCAAAGGTGTGCGCTACGCGGACGAAGTCGTCCGTCGTAAAGAAGCCAAGAAGAAGTAGGGCATAGCAAATGACCGACAAAAAAGTTACTCGACTGCGTCGCGCTCGCAAAGCACGCCTGAAAATGCACGAACTCGAAGTCGTGCGTCTCTGCGTGTTCCGCTCTTCGCAGCACATCTACGCCCAGGTCATTTCGGCCGACGGCAACAAAGTCCTGGCAAGCGCCTCGACTTTGGATAAAGAACTGCGTGATGGTGCCACCGGCAACATCGACGCGGCCACTAAGGTTGGCCAGCTGGTCGCTACGCGTGCTAAGGCCGCTGGCGTCTCGCAAGTGGCTTTCGACCGCTCTGGCTTCAAGTACCACGGCCGCGTTAAAGCGCTGGCTGATGCTGCTCGTGAAGCTGGGCTGGAGTTCTAAGTTATGTCAAATAACGACCAAAAGCGCGACGAAGGCTAC
Source organism: Pseudomonas sp. BF-B-30 (assembly GCF_019956305.1). Classification (NCBI taxonomy): domain Bacteria; kingdom Pseudomonadati; phylum Pseudomonadota; class Gammaproteobacteria; order Pseudomonadales; family Pseudomonadaceae; genus Pseudomonas; species Pseudomonas sp. BF-B-30. The sequence goes on along the minus strand of NZ_JAHBDG010000022.1, from coordinate 258,855 downwards.
ATCGAGAAGCTGGTTCAAGTTAACCGCGTAGCCAAAACCGTTAAAGGCGGCCGTATCTTCACCTTCACCGCGTTGACCGTGGTTGGTGATGGTAAGGGCCGTGTTGGCTTCGGCCGTGGCAAGTCGCGTGAAGTGCCTGCTGCGATCCAGAAGGCAATGGAAGCTGCTCGCCGCAACATGATCCAGGTTGATCTGAACGGCACCACTCTGCAGTACGCAATGAAGTCCGCTCACGGCGCTTCGAAGGTGTACATGCAGCCTGCTTCTGAAGGTACCGGTATCATCGCTGGCGGCGCTATGCGTGCTGTCCTCGAAGTTGCTGGCGTTCAGAACGTTCTGGCCAAGTGCTACGGCTCGACTAACCCTGTAAACGTGGTTCACGCCACTTTCAAGGGTTTGAAAGCAATGCAGTCTCCTGAATCCATTGCCGCCAAGCGTGGCAAAAGCGTCAAGGAGATCTTCTGATCATGGCTACCGTAAAAGTAACGCTGATCAAAAGCATGACCGGCCGCATCCCTAACCACAAACTGTGCGTTAAGGGTCTGGGTCTGCGTCGCATCGGTCACACTGTAGAAGTCCAGGATACTCCCGAGAATCGCGGGATGATCAACAAGGCTTACTACATGCTGCGTGTCGAGGGTTAATCGATGAAACTCAATGATCTGAGTCCAGCGCCGGGTTCCCGTCGCGAAAAGCATCGTCCGGGCCGTGGTATCGGTAGCGGTTTGGGTAAGACTGGTGGCCGTGGTCACAAAGGTCAGACCTCCCGCTCCGGTGGCACCATTGCTCCAGGCTTTGAAGGCGGTCAACAGCCGCTGCATCGTCGCCTGCCGAAGTTCGGTTTCGTTTCCCTGAAAGCCATGGATCGCGCAGAAGTGCGTTTGTCCGAGCTGGCTAAAGTGGAAGGCGACATCGTCACCGTGCAGTCCCTGAAAGATGCCAACGTGATCAATGTCAACGTACAGCGTGTGAAAATCATGCTGTCCGGTGAAGTGACTCGCGCTGTCACTATCGGCAAGGGAATCGGCGCCACCAAGGGTGCGCGTGCGGCTATCGAAGCAGCTGGCGGCAAGTTCGAGGAATAAATGGCTAAGCAAGGTGCTCTCTCTGCGCTCGGCAAAGGCGGTATGTCTGAACTCTGGGCTCGTCTGCGTTTTCTGTTCCTGGCGATTATCGTCTACCGAATAGGCGCACACATCCCGGTTCCAGGTATCAACCCGGACCGACTCGCGGACCTGTTTCGACAGAATGAGGGGACCATTCTTAGCTTGTTCAACATGTTTTCCGGCGGCGCGCTGGAGCGGATGAGCATCTTTGCACTGGGGATCATGCCGTACATCTCGGCATCGATCATCATGCAACTGATGACCGCCGTCAGCCCGCAGCTGGAGCAGTTGAAGAAGGAAGGTGAAGCTGGCCGTCGCAAGATCAGCCAGTACACCCGCTACGGCACTGTCATCCTCGCCCTTGTTCAGGCTATCGGCATGTCCGTTGGCCTGGCGGGGCAGGGTGTTGCGTTCACTGGTGACTTTGGCTTCCATTTCGTCGCGGTATCCACGTTTGTGGCTGGTGCGATGTTCATGATGTGGCTGGGTGAGCAGATTACTGAGCGTGGTGTTGGCAACGGTATCTCGATGTTGATTTTCGCAGGTATCGTCGCCGGTCTTCCGAGAGCGATCGGGCAGTCTTTCGAGTCTGCACGTCAGGGTGATATCAACATCTTCGCCCTGGTTGCCATCGGTTTGCTGGCAGTAGCGATTATCGGTTTCGTGGTGTTCATTGAGCGTGGTCAGCGTCGTATTGCTGTTCACTACGCCAAGCGTCAGCAGGGCCGCAAGGTCTTCGCTGCGCAGACCAGCCACTTGCCGCTGAAGGTGAACATGGCCGGTGTTATTCCGGCTATTTTCGCGAGCAGCATTTTGCTGTTCCCGGCTTCGTTGGGTGCCTGGTTCGGTCAGTCTGAAGGTATGGGCTGGTTGCAGGACATCTCGCAGTCGATCGCTCCTGGTCAGCCGTTGAATATTCTGCTGTTTAGTGCAGGGATTATTTTCTTCTGCTTCTTCTATACGGCGTTGATGTTCAATCCGAAAGACGTAGCGGAAAACCTGAAGAAGTCCGGTGCCTTTATTCCGGGCATCCGTCCAGGTGAGCAGTCTGCGCGCTACATTGATGGCGTTCTGACTCGCTTGACCATGTTCGGTGCTCTTTACATGACGGCCGTCTGCCTGTTGCCCCAGTTCCTGGTGGTTGCAGCCAACGTACCGTTCTACCTTGGCGGGACCTCGTTGCTGATCGTCGTCGTGGTTGTGATGGACTTCATGTCCCAAGTACAATCGCACCTCGTTTCGCACCAGTACGAATCCCTGATGAAGAAAGCCAACCTGAAGGGTTACGGCAGCGGCATGCTGCGCTGACCCATAAGGTTCGAGGAGTTGGTGATGAAAGTTCGTGCATCGGTGAAAAAGCTGTGCCGTAACTGCAAGATTATTCGCCGCGAAGGTGTTGTTCGAGTAATTTGCAGCGCGGAACCGCGTCACAAACAGCGCCAAGGCTGAGTGTGATTGTGCTTCAAGCCCGGCAGCTAGTGCGCTGCCGGGTTGATTATTTGTTATTACAGCGATATTATCTCGCGCCCTATTTCTTGGCTTCCGGGGCGTAGGTAGCTGTCAATTGGAGTCCCACTGAATGGCCCGTATTGCAGGCGTTAACATTCCAGATAACAAGCATACTGTTATCTCGCTGACCTACATCTATGGTGTTGGTCGCACTACTGCACAGAAAATTTGTGCAGAGACTGGGGTAAACCCAGCAGCAAAGATCAAAGATCTGAGCGACGAGCAAATTGAACAGCTGCGTGGCGAAGTGGCGAAGTTCACCACTGAAGGTGACCTGCGTCGCGAAATCAACATGAAAATCAAGCGCTTGATGGACCTCGGTTGCTATCGCGGTCTGCGTCATCGTCGCGGTCTTCCAGTACGCGGTCAGCGTACCAAGACCAACGCGCGTACCCGTAAAGGTCCGCGTAAGCCGATCCGCAAGTAATCGCCCCAGCGAATCGACAGGAATTTAATCATGGCAAAACCTGCTGCTCGTCCTCGTAAAAAAGTTAAAAAGACAGTGGTTGATGGCATCGCCCACATCCATGCATCTTTTAACAACACCATCGTGACCATCACCGACCGTCAAGGTAACGCTCTTTCCTGGGCTACCTCCGGTGGTTCGGGTTTCCGCGGTTCCCGCAAGTCCACCCCGTTTGCTGCTCAAGTAGCTGCTGAACGTGCTGGTCAAGCTGCGCTGGAATACGGCCTGAAAAACCTCGACGTCAACGTCAAAGGTCCAGGTCCAGGTCGTGAATCCGCAGTCCGCGCTTTGAACGGCTGTGGCTACAAGATCGCCAGCATCACCGACGTGACGCCAATCCCGCACAACGGGTGCCGTCCGCCGAAGAAGCGCCGCGTGTAATCCAGGAGATTGTAAAGAATGGCTCGTTACATTGGTCCAAAATGCAAACTCGCTCGTCGCGAAGGCACCGATCTCTTCCTGAAGAGCGGCGTGCGCGCGATCGAATCGAAGTGCAACATTGAAGCAGCACCTGGTATCCACGGCCAACGCCGCGGTCGCCAGTCCGACTACGGCACCCAACTGCGTGAAAAGCAGAAGGTCCGTCGTATCTACGGCGTTCTCGAGCGTCAATTCAGCGGCTACTACAAAGAAGCTGCTGGCAAGAAAGGTGCAACCGGTGAAAACCTGCTGCAACTGCTCGAATGCCGTCTGGACAACGTTGTATACCGTATGGGCTTTGGTTCGACTCGTGCCGAATCCCGTCAGCTGGTATCGCACAAGTCGATCAGCGTAAACGGTCAGACCGTTAACGTTCCGTCCTACCAGGTTCGTGCTGGTGACGTGGTCGCTGTTCGCGAGAAAGCAAAAAATCAACTTCGCATTGTCCAAGCTCTCGATCTGTGTGCCCAACGTGGCCGCGTAGAATGGGTAGAAGTAGACACTGAGAAGAAGTCGGGCGTTTTCAAGAACGTTCCAGCTCGCAGTGATCTGTCCGCCGACATCAACGAAAGCCTGATTGTCGAGCTCTACTCCAAGTAAGGGCTAGAAAATAGGTGCATCCATGCAGATTTCGGTAAATGAGTTCCTGACACCCCGCCACATTGATGTGCAGGTTGTCAGTCCAACCCGCGCCAAGATCACTCTCGAGCCTCTCGAGCGTGGCTTTGGCCATACCCTGGGCAACGCGCTGCGCCGCATCCTGTTGTCCTCAATGCCCGGCTGTGCAGTAGTCGAGGCCGAGATTGACGGTGTGCTCCACGAGTACAGCGCCATCGAAGGTGTACAGGAAGACGTAATTGAAATCCTGTTGAACCTTAAAGGTCTGGCTATCAAGCTGCACGGTCGTGACGAAGTTACGCTGACCTTGTCGAAGAAGGGTTCGGGGGTGGTTACCGCTGCCGATATTCAGCTGGATCATGATGTCGAGATCGTTAATCCCGATCACGTAATCGCTAACCTGGCGTCTAACGGCGCCCTGAACATGAAGCTCGTAGTAGCTCGTGGTCGTGGTTATGAACCGGCAGACTCGCGTCAGAGCGATGAAGACGAAAGCCGCAGCATCGGTCGCTTGCAGCTTGACTCTTCGTTCAGCCCGGTTCGCCGTATCGCATACGTGGTGGAAAACGCCCGTGTCGAGCAGCGTACTAACCTGGACAAGCTGGTTATTGATCTGGAAACCAACGGTACTCTGGATCCTGAAGAGGCAATTCGCCGCGCTGCAACCATCCTGCAACAGCAGTTGGCTGCGTTCGTCGACCTCAAGGGTGACAGTGAGCCAGTGGTTGTCGAGCAGGAAGACGAGATCGATCCGATCCTGCTTCGCCCGGTTGACGATCTGGAACTGACTGTACGTTCGGCTAACTGCCTTAAGGCGGAAAACATCTACTACATCGGTGACCTGATTCAGCGTACCGAAGTAGAGCTGTTGAAGACTCCGAACCTGGGCAAGAAATCCTTGACTGAAATCAAGGACGTTCTGGCCTCCCGCGGTCTGTCCCTCGGCATGCGCCTCGACAACTGGCCGCCTGCAAGTCTTAAGAAGGACGACAAGGCGACTGCCTGATCGTCGTAATCACCGAACGTAGTGTTTGGTAAGGAATGAACCATGCGTCATCGTAAAAGTGGTCGTCACCTGAGCCGCACCAGCTCGCACCGCAAGGCCATGTTCCAAAACATGGCGGTGTCGCTGTTCGAGCACGAGCTGATCAAAACTACTCTGCCAAAAGCTAAAGAACTGCGCCGCGTTGCCGAGCCGCTGATCACTTTGGCCAAGACAGATAGCGTTGCTAACCGCCGTCTGGCTTTCGACCGTACTCGTTCGAAAGCTATCGTTGGTAAGCTCTTCAACGACCTGGGCAAGCGTTACGCTACCCGTGAGGGTGGCTACCTGCGCATCCTCAAGTGCGGTTTCCGCGCTGGCGACAACGCGCCTATGGCGTACGTCGAGTTGGTTGATCGTGCTACTGCTGGCGAAGCTGTATCTGCCGAGTAAGACGTCAGTCTGAAACAAAGAACCGGGCCTAGTGCCCGGTTTTTTGTGCCTGTAAGAAATGCGCCCTCTGTACAAGCGTCTCCCTCGTCCACATCGTCATTATGTGATGGGGATGATCATTAGTTTTTCTCTATCGATGCCTGCAAGTTAATGAATTTGTAGCTGTCATATTGATGATCAATACTCCCTCTCAGCCGATAGCCGGCAGTTCAAGACCGACAGAGGAAGGAAGATCGCATGAGCCAAAACAAAACGCTTACCACCGCCAGTGGCGCTCCTGTTGCCGATAACCAGAATTCCCGTTCCGCCGGCCCTCGTGGCCCGCTGCTGCTCGACGACTTTCACCTGATCGAGAAGCTTGCCCACTTCAACCGTGAAAACATCCCTGAGCGCCGTGTACACGCCAAAGGCTCGGGAGCCTACGGCACGTTCACCGTGACGCGCGATATCACTCAATACACCAGCGCGAAGCTGTTTGAGACAGTCGGCAAGCAAACTCCGACTTTCCTGCGTTTTTCCACCGTGGGCGGTGAGCGGGGTTCGGCTGATACCGAGCGTGATCCGCGCGGGTTCGCCTTGAAGTTTTATACCGAGGAAGGCAACTGGGACATCGTCGGCAACAACACCCCCGTGTTCTTCATTCGCGATCCACTGAAGTTCCCGGACTTTATCCACACCCAGAAGCGTTTGCCGCAAAGCAACCTGAAGAGTGCCCAGGCGATGTGGGACTTCTGGTCGCATTCGCCCGAGGCGCTGCACCAGGTCACCATCCTGTTCTCCGACCGGGGTATCCCTGATGGATACCGTCACATGCATGGTTTTGGCAGCCACACTTACAGCCTCATCAACGCTCAAGGTGAGCGTCACTGGGTGAAGTGGCACTACAAGACCAGGCAGGGGATCAAGAACCTTGCTCCAGCGGAGGCTGCGCGCCTGGCGGGCACTGATCCGGATTACGCCCAGCGCGACCTGTTCAATGCCATCGAACAGGGAGATTTCCCGAAATGGCGCGTATGCATCCAGATCATGAGCGAAGCTCAGGCAGCGGCGCACTACGAGAACCCCTTTGATGTCACCAAGACCTGGTCGCAGAAAGAGTTTCCACTGATTGAAGTCGGAGAACTGGAGCTCAATCGCAATCCGCTGAACTACTTTGCTGAAGTCGAGCAAGCGGCATTCGGTCCCAGCAACATGGTCCCAGGTGTTGGCTTATCGCCTGACCGCATGCTGCAAGGTCGAGTATTCGCTTACGCGGATGCTCACCGCTACCGTGTTGGCACCAATCACCAGCAATTGCCGGTTAATGCGCCTCGCAGTCCGGTGAACAGCTACCAGCGTGATGGTTCGATGGCGTTTGGCAGTAACGGCGGTGCGGCACCCAACTACGAGCCGAACAGCTACGTTGAGTCGCCGAAGCAAGCGCCTCGCTATGCGGAGCCGCCATTGGCACTGAGCGGTGCGGCTGATCGCTACGATCACCGCGAGGATACCGACTACTACAGCCACGCCGGCGCGTTGTTCCGCTTGATGACTGGGGAGCAGCAATCATTGCTGGTTAGCAACATTGCCGGTGCGATGGCGGGTGTATCGAGTGATGTGGTTGATCGCCAGTTGCAGCATTTCTACAAGGCTGACCCGGCGTATGGAGAAGCAATCGCAAAGCTGCTCAACGTACAGCTTAACGAAGTCTAAATGAGAAGCAGAACCGCCCTTATTTGGGCGGTTTTTGCGTTATTTCAGCCGGTTTTCTCAGAATATCTTCGCTTTTATTGCGTCTTGCGAGTGACGATAAGGGCATGTTGGTTCAAACTACAACTTTAAAGCAGGGAGATGTAGGGCGATGCAAGGCCACCCAGATGTGATCGATTACCTCAACACGTTGCTGACCGGCGAACTGGCCGCGCGTGATCAATATTTCGTCCACTCGCGGATGTATGAGGACTGGGGTTTCACCAAGCTCTACGAAAGAATCAACCACGAGATGGAAGAGGAAGCAGGGCACGCTGATGCCCTGATGCGCCGGATTCTGATGCTCGAAGGCACGCCGCGCATGCGTCCGGACGATCTCGACGTCGGCACCACGGTGACAGAGATGCTCGAAGCGGATTTGCGCCTGGAATACAAGGTACGGGCTGCGTTGTGCAAGGGCATCAAGCTCTGCGAACAACACAAGGACTACGTCAGCCGCGAAATGCTGCGGGTTCAATTGCATGACACCGAAGAAGATCACACCTACTGGCTCGAGAAGCAGTTGGGTCTGATCAAGTTGATCGGGCTAGAGAACTACCTGCAATCCCACACCTGATTGCTGCGAATACAAAAAAGCCCCTGTCACTGATGAAGTGACAGGGGCTTTTTCATGGGGGGCGGTCAAGCCCGATCGCGCTCCAGAAGCGGCTTGAGGTAATAACCGGTATGGGACTGCTTCATCTCTGACACTTCCTCCGGCGTGCCGACGGCAATGATCTGCCCGCCCTTGGAACCACCCTCCGGCCCCAGGTCCACCAGCCAGTCAGCGGTCTTGATCACGTCCAGGTTGTGTTCGATCACCACCACGGTGTTGCCGTGGTCGCGCAGGCGATGCAACACGTCCAGCAGTTGCTGGATATCCGCGAAATGCAGACCGGTGGTGGGTTCGTCGAGGATGTACAGGGTCTTGCCGGTATCGCGCTTGGACAGCTCGCGGGACAGTTTCACCCGTTGGGCTTCACCGCCGGACAGCGTGGTCGCCGATTGCCCCAGCTTGATGTACGACAGGCCGACATCCATCAATGTTTGCAGCTTGCGCGCCAGGGCCGGTACAGCATCGAAGAACACCCGCGCTTCCTCGATGGTCATCTCGAGGGTTTCGTGGATGCTCTTGCCCTTGTACTTGATCTCAAGGGTCTCGCGGTTGTATCGCTTGCTCTTGCACACGTCGCAGGGCACGTAGATGTCCGGCAGGAAGTGCATCTCGACCTTGATCAGGCCGTCGCCCTGACAAGCCTCGCAGCGGCCGCCCTTGACGTTGAAGGAGAAGCGCCCCGGACCATAGCCCCGGGAGCGGGACTCCGGTACGCCGGCGAACAACTCGCGGATCGGCGTGAACAAACCGGTGTAGGTCGCCGGGTTGGAGCGCGGTGTACGGCCGATCGGGCTCTGGTCGATGTCGACGACCTTGTCCAGGTGCTCCAGGCCCTTGATGCTGTCGTGGGCGGACGCTTCGAGGGTAGTGGCGCCATTCAGCGCCGTGGCGCTCAAAGGGAACAGGGTGTTGTTGATCAGCGTCGACTTGCCGGAGCCGGACACGCCGGTCACACAGGTCAGCAGGCCGATCGGAATCTCCAGGTCGACATTGCGCAGGTTGTTGCCGCGCGCGCCCTTGAGCGACAGCGTCAGCTTCTTGTTGCGCGGTGTACGTTTGGCCGGGACTTCGATCTTCACCCGGCCCGACAGGTATTTACCCGTCAGCGAGTCCGGGTGAGCCATGACCTCGGCCGGTGTGCCTTCAGCAACGATATGCCCGCCGTGCACGCCAGCGCCCGGGCCGATGTCCACCACGTAGTCGGCCAGGCGGATCGCGTCTTCATCGTGCTCGACCACGATCACCGTGTTACCGATATCGCGCAGGTGCTTGAGGGTGCCCAGCAGCCGGTCGTTATCGCGCTGATGCAGGCCGATGGAGGGTTCGTCGAGGATGTACAGGACGCCCACCAAGCCGGCGCCAATCTGGCTGGCCAGACGAATACGCTGGGCCTCGCCACCGGACAAGGTGTCCGCGCTGCGATCCAGCGACAGGTAGTCGAGGCCGACGTTGACCAGGAACTGCAGGCGCTCGCGGATTTCCTTGAGGATCTTGTCGGCAATTTCGCCACGTCGTCCGGTGAGCTTGAGCCCGCCAAAATAATCGGACGCATCGCCGATCGGCAGGTTGGTCACTGCCGGCAGGGTTTTCTCGCCGACCCACACATGCCGCGCTTCACGCCGCAGGCGAGTGCCGCGGCAATCCGGGCACGACTGGGTGCTGAGGAACTTGGCCAGTTCTTCGCGCACCGATGCCGATTCGGTTTCGCGGTAACGGCGTTCCAGGTTCGGCACGATGCCTTCGAACGGGTGCGAGCGTTTGACGATATCGCCACGGTCGTTCAGGTATTTGAAGTCGACGTTTTGCGAACCGCTGCCGTGCAGGATGAATTTCTGCTGATCGGCCGGCAATTCGTTGAACGGAACTTCCAGGCTGAACTTGTAGTGCGAGGCCAGCGAGCCGAGCATCTGGAAGTAATAGACGTTACGCCTGTCCCAGCCACGAATCGCCCCTTCGGCCAGGGTCAGTTCGCCATTGACCAGGCGCTTGATGTCGAAGAACTGCTTCACCCCCAGACCATCGCAGGTCGGGCAAGCGCCGGCCGGGTTGTTGAAGGAGAACAGCTTGGGTTCCAGTTCGCTGATCGCGTGGCCGCAGATCGGGCAGGCGAAGCGTGCGGAGAAGATCATCTCTTCACCCGGCTCGTCGTCCATCGGCGCCACCAGGGCGATGCCGTCCGCCAGTTTCAGCGCGGTCTCGAAGGATTCGGCCAGGCGTTGTTGCAGGTCGGCGCGAACCTTGAAGCGGTCGACCACGACATCGATGGTATGTTTTTTCTGCTTGTCGAGCTTGGGAGCTTCGTCCAGCTCATAGAGCTTTCCATTGATTCTGGCGCGGACAAAACCCTGCGCGCGCAGCTCTTCGAAAACCGACAGGTGCTCGCCTTTGCGCTCGCGGATGACCGGCGCCAACAGCATCAGCTTGCTGCCCTCCGGTTCGGCGAGGACCAGGTCGACCATCTGGCTGACGGTCTGCGCTTCCAGCGGGATGTCGTGATCCGGGCAACGGGGAATACCCACACGTGCATAAAGCAGGCGCAGGTAGTCGTAGATTTCGGTGATAGTGCCGACCGTCGAGCGCGGGTTGTGCGAGGTCGACTTCTGTTCGATGGAGATCGCCGGCGACAGGCCTTCGATAGTGTCGACGTCGGGCTTTTCCATCATCGACAGGAACTGCCGGGCGTAGGCCGATAGCGATTCGACGTAGCGGCGCTGGCCTTCGGCGTACAGGGTATCGAAAGCCAGGGACGACTTGCCGGAGCCGGACAGGCCGGTGATGACGATCAGCTTGTCCCGTGGCAGGGTCAGGTCGATGTTCTTCAGGTTGTGGGTTCGAGCCCCACGAATCAGGATCTTGTCCAAGGTGGCCTCGCTCGGCGGGCGTCGAAAACGTAGGAGTATACGGCCAAATACTGGATGGATGCACACTATCGAATGCTGCTATTGCTGCCTTACATGAAAGCTCTGTCATCTACACGCGTCAAAGCGTCGCGATATACCCTGCCAATCGATGGGACTGGTAGAATCGCCGCCGGTTCACATGAGGTTTTTCCATGCACGATCCCCACAGCGAGCGCATGAGCGGCAGCGAGACCCGCGCGGCAAGCGGTCTGGCCCTGGTGTTCGCCTTCCGTATGCTTGGCATGTTCATGGTGTTGCCGGTTTTGGCGACCTATGGGATGGACCTGGCAGGAGCGACCCCGGCCCTTATCGGGCTGGCGATTGGCGCTTACGGCCTGACCCAGGCGATTTTCCAGATTCCATTCGGTTTCATTTCCGATCGCATCGGCCGCCGCCCGGTGATTTACATCGGGTTGATTATCTTCGCACTCGGCAGTGTGCTGGCGGCCAATGCCGATTCGATCTGGGGCGTGATCGCCGGGCGAATCCTGCAAGGTGCCGGGGCGATTTCAGCCGCGGTCATGGCCTTGTTGTCAGACCTGACCCGGGAGCAGCATCGGACCAAAGCCATGGCCATGATCGGCATGACCATCGGTCTGTCGTTCGCCGTCGCCATGGTGGTCGGCCCGTTGCTGACCCGCGCTTTTGGTCTGTCCGGGTTGTTCCTCGCCACGGGCGGCATGGCGCTGCTCGGCATTGTGATCGTCATGTTCATGGTGCCGCGCTCTACCGGGACATTGCAGCATCGCGAGTCCGGTGTTGCGCGCCAGGCATTGATGCCGACGCTCAAGCACCCGGACCTGCTACGGCTGGACCTGGGTATTTTTGTGTTGCACGCGATGTTGATGTCCAGCTTCGTCGCCTTGCCGCTGGCGCTGGTCGAGAAAGCCGGGCTGCCCAAAGAGCAGCACTGGTGGGTGTACCTGACCGCGTTGCTGATTTCTTTCTTCGCCATGATCCCGTTCATTATCTACGGCGAGAAGAAACGCAAAATGAAACGAGTTTTACTCGGCGCCGTCGTGACGCTGATGTTCACTGAGCTATTCTTCTGGCAGTTCGGCGATAGCTTGCGGGCTCTGGTGATCGGTACGGTGGTGTTCTTCACCGCGTTCAATCTGCTGGAAGCTTCGTTGCCATCGCTGATCAGCAAGGTTTCACCGGCCGGCGGCAAGGGCACGGCGATGGGGGTTTATTCCACCAGCCAGTTCCTCGGGTCGGCATTGGGCGGCATTCTTGGCGGTTGGCTGTTCCAGCATGGCGGTCTGTCGGTTGTGTTCCTCGGATGCGCCGGTCTGGCTGCCCTCTGGCTGGCCTTTGCTGTTACCATGCGCGAACCTCCCTACGTCACGAGCCTGCGCTTGCCGTTGTCGCCCGAGGCGATCCGCGAAGCGGGTCTGGTCGAGCGCCTGAAGGCGGTCGTAGGGATAACAGATGCAGTCATCGTCGCGGAAGAGGCGGCGATTTACATCAAACTGGACACCGAACTATTGGATCGCACCACCCTTGAGAGCCTGGTGAACAACCCGGCCGGGGCAGCGTGCGTAGCCTAGGAGAACGTTATGGCCCGTGGGGTTAACAAAGTCATATTGGTCGGCACTTGCGGCCAGGATCCCGAAGTTCGCTACTTGCCTAACGGTAACGCCGTGACCAACCTGAGTCTGGCGACCAGCGAACAGTGGACCGACAAGCAAACCGGTCAGAAAGTTGAAAAGACCGAATGGCACCGTGTGTCGATGTTCGGCAAGGTTGCAGAAATCGCTGGCGAATACCTGCGTAAAGGTTCTCAGGTCTACATCGAAGGCAAGCTGCAGACCCGCGAGTGGGAAAAAGACGGTATCAAGCGTTACACCACCGAAATCGTGGTCGACATGCAAGGCACCATGCAACTGCTGGGTGGCCGTCCACAGGGCGACCAGCAGGGCCAGGGCGGTGGTAACAACTACCAGCAGTCCGCGCCACGCCAGCAGGCTCCACGTCCACAGCAGTCGGCGCCGCAACAGTCGCGCCCGGCTCCACAGCAGGCCGCTCCTCAGCCGGCTCCGGATTTCGACAGCTTTGATGACGATATCCCGTTCTGATTCTTTCACCAAAGAATAGAACCTGAAAAAGCCCGGCCTCCCTATGGATGCCGGGCTTTTTGCATTTTTACCAGGGCATTCCTCGCCGGGATCGAGGATCGTCCAGCCGTCAGCGCGCAGTGATACTCTGCTATGGGTCCAGACCCTGTGCAGAGTTGCCCTATGGATCGCCTGTCTACGTTGTTGTCACAGTTCGGCGTGCGCGCGAACCTGTTTTACAGCGGCATGCTTTGCGGCGTGGCGTCCTACGATGGCGCCGACCAGCGCGGTCATATTCACCTGTTGCAGGCCGGCTCTGTCACGTTGAAAGGCCCAGGGAGGAGTGAGTTGTTGCTCACTCGCCCCAGCCTGATTTTCCTGCCACGCCCCAGTCGACATCAGCTCATCGCCAGTGAGACTGAAGGTGCTCAGCTGTTATGTGCGTCGATGCTGTTCGATGGCGGCGCCAGCAATCCGATATCTGCTTCGCTCCCCGATCTTCTGGTGTTGCCCCTGGATGAGCTGCCGTTGCTGGCCGACACCCTGAGATGGCTGTTCGGTGAAGCTGGCGCCGGGCATTGCGGCAGGGAGGCCGTGCTTGATCGTTTGTTCGAACTGTTGATCATCCTGCTGTTCCGGCATTTGCTCGACCACCATCAGTTGAGCACCGGCATGATGGCCGGGTTGGCCGATGTGCGGCTGTCGCGCTCGCTGATACAGATGCACAACCAACCTCAGCGGGCCTGGTCAGTGGCCGAGTTGGCAAATGAATCGAACATGTCCCGCGCCGCTTATGCCGTGCATTTCCGCGCGGTCCTGGGGCAAACACCGTTGGATTATCTTCTGAGCTGGCGGATCAGTCTGGCGCAGAAGCGCCTGCGGGAGGGGCGGCCGATTACGCTGATCGCCGATGAGGTGGGCTATGAAAGTCCGTCGGCCCTTGCCCGTGCGTTTCGCCGCAAGACCGGCTGCAGTCCACGGGACTGGATGAAATCCCTGGCCCTTGAGGGCCGCGTACTGGCTGGTGATGGCGATGACCTGAATGCATCGAGCTGATTCAGGCCATCGGCGGGTGAAGTTGTCAGCTCAAGGGGTTTCCAGTCGGGTCAGCGAATGGCCCGCCACGAACAGGGAGGCGGCAAGCAAACCGATGTCCTTGAGCAGGAACTGGCCTGGCGCGACCGAAATGGCCGGGAAACCAAGGCCGGGCTCAATCACGCCGGGGGTCGAGAACATAAAGCTCAAGGTGGTGAAAAACAGCCCGGCCGACAAGGCGCCCCCGATCAAGGAAAGCTTTGGCGACAGCAGGCGACCCGCAATCAGCACACCGATGGAGATCTCCAGAACGCCAAGCAAACTGGAAAACAGATCGACACTGAAAATGTTATAGACCCATCCCAGGAAGGGGCTGTTGCTTACCAGTGGCACCAGTCCCTCTGCTTCATAGTGGGTGAATTTCATTCCCCCGAACCAGAAGTAGATAACGGCGAGGGCGAAGTAAATGCCGTAGGTCCCTAGCGTCATGGTGGTGAGTCCGAGGGATGTTTTTTTCGACAGGCTGTCAGTGCTGATATTCATGCTGTTCATTGTTCAGGCTTCCAGTGAGTTATCCAGAAAGTGGCATGGGTGAAAGCAACATCCCCCGCGTATGCGTTGGGAGTGGAGTGATTGTTGGCTTCGGCATGACTTTTCAGGATTCTGGCGGTATTGCGTTTGATGCAGATCGTCCAGACTCACCGGCAATTAAAAGCCCATGGCAGGTGAGGCCATGGGCTTTTTCATTTTTGCTGTCTTGTCCTGAATAAGGTTTACAGCTTCCGGCTTCTTGTCAGGTACTCGTTGGTCGAGACCACGCTGGCATAGGCAAACGCCAGGGCCGCCATGAACGCCGCATGAACTTGCGCCGCCGGAACCGTCACGCCATTGAACTCCAGGTCACGGGTGGCGCAGGCGTCGTGGATCACGGTGACCGTATAGCCAAAATCCGCCGCCGCCCGGGTGATGCCGTCGACGCACATGTGGCTCATGCTGCCCACGACCACCAGTTCCTTGATGCCTTGTTCGTCGAGGATCGATTTCAGTTCGGTTTCGCGGAACGAGTTGACGAAGTGTTTGAGCACCACCGGTTCGTCGGCACGGTTGAGCACTTTCGGGTGCAACCTCGCGCCCTCGGAGTTCGGGGTGAAAAACGGCGCATCTTCAGAGGTGAATTCGTGGCGAATGTGCACCACTGAATCCCCTGCGTCGCGGAAGGCCTTGATCAGGCGGACGGCGTTGTCGGCGGCGGCGTCGGCACCGACCAGCGGCCACTTGCCTTGGGGGAAGTAGTCGTTCTGGATATCGACTAGGATGAGCGCTTGCTTGGCCATGACTGTTTCCTCGAAGTGTGTGTTGGTGTGGAATGAAGTATTGGCTCTGGCAGGCGATCCGAGGATTGGCCGCACCGACAATAGAAGGGGGAAAACTGACAATGGACGCAGAAAGGGCAATCGCCGAACTAGGTGTACTGATCTATCCCGGCGCGCAGATGGCGGCGGTGCATGGTTTGACGGATTTGTTCGGGGTGGCCAACCGGATCGCCGCCGAACATCAGTCTGCGCAGTTGCCGCTGTTGCGGGTCAGCCATTGGCAGGTCGAGGGTGATCAGGCGCCGGTTCGGGTCTTCGACAGCCATCCTGGCCCGGAGCGCGCCCTGGTGGCCGTGTTGATTCCGCCATCGATCGGCGGTTTTTCCGAGGGCCAGGCGCCAAAGGGGTTGATTCGCTGGTTGCGTGAGCAACATGCCAGCGGCGCGACACTGGGCGGGGTTTGCGTGGGCTCTATCCTGTTGGCCGAAAGCGGTCTGCTCGACGGTCGTAGCGCCACCACTCACTGGACCTCGGCCAAAGCTTTCGCCGAACGTTATCCGGCGATCCGGCTCAAGGCCGATACGCCGATTGTCGATGACGGCGACCTGATTACCACCGCCGGGCTGATGGCCTGGTCGGAACTGGGTCTGCGCCTGGTCAACCGGTTGCTGGGGCCGAGCATCGCCACCAACACCGCGCGTTTTCTGGTGGTGGAACACAGCGATAGCGCCAGTGAGTGCGGCAGCAACTTTGCGCCGATCCTCAGTCATGGCGATGCGACGATCCTCAAGGTGCAACACTGGCTGCAAAGCACCGGAGCGACCGATGTGTCGCTGGCGGCGATGGCCGAAAAGGCAGGGCTGGAAGAACGCACCTTCCTGCGACGCTTTCGCGCGGCCACCGGGCTCAAACCCACCGAATACTGCCAGCACCTGCGAGTTGGCAAGGCCCGGGAAATGCTTGAGTTCACCAACGGCACCATCGACCACATCGCCTGGACCGTGGGTTATCAGGACCCCGGGGCGTTTCGCGCAACGTTCAGGAAAATCACCGGGTTGGCGCCGAGTGATTATCGGACACGGTTTGGGGTGAACTCTGGATCGGTCGCACGGTAGTCGCATCACCTCGATTCCCTGTGGGAGCGAGCTTGCTCGCGATAGCTGTGTGTCTGCTACATAAATGTTGAATGTCATTCCCTCATCGCGAGCAAGCTCGCTCCCACAGGGGCGGGCGTGTGGGCTGGAATCGTGCAAAATGCCGGAGTATCAAAGGGCGTCGTGCAGAATAAAACAGGCCACATGCCATCACTCCCTGCGCAACGGGCTGATTTAAAACCCCTTTTCCCTCAACGGGCCTTGGCCTGATCTCTGCACCCCTTCAGCTACATTCATCAAACGTCGATTGAAGGGGGATGCATGACCCCGGCAAACCGCAGGAAACTGGTGGTCGCCCATTCGGTGCTCGCCGACGCGCCAGTGCATGAAGTTGAAACCAACCGCGCACTGGCCCGCTGGCTGGCGCAGATACTGGGGCTCAAGTACGGCGGCAGCTACGACCCGCAACTGCATGCAGGGCGAGACCTCTACCTGTTGCCGACCCAGACCCTTGTGGGCGCTGCGGCTGCCCGGCAACTGGGGGTCAAGGGCCCGGAGGATTTGTGGGGTGGTTATGTCGACCACGACTTCATCTGCACCAAAGCGATCAGTCACGGATTGCTCAACCACCATGCCCATGCGCCGCGAGGCTGGGCTCCGTTGTTTTCCGAGCGGGTGCGCAGCGTGGTGCTCGACGGTCTCAGCGTGTTTTCCCTGAAGGATGCGCGCCCGGCGGCGGAGCATTTGCTGTACACCGGGCCGATCCGCCTGAAACCGATTCATGCCTGTGCCGGACGTGGTCAGGAAGTGATCAAAAGCCTCGACGAGTTCGATGACCTGCTTGCCCAGCCCGAGGCCGAGGCGATGTTCAGCGAAGGCGTGGTGCTCGAACAGGACCTGGACCAGGTGATCACCCACAGCGTCGGCCAGAGTTTTATCGGCGCAAAGGTACTCAGTTATTGCGGTGATCAATATTTGACCGAGGACGCTCAGGGTGAACAGGTGTATGGCGGGTCCAACCTGCTGGTGGTGCCAGGCGGCTATGACGAATTGTTGAAGCTGGATCTGCCGGAAGACGTGCAACTGGCGATCCGCCAGGCACAGGTGTTCGACAGCGCGGCGGATGAAGCCTACCCAGGTTTCTATGCCTCACGGCGCAACTACGACATCGCCCAGGGCGTCGGCAGCGATGGCCGGCCACGCAGCGGTGTGCTCGAACAATCCTGGCGCATGGGCGGAGCCAGCAGCGCCGAGGTCGCGGCCTTGCAGAATTTCGTCAACGATCCGGGGATGTGCGCGATTCGTGTGTCTTCGGTGGAAACCTACATCGACCAGCCGCTGCCGGCGGACGCCATCGAGGTGTACCGCGGGCCGGCGCAGGCCAGTGACTTTCTCCTCAAGTACGTGACGGTTAAACCCTATGACGGCTAGAAGCGAATCCATTCAGATCGACATTGACGACGAACAGATGAGCGGCACCTTCCTGAGTCCCAAATCGAAAGTCCCCGGCGTGCTCTTTGTGCACGGTTGGGGCGGCAGCCAGGAGCGGGATCTGGAACGCGCCAAAGGTATCGCCGGGTTGGGGTGCGTGTGCCTGACCTTTGACCTGCGCGGGCACACCGGTGGCACCGGCATTCCATTGTCCCGGGTGACCCGGGAAGACAATTTGCGCGACCTGCTGGCGGCCTATGACCGCTTGCTCGCGCACCCGGCCCTCGATACCTCGGCGATTGCCGTGGTCGGCACCAGTTACGGGGGGTATCTGGCCTCGATTCTGACCTCGCTGAGGCCCGTGCGCTGGCTGGCGCTGCGGGTGCCGGCGCTGTATCGCGACGAGCAATGGCACGCGCCGAAACGCGACCTGGACAAGCTGGATTTGCGTGATTACCGAAGCACTCTGGTGCGTGCCGACAGCAATCGTGCCTTGCACGCCTGCTCGCAATTCACCGGGGATGTCCTGTTGGTGCAGTCCGAGACCGACGACTACGTGCCCCATTCGACGATCATGAGTTACCGCGCGGCGTGTCAGCAGACTCACTCGCTGACCCATCGCATTATCGATGGCGCCGACCATGCGCTGAGCGACCCGGTTTCGCAGCAGGCCTACACCTCGATCCTTGTCGGCTGGATTACCGAGATGGTGGTGGGGGAGCGTTTGAGCATTATTCAATCCCAGTGATTTGCGGTGTGCTTGCGGACGCCTTCGCGGGCAAGCCCGCTCCCACAAGGATCGAGGGTGTACATGGAATCTGTATCCACCAACAGACACTGTGGGAGCGGGCTTGCCCGCGAAGGCGTCCTCACAACCAGTACAAAATCACTTGGGTTTCTTCGCAATCCGCAATGACTTGGCCTTGGCTTCCACCAGCAGGTACATCACCAGGGCAATCAACAACGGCAGGATGAAGTAAATCGCCCGATAGGCCAGCAGTCCCGCCACCAGGCTGCCCCGCGAAGCCTCGTGTTGCAGCAGCGCCACAAACACGGCTTCCAGCACGCCGAGCCCGGCCGGGATGTGAGTGATGACCCCGGCGATGGCGCTGATCAACAGCACACCCAGCACCAGTGGATAGTCCAGTTTGTTCGGTAGCAAGGTGAAGATCACCGCTGCCATCAGCGACCAGTTCAGGGCACCGAGGGCCAGTTGCAGCACGGCCATGCGCGGCGACGGCAGGTCAATCTCCACACCACGAATCACCCACTCCCGACGTTTGGCAAACCGGCACGCCACCAGGTATCCGGCGCTCAGCAGCAACAACAAAACCCCCACGCCTTGCAGCGCGCTACTGCTGAGCTTCCAGCCCGGCGGCATGCGTACCAGCCCGCTGCTGAACATGGCGCCGGCAATGACCATGTAACCGAACCAGTTGGTCGCCAGGCTCAGACCGAGGATTTTCGCGATGTTGCTCTTACTGACCCCGAGCCGCGAATACAGCCGGTATCGCATGGCGATGCCACCGACCCAGGCGCTCAGGTTCAGGTTGAAGGCGTAGCTGATGATCCCCACGGGCAGAATCTGCTTCCAGGTCAGGTTCTGGCGGATGTAGGTGCGGCCGATCAGGTCGAAGCAGGCGTACACCAGAAAACTCACCAGGGTCAGCCCCGAGGCAATGATCAGTGTGCGCACCTTGAATTCGGCCAGGGTATCGAACACTTCGTTCCATTCGATGCGCTGGGCGAGCATCGTGAACAGCACGATCAGCATCAGGAAAAACAGCATCGTCAGCGGTCGTTTCCAGCGGTTCCAGTGCGTCTTCCCAGGGCTTTTGGCGTGAGTTGCCGTGTGGGGCTCAGTGCGGTTCATGGTCAGCGGCCCCGGTCGGAGGAGGAATGTGTTTCAGGCGAGGTTTATGCGCCGGCAACCAACCGGCCCACGCCGGGAAATGCCGCAGGCAGTGAAACACCAGAAAACCGACGGTCATGTGCCAGACACGCCCGCGTGGCGCGATGTCGTGAGACATGACCTTGCAATGGTTGTCGCTGAGGTCTTCCAGGCGATCGAACAGAACTCGATTGAAGCCACGGTCGCGGATCAGCACGTTGGCTTCCAGGTTCATCGACAGGCTCAACGGGTCGAGGTTACTGGAGCCTACGGTGCTCCAGTCTTCATCCACCAGTGCGACCTTGCCGTGCAGCGGACGGTCGCAATATTCGTAGATCTTCACACCGGATTTGAGCAGGTAATCGTAGGTCATGCGCGCCGCAAGCCTGGCCACCCGCATGTCTGGCTGGCCCTGCAGGATCAGCCGCACATCCACCCCTCTGCGGGCCGCGTTGCGGATCTCGCGCAACAAGCGGAACCCTGGAAAGAAGTAGGCGTTGGCGATCACCACCCGGCGCTGCGCCTGGCGCAATACCTGGCGGTAAACCTCCTCGATGTCGGTCTGGTGTTCCCCGTTGTCGCGGTACACCAGCCGCACCTGGCCATCGTGATCGCTGAAGGCCAGTTCCGAACGCCGCTGTCGACGGCGGTGCCACCAGTATTTTGCGTGCGCCGGGCGACCGCATTGCAGCAGGGCAAAGTGATGGATATCGGCCACGGCCGGGCCTTGTACTTCTACGGAATAATCCTGTTTGGCCTCGGGGCCGAAGTCGGCCAGATGATCGGCAGAAAAATTGATCCCGCCGACGAACGCGACGGTGCCATCGACCACCACGATCTTGCGGTGCAGGCGCCGGAACCAGTTGGTGCGGATGCCCAGGCGTTTCGGTGCCGGATCGAACATTTGCAGGTGCACGCCGGCCGCGGTCAGGGCGTTCAGGAACCCGGTACTCAGTTCGCCGCAGCCGAAGCCGTCGAGGCTGACGGTAGTGCGCACGCCACGCTGGGCGGCTTCGATCAGAATCTGTTGCAGCTCATTGCCGACCTTGTCCTCGAACAGAATGAAGGTCTCCAACAGGATTTCATTTTGCGCCCGGCGCAGGGCTTCAAACACCCGGGGAAAATACGCCTCGCCATTTTCCAGCAACTCGACCCGATTGCTGCCTTGCCAGCCGTATTCGACATCGACCGCTGTCGGCTCGCGGGTGGGCGGAGCGGGGATGTGTTCCAGCGTGTTTTTTTCCATCGACTGGCTGCTCATAGCTCGATCTCCACCGACAGCGGGGCGTGGTCGGAAAGGTGCGACCAGGGCCGGGAGGTCAGCACTTGCGGATGGCTGGCCTTGAGGTTGCGTACGTAGATGCGGTCCAGGCGCAATGCCGGCAAGCGCGCGGGGAAACTGCGCGCCGGTTTGCCATGGTGCTCGGCGAAGACTTCGCGCAAACCGCTGGGTGTGAGCAATGCATCGGCGCGCTGGCGCCAATCATTGAAGTCCCCGGCGACAATCACCGGGGCGTTGCCGGGCAGGGCGTCCAGGCGCTGGGCGAGCAGCTTCAGTTGCGCGGTGCGATGGGTTTCGCGCAGCCCCAGATGCACGCAAATCGCATGCACCTCCTGGCCGTCGCCGGGCAAGCGCAACACACAATGCAAGAGCCCGCGGTTCTCGTGGCCGCTGATGGACACGTCGAGGTTGTCGTGGCGGATGATCTGGAACTTCGACAACAGCGCATTGCCGTGATCGCCCGCCGGATACACCGCATTGCGGCCATAGGCGAACTGCGGCCACAGGCTGTCGGCAAGGAATTCGTATTGCGGCATCGCCGGCCAGTTGGTGTAGCGCCTGGGGTGCTGTTCGTGGGTGCCGTGGACTTCCTGCAAAAACACCACATCGGCAGACACGCTACGCACCGCTTCACGCAGTTCCGGCAGGATGAAACGCCGGTTGAGCGCGGTGAAACCCTTATGGGTGTTGACCGTCAGCACGGTGAAGCGCTGCACTGTCGTGTTGATGGGTGTCTGCTCGTCCGTGACGCCGACCGGCTCTGGAATGCTCATGGCAACACGCCCTCGGCCGCAGGCTCACCGGGGACGGTGGCGAGGTTTTTTTCGAGGTGCAGGCGTTGCAGCAAGTGGCGTGCATCAAAGGGGGCGCGGACTTTGATGTCGTTATCGAAATAGCAGAACACCTCCCGGGATTTGCACGCCTTTGGCTTCTGCCGGGGCGCGATCAATTGTGGATTATCCGGTTGTTGGCCGTGATGCCAGGCTTCGATTCGTTCGCCCCAGCGTTTTAGTGACTGCGGGGTGTAACCGCTGGCATAGAGTGCTTCGGCGCCATGCAGACGCAGGTAGACGAAATCGCTGGTGATGTCTTCGCGATACGGCCATTTACCTGCGGTGTCGGCGATGACCAGGGCCGTGTTATAGCGCTTGAGCAAGCGGACGAACAGCGGATCGACAAAGCTGTCATGGCGGATTTCCACGGCATAGCGTTCGGGGCGCTGCAGTGCGTAGAACGATCCATTGATTTCGATGCTGTTGACCGCCCGCGAGGCGAATTGCAATTCGCGCTTGTGGGTCAGGCCAATGGGGTAGAAGTCTCCCCGCCAGGGCGTGTAGCGCCAGCCTGAAATACCGATATGAATCGCCGCCATGTCGCCTCCGGACTACCTACCCATGTCTTTGGGTGACTGCGCTGCGGCGGCAAAAGTTTCGATGGGGCTACGGATGGTCAATTTTCTACAGAACAACACCGAACAAGTGTGGGAGCGAGCTTGCTCGCGATGGCGGTTTATCAGTCACATCCATGTTGAATGGACCGCCGTCATCGCGAGCAAGCTCGCTCCCACAGTGGGTATCAGTGACCCGTGATAATGCGGGGAGAACCCTCAGATGGTTCTGCATACACCGGGCCGAGGCGATCAAGACGTCCACTCCACGCGGTCAATGCCAGCGCCACCAACACCACCAGGCCACCGATCCATGCGGTGTGAATCAACCCCATGTGGGCGACGATCAGGCCTCCGCCCCACGCGCCACCGGCAATGCCGAGGTTGAACGCTGCGATGTTCAGGCCGGACGCCACGTCCACCGCCTGCGGGGTGTGATGCTCAGCCTGACGCACCACATACACCTGCAACCCCGGCACGTTGCCGAATGCCACGGCGCCCCAGACCAGCACGGTGGCCAGCGCGAGCCAAGGATTACCGGCGGTGAAAGTCAGCACGAACAACACGGCGGCGAGCAGGGCAAAGATGATTTTCAGGGCGCTGATCGGGCCGCGCTTGTCCGCCAGTTTGCCGCCCCAGATGTTGCCGATGGCCACGGAGATGCCGTAGACCAGCAACACCAGGCTGACGGTGCTGGCGCTGAAGCCGGAGAGGTCCTGAAGAATCGGCGCGAGGAAGGTAAAGGCAATGAACGAGCCGCCGTAGCCGACTGCCGTTATCGCATACACCAGCAGCAGGCGTGGTTGCTTGAGCACCTGCAATTGCTGCAACAGCGATGCGGGTTTGCTGTGGGCGATATTTTTCGGCACGTATATCAGGCTGCCGATGAAGGCGATCACGCCCAGGGCCGAAACGGCGAGGAAGGTTTCACGCCAGCCGAAATGCTGGCCGATGAATGTCCCCAGCGGCACGCCGGTGACCAGCGCCACGGTCAGGCCGGTGAACATGATGGCAATCGCGCTGGCGGCTTTTTCCTTCGGCACTAGACTGGTGGCGATGGTCGAGCCGATCGAGAAAAACACCCCATGGGCCAGGCCGGTGACGATCCGTGCGAGGATCAACGACTCGTAACTCGGTGCTTGCCACGCCAGCAGGTTGCCGAGGGTGAACAGCACCATCAGCGACAACAGCAGCAATTTGCGCGGAACCTTGCCGGTGAGGGCGGTCAGCACCGGGGCGCCGACGGCAACGCCAAGGGCATACAGGCTGACCAGCAGGCCGGCGGATGGCAGACTGACGCCGAGGTCGGCGCCGATGGTGGGTAACAGGCCAACGATGACGAACTCGGTCGTCCCGATGGCAAAGGCGCTGAGGGTCAGCGCGAGCAAGGCAATGGGCATGGCTGCAACTCCGGTGGATTCATTCGATGGAGCGCAGTGTCGTGGTTCGGATCGTGCGGAAAAATACAGGGACGAGCATTTGATATTTGCGTGCAGATCAAAGATCGTGAGGGCGGATGCATATTTGTGGCGAGGGGGCTTGCCCCCGTTGGGGTGCGAAGCGCCCCTAAAACCTACCATTCGAATTCATCTGATACACCGCATGCAATGGGTTTACGACTGCTTCGCAGCCGAACGGGGGCAAGCCCCCTCGCCACAGGAGATATCACTGTCCTGCTATTTGCGGGCAATATCCGAACTTGCCCGGTATTTCTCGATCAGTTCCTTACCGACACAGCCAAAGGAGCGGGTGTTTTGATCAGGCTCAAGACCGCGATACTGCTGGGAGCGTTGCTGTTTGTGGGTAGCGAGCAACTGGAAGCCGCCGCGATACCGGGGCTGCCGACCACCGCGACCGCCGCGACGCCGCCGGCCCATCCCGAACCGCTGGTGCAAGGCGGATTACTGGGGGCCATCAGTTCAAGCATCGACGAGGTCCAGACCAAACTCGATCTCAACGAAAACCTCCTCGACGTCTGGCGCCTGCGTGCCGACCTCGCGGCCGATGAAGTGGATCAGTTGGTCAATAAGCCATCGGCCCATTCGCCCTGGCGCGTCGCCGGCGATTTCCTGCTGCTGACCTGCGTGTGGGCGGCCGTGTTTGCCTGTCTTTGGCTGCTTGGGCGGATGGTCGCCAGGCGCCTGTGCGAGCACCGTCTGCTGCTCAGTCGCGAACGGGGCCAGGCGTTGCTCGGTTACGTGCTGCCCTACACCCTTCCCGCGGTGATCAGTCTGCCGTTGACGATTTATGCCAGCCAGCTTTTGCCGATATCGGCGGGAAGGGCGCTGGCGTTGTGTTTTGCCTATGCCACCA
Source organism: Pseudomonas sp. BF-B-30 (assembly GCF_019956305.1). Classification (NCBI taxonomy): domain Bacteria; kingdom Pseudomonadati; phylum Pseudomonadota; class Gammaproteobacteria; order Pseudomonadales; family Pseudomonadaceae; genus Pseudomonas; species Pseudomonas sp. BF-B-30. The sequence goes on along the minus strand of NZ_JAHBDG010000022.1, from coordinate 234,254 downwards.
GTGCCGGGATCTTTGCCGCGTCATTGGTGCTGTCGCTGGTGGTGATGTTCAATGCCGGACACAAGCGGCGGGCGGTGCAGATTATTCGACAACACAGCCCACGACCGCTGTTCGGCATCGGTTTTCTGGTGGCCCTGAGCGATGCCCTGACCAGCCCGCAGATCGCCCATCAACTGGGCAGTAATCTCACCAGCAGCATCGCCGTGTTCACTGGATTGGCAGCGTCGATTTCCTTCGGCTTGCTGGTGATCCGCATGCGTCGCCCTGTCGCCCATGTGATCCGCATCCTGCCGCTGGCCCAGCGCCTCAGCCAGCCGGCGTTGCGTGAAACCCTGCGGATATTTTCCGGGCTCTGGTATTGGCCGATTCTGTTGATGGTCCTGGTTTCGATTATCAACCTGATCGGCGCCGGGGTGGACAACCAGAGGGTGCTGCGCAGCGCCTTGTTCACCACGGTGCTGCTGATCGCCACGGTGTTTCTCAGCACCACGCTGCATCATCTGTTCAAGACGCGCAGCGAAGCGGACCTGCGCCGCAGCAGCGCCTACAAGGAGCGCTTTCTCAATTTGTCACATGCCTTGTTGCGCATCGCCATGGCCATCGTGTTCATCGATATCCTCGGGCGGATCTGGGGCGTGTCGCTGTTCGAATTCGCGGTGACCAATGCCGTGGGCCGGGCGATCAGTGATTCCCTGGGCCACATCGGTCTGATCCTGCTGGTGACCTGGATGGTCTGGGTGGTGCTCGACACGGCGATTCAGGAAGCCCTGAAACCGCCAACCAACAAGCGCTCGGCGCGCCAGCCGAGTACGCGGGTGAAAACCATCCTGCCGCTGCTGCGCAACGCGATCAAAATCATCCTGGTGGTGATTTGCGCGATCACCACCATGGCCAACCTGGGGATCAACGTCGCACCGTTCCTGGCAGGTGCCGGGGTCATCGGCCTGGCGATCGGTTTCGGCTCTCAGCAACTGGTGCAGGACGTGATCACCGGGCTGTTCATCATCATCGAAGACACCCTGTCCATCGGTGACTGGGTGGTGCTCGATTCCGGGCATGCCGGCACCGTCGAAGGCCTGACCATCCGTACCTTGCGCCTGCGCGATGGCAAGGGCTTCGTGCACTCGGTGCCGTTCGGGCAGATCAAGGCCGTGACCAACCAATCGCGGCAATTCGCCTATGCGTTTTTCTCGGTGCAGTTCACCTACGACACCGATGTCGACAAGGCCATCGAGCTGATCCGCGAGGCCGGGCATTCCATCAGCAACGATCCGTTCCTGCGCTACAACCTGCAAGGGCCGCTGGATGTGTTTGGCGTCGACAAGATGGACCTCAACGGTGTGGTGCTGACCGCGCAATTCCGTACGGTGTCCGGTGGTCAATACGCGGTGAGCCGGGCTTTCAACCAGCGCCTGAAAAAGCTTGTGGATAACTGCCCGTGGGTGCATTTCGCGCAGACTTATCCACAGCAGGCGCTGGTGCCCAGGCATGCGGTCGAGCCGCCAGCCGAGGCGGGGCATGAGCCGGACCATTCGGCGGTGCTGATGCCGGATCGACCGCGGTCGCAATAGTTTTTTGTCGACAATACTGGCCTCTTCGCGGGCAAGCCCGCTCCCACAGGGTTTTATGTTGGAACACCAATCTGCGTCCGGACATTGATCCAATGTGGGAGCGGGCTTGCTCGCGAAGGCGCCAGACCAGACAACCTCAGTGCCGGATCAGTTTGTTGCGCACCTCGACACTGAGTTGCTGATCCAGCTCAACCCAAAAATGCTGCTTGCCGGCAATCTCGGCAGCAACCGCCAACCCATCGCGATACACCAGCCGATTGCTTGCCAGTGCCGGGACTTTCGCGCCAGGCAATAGCGTGCCGGCGAGGTTCAGCGGATCGACCCCGCACACCGCGACCAGGCTGCCGTCATGGGGCCGACGCCGTACCTCCCGCAACAAGGGGATCGCCTCGGGCAGGGCGAATTGCTCGCCCGCCAGGCCACTGACAAAACGCCCGCCACGAATCTCGCCGCGAGCCTCCAGGCGATGGAAAGTACGCAGCAGTTCGCGCCAGCTCGGCAGCCAGTCCGCCTCACGTTCCAGCAAACGCCAGAACACCACGCCGTAACGGCGCAGCAAGGTCATGGCGATGTGCTCAAGGGTATCGGCAGGCGTCCGCTGGTTTTGCACCACCGGCGCGACAGGCGTGCGTCGCAACAAGACCCAGCGCCCGGCATCGTCCATGCCTCCGATGAATGCTCCGCGCCCGCGTCGACTGTTGCGAGGCTGGCGCTTGCTGGCCGGGGTGATCAGTGCGCGCAATCCGGCGAAGCTGTCAGCATTCACCAGCCCCGCGCCCACCAGTTCCTGCAAGGCGATTTCCAGCTCCGAACGCAGCAGATGGGCCTCATGGATCAGTTCATCGAAAAACAGCGCGCCATGCTGGTTGAGGGCGGAGTGGACCTTTTGTGTTTTTGGCGACAGTTCGCTGACCGGCGTCTGTTCGGTCAAGCCGCTCCAGAGGCCGACCCGGTTGCGCGGCAGCAACACAATCGGCGTGCTGCGCAGCGCGGTGCTGGCGCTTTTGTTGTGCGCAGTCAGGCGCGTCCACACCAGTCTGCCACTGCGGCACAGCTCATCGAGCCAGGTCGCCGAGTAGTCCTTGATCCGCGCCGGCAGGATGTCGCTGTCCCAGGCTGAAGCGGCAGCAGGGTAGCCTTCCAATTGCGCGACGACGGCTGGCAGTACCGCGGCGCCCTGACCCTGGCTTGCGCTCGACACATGCTGCCAGTCGAACAGGAAGCGCATGAAATCCTGCAACGCCACCGGTTCGATTTCCCGGCGCAGGCGCTTGACCGTATAGCGGTGAATCCGCGCCAGCAAATGCCGCTCGCACCATTCTTCCCGGGTGGCACCCGGGGTAAAGCGACCGCGCAGCACATAGCCTTCGCGTTCCAGTTGCGCCAGGGCCTGGTTGACCTGCGCAGCGGGCAAGCCGAGTGGTTCGGCAATGCGATCGAGCGCCAGCGGCCCGAAGGCACTGAGCCGCGCGCGGATCAGTTCGAGGATGGCGTCGTCGGCTTCCCAGACCTCGTCGAAGTCCGGCAGCGCTTGCAGCGACGGCGTCAATTCGGCCTGGGGATAAATCGCCTGCAGGCAGGTCAGGCGCTCCAGCGCCAGCCACAGCGATTGCCTGGCGTTGATCTGCAAACGGCTCGCGCGGCCACTGTCGGCCAGGGTCTTGAGCCAGTCGAACCACTGCGGATTGGCGCCGGCCTCGGTATCGGTGATGCACGCCAGGCTCATCAACGCCTCGTGCATTTCGTCGACCCCGCAGGGCGCTGGCCAGGCTTCGTTGCGCACGGCGGCAATCGCCTCGGCGTCCAGGGCGCCGAGGTCGTCGGTGGATTGCGGGTCGCTCCAGCGCCGATTGAGCACTGCCTGGGTTCTACGTTCCTCCAGTGGCGCATCGTCGAGAAAGGTATAGGGCCGGGCGCTGAGAATCTCCGCCGCCAGCGGTGAAGGCGCCGGCAAGTCGCGGCTGATCAGGCGAATGTCGCCGCGTTCCATGCGCCGCAACAAGGCCAGCCAGCCTTGGCTGTCCATGGCTTCGTGCAGGCAATCGTCGAGGGTTTGTTCCACCAGCGGATGGTCGGGAATCTCCCGTTCGCCGGCGAGATTTTCCACGCAGGCGATCTGATCGGGAAACACGCTGGCGATCAGGTCTTCGCTTTTCATCCGCTGGATCTGCGGCGGGACTTTGCGCCCGCCGCTGTAGCGCGGCAGCGCCAGGGCCACGCCGGCATTCCAGCGCCAGCGCACGCCGAACAGCGGCGCGTCGAGCACGGCTTGAATCAGGATGTGTTCGGCACTGTTGCTGTGCAAGTAGCGCCAGACGTCGTCCAGTTCAAAACTGTGGCTGGTGGACAGCGACAGCACGATGGCGTCTTCGCTGGCGGCGGCCTGCAATTCGAAATTGAAGGTGCGACAGAAACGCTTGCGCAGGGCCAGGCCCCAGGCGCGGTTGATGCGGCTGCCGAACGGCGTGTGAATGACCAGTTGCGTGCCGCCTGACTCGTCGAAAAAACGCTCCATCAGCAGCGTGTCTTGGGATGGCAGGGCACCCAGCGTTTGCCGCGCACGGGCCAGGTAATCCACCAGTTGTCCGGCGCTGGCGATGTTCAAACCCAGGGTCTCGGTCAGCCAGTCGAGCGCTGGTTGCAAGTCACCTGGCGCAGCCCCCAGCAGGTCATCGAGTTGTGCCTGCAAGCGCGCCACCGCCGAGGACAATTCGGCACTGCGCCCCGGTGCTTCACCGAGCCAGAACGGAATGGTCGGCGGCTGGCCCTGGGCATCCTCGACCCGGACTTTGCCGGTTTCCACCCGCAGGATCCGATAGGACGTGTTGCCTAACTGGAAGATATCCCCGGCAATGCTTTCCACGGCGAAGTCTTCGTTGATGGTGCCGATGTTCAGCCCTTGAGGCTCCAGCAGCACGCTGTAGTCGGCGTTGTCCGGAATGGTCCCGCCACTGGTCACCGCCGTCAGTTTCGCGCCCCGGCGGCCGCGCAGGGTGCGGCTCACAGCGTCGCGATGCAGGTAGGCACTACGGATGCCCTGACGACCGTTGTAACCCTCGGCGAGCATGTGCAGCAGCGCCTGATAGTGTTTGTCGTCGAGTCCGGCGTAGGGCGAGGCGCGGCGCAGCATCTCCAGTAGCGCTTGCTCCGGCCACTCCTGGCAACTGACCTCGGCGATGATCTGCTGCGCCAGCACGTCCAGCGGCGCTTGCGGGATCAGCAAGGTATCGAGTTCGCCCCGGCGCACGCAGTCGAGCAGCGCGGCGCATTCGATCAGGTCGTCCCGGGTGGTGGCGAACAAACGACCCTTGGGCGTGCCGCCGACCTGGTGCCCGGAGCGGCCGACCCGTTGCAGAAACCCGGCAATCGAACGCGGTGAGGCGATCTGGCACACCAGGTCGACGTCGCCGATGTCGATCCCCAGTTCCAGCGACGCGGTGGCGATCAGCACTTGCAGGTCGCCGCGCTTGAGTCGCCGCTCGGCATCCAGGCGAAACTCCTTGGCCAGGCTGCCGTGGTGGGCGGCCACGGCATCTTTGCCCAGGCGCTCGCTCAGGTGCCGGCTCAGGCGTTCGGCCAGACGTCGGGTGTTGACGAAGATCAGCGTGGTCCGGTGTTCCCGGGCGAGGGCGGCGAGGCGGTCGTAGACCAACTCCCAGACATCGTTGGCCATCACGGCCGATAGCGGCACGGGCGGTACTTCGATGTCCAGGTCGCGGGGGCGGGCGTGGCCGATGTCGACGATCTCGCACGGGCGGTCGCGACCGACAAGGAAGCGCGAGACCGCTTCGATGGGCTTTTGCGTGGCCGACAGCCCGATGCGCAACAGTGGCTCCGGGCAGAGGGCTTGCAGGCGTTCAAGGCTCAGCGCCAGGTGGCTGCCGCGTTTGCTGGCCGCCATGGCGTGGATCTCGTCGACGATCACCGTTTGTGCGGTGCCGAGCATCTGCCGGCCAGAGTCGGAACCGAGCAGCACATACAGGGATTCCGGCGTGGTCACCAGTATGTGCGGTGCGGTCTTGCGCATTGCCGAACGATCTTTTTGCGGTGTATCGCCGGTGCGCACGGCGGTGGTGATCTGCAGTTCGGGCAGGCCCATCACGCGCAATTGCTCGGTAATGCCGGCCAGCGGGTTTTGCAGGTTGATCTGGATGTCGTTGGACAGGGCCTTGAGGGGCGAGACGTAGACCACCAGGGTTGCGTCGGGCAAGCCTTCGGGGCTTTCCAGGCCGCGGTGCACCAGGTCATCGATGACGGCGAGAAAGGCGGTGAGGGTCTTGCCGGAACCGGTGGGCGCGGCGACCAGGGTTGAGCGACGCTGGCGGATCAACGGCCACGCCCGGGCCTGGGCGGCGGTGACCGCCGGGAACGTGTGGCTGAACCAGGCGCTGACGGCAGGGTGGAAGCCGCTCAGGGCACTGTCTGCGGGAATGGGCAGGTTCATGCAGCAAGTTATGCGGGTGGGTGGGCCAAGATGCAAGTACCGCTTGGGGATCTCTGTTGACTGACAGGACCCCATCGCGAGCAAGCTCGCTCCCACAGGGGAGCGGTTTACACAAAACCATTGTGGGAGCTAGCTTGCTCGCGATGAGGCCAGTGACAGCACCACAAATCCCCCGGATCTACACTTTACGGGTGACGGTTGCGCACTAAACCCGCAAAATGCAACGATTCCGGCAATTATCAACGACATCGCCTGGGCGCGATGTCGATAAAGCCATCGTTTCAATCAGACTGGGCCTGCTGACTCTATGCGAATGCGCCTTATGTTACTGGGCGGCGGAAATGCCCTTGGGCAGGCGCTGATTCGCCTCGGTGCGGAGGAAGACATCGGTTTCCTCGCCCCCCGCCCGCCCGAAGACGGCTGGGATGCCGCGAGCCTGACACAACTGCTCGACGACACCCGTCCCGATGCATTGATCAACCTTGCCTACTACTTCGACTGGTTTCAGGCCGAGGCGGTGAGCGAATCGCGCCTGGCCGGCCAGGAGCGCGCGATCGAGCGTCTGGCGGAACTGTGCCAGCACCACAACATCGTCCTGCTGCAACCCTCCAGCTATCGCGTGTTCGACGGCTCCCGTGCCACCGCCTACAGCGAAAAAGACGAACCGGTGCCCCTGGGCCTGCGGGGTCAGGCGTTGTGGCGGATCGAGCAAAGCGTGCGCGCCACCTGCCCGCAACACGTGCTGCTGCGTTTCGGCTGGCTGCTGGACGACAGCCCGGACGGTGCCCTTGGCCGCTTCCTCGCCCGTGCCGAACAACCCGAAGAGCTGCTGATGGCCGACGACCGACGGGGCAATCCGACGCCGGTCGACGATGCCGCCCGCGTGATCATTTCAGTGCTCAAGCAACTCGATTGCGCGGCGCCGCTGTGGGGCACCTACCACTACGCCGGGCATGAGGCGACCACGCCGCTGGCGCTGGGGCAGGCGATTCTGACCGAAGCCCGCAGCCTGCATCCGCTGGCCATCGAAGCCCCGACCGCCCAGGCCCACGCCGCGCGTCCGGATGCCGCCGAAGAACCGCAACACGCGGTACTGGCCTGCAAAAAAATTCTGCACACCTTCGGAATCAAACCACGCGCCTGGCGTGCAGCGCTTCCCGGTCTACTGGACAGGTTCTATCGCCATGGCTGACAGCCCCGTTTTGATCACCGGTGGTGCCGGTTTCATTGGTTCACACCTGACTGACGCCCTGCTTGCCAGGGGCCATGCGGTGCGGATTCTCGATGACCTGTCCACCGGCAAGCACAGCAATCTGCCGCTGGATAATCCCAGGGTCGAACTGATCGTCGGCGACGTGGCCGATGCGGCTTTGGTTGCCCAGGCGATGGCCGGATGCAGCGCTGTGGCGCACCTGGCCGCCGTGGCTTCGGTGCAGGCCTCGGTGGACGATCCGGTGCGCACACACCAGAGCAATTTCATCGGCACGCTGAACGTCTGCGAAGCCATGCGCCAGACCGGGGTCAAACGCGTGCTGTTTGCCTCCAGTGCGGCGGTGTATGGCAACAATGGCGAAGGTGAGTCGATCGACGAAGACACGCCCAAGGCGCCGTTGACGCCTTATGCGGTGGACAAGCTGGCCAGCGAGCAATACTTCGACTTCTACCATCGCCAGCATGGGCTGGAACCGGTGATTTTCCGCTTCTTCAACATCTACGGCCCGCGCCAGGATCCGTCCTCGCCGTACTCCGGGGTGATCAGCATTTTCAGCGAGCGCGCCCTGAAGGGCTTGCCGATCACGGTGTTCGGCGATGGCGAGCAGACCCGGGATTTTGTCTACGTCGAAGACCTGGTCGACTTGCTGGTGCAGGCCATCGAAATGCCCCAGGTCGAAGTCGGTGCGGTCAACGTTGGCTGGAACCAGGCGACGACCCTCAAGCAAATGCTCGAAGCGCTCGAAGCCGTGGTCGGCAATTTGCCACCGGTGAGCTACGGCCCGGCACGCTCCGGTGACATTCGTCATTCCCGGGCGAACAACCGGCGCCTGTTGGAACGCTTCACGACCTCGGAGCAGACACCGATGCGTGTGGGGCTGGCGCGGTTGCTGGGGCGATAGATCGCTTCCATGCGGACATGAAAAAGGCGCCTTTTTACAGGCGCCTTTTTCACGGCCGGAATTTACTTACAGCTTGTGTAATTCCTGTGGCGAGGGGGCTCGTCGGATCGCCGCATCGCCCCGTTCGACTGCGCAGCAGTCGCCGTCATTTTTAAGTCTGCTCACCACCAAGCCTCATTCACCACCACGTGAACGTTCTTTAGAACTTGTAACCCAGACCCACCATGTAGATGAACGGGTCTACATCGACGTCCACCCGTGCCCGGGTGCCTGGTGCGATCGAGTTGTTCTCGACGGTGGCGCGGGTATCGATGTCGATGTAGCGCACCTGGGCGTTGATCATGATGTTATCGGTCAGCATGTAGTCAGCGCCGACCTGCCACGCCAGACCCCAGGAGTTTTCCGCCTTGAAGTTGCTGAAACCGGCGGACTGGGCCTGGCTGCCAACGTGTTCGTCGTAGATATAGGTGTAGTTGATGCCGCCGCCGACGTACGGCTGGAAGGCCGACTTCGGATCCAGCGGGTAGTACACCAGGCTCAAGGTCGGTGGCAGGTGCTTGAGGGTGCCGAGTTTGCCGTTGGCCGCGCTCAGGGCCGTGCCCTTGAGTTTCACGTCATGCTCGAACGGTGTGGCCGCCAGCAGCTCGATACCCAGGTGGTTGGTGAGCATGTAGGCGAAGTTCAAGCCCAGTTGCGTGTCGCTGCTCATGGTCGCCTTGCCGCCCAGGTCGGCGCCCGCCAGCGGGCCTTGATCGACCTTGACGCTGGAGCTGTCGGCTTCCGGGTTGACGGTGATTGCACCGGCGCGAAGGAGGATGTCACCGGCTTCGAAGGCATTGGCGAGCGGGGCTGCGAGCGCAAGGGCAACCAGCGAAGCTCTGAGCATGGACTTGTTCATGGGGGCTCCAGAGGACGTTAAAAATTTTGATGTCCAATGGTAAGGCGGCTAACGATTTGGTCTTTTGATGTAGCTCAATGAAATTGGCAAGGACTGGAGTTTGTAGCGATTTCGAGGGCCCCTTCGCGAGCAAGCCCGCTCCCACAGGGGGGAACGCATTCCAGTGTGGGAGCGAGCTTGCTCGCGATGGCGGACTGACAGTCGACACAAAACGACCTGATTCACTCCGGCAGTTCATACAGATAAATCTTGTCCGCCTCCATCTGATACCCGGCATCCGCCAACTCGCTGGTGGACGCCTTGACCTGCAGCGCGCCTTCGATCCAGTAAGGCTGATACAACTCATCCAGCTTCACGCCGACTTCGCTCTTGACGTGCACGATCTGGTTCGACGGCGGTGGCGGAACATGGATGCAGGCGCCGAAATACGGCACCAGCAGAAACTCCGTGGTACGTCCTTCCTCGCTCACCTCCAGCGGCACGATGTAACCCGGCAGGCGAATATTCTGGCCGTCGAGGGTCTTGACCACCGGTGCGTTGGGCATGTCCTGCTTGGCTGCTGGCGCCGACTCTGCAGAGAGCGTGCTGCTCATCTGCGACAGATCATGCAACGGCGTCATGTTCGGCACTTCTTTCGGCGCGTCGGGCGGGATCATCTCCGACCAGGCCAGGTCTTTTGGCTGGGCCGCCCACAGGGGCAGGGCGACCAGCATCAACAGCGCAAGTACAGCGCGGGGCATTTTCAACGTCCTCATAAACGGATCGACAAGCCATCGGCCAGGGATTGGCGATAGGCGCGCCAGGCCGGCACGCTGCCCATCAACAACGCGGCGACCAGGATGCCACCGAGCAGCGTCCATTCATACTCGCTCGGCCAGGACAGCGGCAGGAACAGGCCGTAGTTGGCTTGCACATAACCTTGGGCCGCCGCGATGCACACATACAGCAACGCCACGCCGGCGATCACGCCCGACAGCGCCAGGGCAAAGGCTTCGAGTACCAACAGCGTCGCGATGTGCCAGGGGCGTGCGCCCACCGAGCGCAGGATCGCCATTTCCCGACGGCGCTCGTTGAGGCTGGTGAGAATCGCTGTGAGCATACCGATCAATCCGGTCAGCACCACAAACAGCGAGACCACGAACAAGGCTTTTTCCGCAGTGCCCATCAGACTCCACAGCTCTTGCAACGCCACGCTTGGCAGGATCGCCAGCATCGGCTCGCCACGGAATTCGTTGATTTCCCGTTGCAGGGCAAAGGTCGAAATCTTGTTGTTGAGGCCGAGCATGAACGCGGTGATCGCTTGCGGCGTGAGGTCCATGTTGCGCGCCTGATCAGCCGTGATGCGGCCCTCGCCCCGGGCCGGCACGCCGTTATGCCAGTCGATGTGAATCGCTTCCATGCCACCGAGGCTGATGTGCAGCGTGCGGTCCACCGGTGTGCCGGTGCGCTTTAGAATGCCGACCACAGTGAACGGTTTGTCGTCGTGCTTGACCAGGCTGATCGCCGCCACGCCGTGGGCCAGCACCAGTTTGTCACCGAGTTTGTAGTGCAGTGCATCGGCGACTTCGGCACCGAGCACCACTTCGAACGGGTCGGTTTCGAAGGCGCGGCCATCGCTCAGTTGCAGGTGTTGCTGGCGACCGTACTGGTAATGCTCGAAGTAGGCTTCGGTGGTGCCCATCACCCGGTAGCCGCGATGGGAGTCGCCGAGGGACATCGGGATCGCCCACTTCACTTTCGGGTTGTTGGCGAAGTGTTCGAAGCTGTCCCAGCGGATGTTGTTGGTGGCGTTGCCGATGCGGAACACCGAGTACAGCAGCAGGTTCACTGAGCCTGAGCGGGCGCCGACGATCAGGTCGGTGCCGCTTATTGTGCTGGCGAAACTGGCCTTGGCTTCGGTGCGCACGCGCTCCACTGCCAGCAACAGGCACACCGACAGGGCGATGGCGAACGCCGTGAGGATCGCGGTGAAACGACGGTTAGCCAGGCTGGCCATGGCTAGACGAAACAGATACATCTCAGACCTCGGACGGGGTAGCGGCGCGATTGAGTTCGGCCAGCGACAGGTTGTGGTCGAACAGCGGCGCCAGGCTCTGGTCGTGGCTGACGAACAACAGGCTCGAGCCGGCTTCGCGGCACTCGGCGAACAGCAGGCGAATGAAGTTCTCGCGGGCGTCGTAATCGAGGGCTGAGGTCGGTTCGTCGGCGATCACCAGTTCCGGTTGACCGATCAGTGCGCGGGCGGCGGCGACCCGTTGCTGCTGGCCGATGGACAACGAATCGGCGCGGCGACCGAGGATGTTTTCATCCTTCAAACCCAGATGGGCGAGCAGTGTGGCGGCGGCTTTGTCGACGCTGCCGTGACGTTGTTTCGCCCGTTCGGCGCGCAGTTTCGAGAAGTGGCAGGGCAGTTCGACGTTTTCACGCACCGACAGAAACGGCAGCAGGTTGAACTGCTGAAAGATGTAGCCGGTGTGATCGACGCGGAAGTGGTCGCGAGCGCCGGCCGAGAGTTGCGTCAGCTCCTGGCCGAGCAGGCGGATGCTGCCGCGATCAGGCTTTTGCACGCCGCCGAGCAGACCGAGCAGGGTGGTCTTGCCGCTGCCGCTGGGGCCTTTGAGGAACAGGGTTTCGCCGCGCTCCAGGCGAAACGCCGGGATGTCCAGCAGCGGCGGGTGACCGGGCCAGCTGAAGCCCAGGTCGGACAGTTCGATGAGTGCTTGAGTCATGTGAAACCGGTCAGGTTGGTGGTGAACCCTTGTAGGAGCGAGCCTGCTCGCGAAAAACCTGAGAGCACCGAGGTGAATCAGGTTGCCCGCGTTATCGTTGGCGTCCATCGCGAGCAAGCTCGCTCCTACAGTGGGTCAGAATTTCAGCGCGGCAGCCTTGGCCGTCACTTCAACGCCTTGCTGCCCGCTCGGGCCGATCAGTTGTACCTGAATTTTTTGGGTGGCCGGGAAGCGGGTGAAAATATTCGCCAGGTCCAGTGACTTCAGTGCCGCTGGCGTGGCGCAAGTGAACTGATAGTGAGCGTGGATTTCGCTGTGATCATGGTGATGTTCGTGGCCGTCTTCGTCCTTGGCGTCTTCATCGTGATCATCGTCGGCATCGGGCTTGTCACCGAACAATGGACTTTCCAGTTCCTGGTTTTCCACCACGCAACCAGCGGCTGTTGGAAGGTTGAATAGCGCCAGTGGTTTTTCGAGCTGAGCGCGGACAGCGGCGACTTTAGCCTTGTCGGCATCGCTGGTGGCGACGTGCTCGAACCCCACCAGGTTCATGGCCGGGCTTTCCAGCTCCAGCTCCAGGGTCTTGCCGTCCAGCGCCGCATTCAGGCGTCCCACGCCATGTTCGTGGGCACCCAGGCTGCCATGCTCATGATCGTGTTCGTCGGCGGCATGGGCGACAGCCAGCGGCAACATGGCAAACGGCAGGGCGAGAAGCAGACGACGCATGGCGAGTCTCCGAAAAGTAAAATGAAGAAATTGTTATGTAATCTTATAACGTAATTGCGCAGAGTTTGACTGTCTGCTTGGCGTTGCACAAGTCCCATGGGAGCATGCAGGGAAGAAATGTGCGGGAGCATACCCATGTTGCGAATTCGCGGAAGCATCGGCGACTGGCCGGTGGATTTGACCCTGGAGATGGACGACGCGGACTGGGCGCGACTAGGGGCGCAGTTGCAGGTGGAAAAACCCCCGGTCAGCGTGCCAGCGGCGAAACCGTTGAACCAGGATGATGCGCTGTGGCAGATCGCTCGGGATTTGCTGCGCAAGGCCGGGCAGCTCAGTGGCCCGGACCTGCTCGATCAACTGGAAGGATTGACTGGCAGCGCGGCGGCGGGCAAGCGTCTGTTGGTGCGCTTGCGCCATAGTTCGGACGTGAAGGTGGAAAGCGGCGGGGATACACCGCTGTATCGCTGGTTGGTGTAGGAGCGAGCTTGCTCGCGATGGGCGTCAACGATAACGCGGGAAACCTGATTCACCTCGGTGCTCTCAGGTTTTTCTCGAGCAAGCTCGCTCCTACAGGGTCGGCTTAGTACAGCGCAGCAAACAACTTGCGGCGGTACGTGCTGACCAGCGGATGATCGTTGCCCAACAACTCGAACACCTGCAACAAGGTCTTGTGCGGCAAGCCTTCGCTGTAGCTGCGGTTGCGGGTGAACAACTTCAGCAATGCATCCAGCGCGGCGTCGTACTGCTGACGGGCCAATTGCTGGATCGCCAGTTGATAGACCGCCTCATCGTCCAGCGGGTCTTTCGCCAGTCGGGCCTTCAGGTCGGCGGCATCCGGCAAGTCCCTGGCCAGACCGAGAAACTTGATCTGTGCCTTGGCGCCGGCCAGCGCGGCCTTGTGCTCATCGCTCTTGACCGCATCCAGTACGGTTTGCGCTTCGCCCAGTTCACCGCGCTCGGTCAGGCAGCGGGCGTACAGGATCAGTGCCTTGGCGTTGGTGTTATCTTCACCCAGGATCACTTTGAGCTGCGCTTCGGCATCGGCAAAACGGCTGTCGTCGAACAGCGCCTGGGCCTGTTCGAACGGATCGGCGGCGGCCGGCGGCGGCATCTGCACATGGGGTTCGAGCAGGGCGCGCACGGCGGATTCCGGCTGCGCACCGGCAAAGCCATCGACAGGCTGGCCGTCCTTGAACAGCACCACGGTCGGCAGGCTGCGGATGCCGAAGCGGGCGACGATGTCTTGTTCGATGTCACAGTTGACCTTGGCCAGCAGCAACTCACCCTGATAGCTCTCGGCAATGCTCTGCAGCATCGGCATCAGCACTTTGCAGGGCGCGCACCATTCGGCCCAGAAATCCACCAGCACTGGTTTGTGGAAAGAGTTCTCGATCACCGACTGGTCGAAATCGGCAGTCGTGGCGTCGAAGATGTACGGCGTTTCCTGACTCATGGGGGATCTCTTGGAAGCGTGAATGGGGCAACTATACGACTTGGTGGGGGGCGGCCGGAAGCGGGGTGGCTGTGAGAGGTGCATTGCCTGGCCGGGCGCCTTCGCGAGCAAGCCCGCTCCCACAGTGGATTAATGAACGACATAGATCCAGTGTGGGAGCGGGCTTGCTCGCGAAGCTTTTAGCTAGCGCTGCGCGTGGTACAGGCTCACATGCCGAAACTCGTGGGGCTCGGCCAGATCCGGCAGGGTCATGGCTTCGAGCATTTCGATGCGCCGGTACAACGGGTGACGGAAATCCCTGACGCGGGAGTCCGCGACCAGTGCCTCTCGGCCGCGGCTGAGGAACTGGTCGAGCAGCGGCAGGTTGGCCCGGTCGTACAGCACATCCGCCACCAGGATCAGATCGAAGCGATCGGCCTCGGCGAAAAAGTCCGTCGAGTAATTGAGCTGTACGTTATTGAGCTCGGCATTGGCCCGACACGCGGCAATCGCCAGCGGGTCGAGGTCGCAGGCCAGTACTTCGAGCGCCCCGGCCTTCGCCGCAGCAATCCCCGCCACCCCGGAGCCGGCACCGAAATCCAGCACTCGCTTGCCTTCGACCCAATGGGGGTTTTCGGCCAGATAGCGGGCCACGGCCAGGCCGCTGGCCCAGCAGAAACTCCAGTACGGCGGTTCATGCAGGATGCGCCGGGTCTCTTCCGGGCTGAAGGCGCGGTCCATGTTGTCGCCGTCGATCAGCCACAACTTCAGGTCGGTCCCTGGTAACTCACAGGCGACCAATTGCGCATCACCGAGCAGTTCACCCAACGCCTTTTGCAGGTATAGCGGTGCGCTCATGGGGCTTTGACGAATTGCAGTTGGCCCAGGGCCTGGGTGGTCGGCTGGGTAATCAGTTGCGACGGCAGGTGCAGGATCAACTGCCCGGACTGACTGGCGCGGCCTCGCAGTTCAACGCGGGCCCCGGCCGGAAAGGATTCCGGATTGAAGCGCAGGTGAAACGGCAGAACCTGGTTGTTGCCGATCAGGCTGGAGCTGGCGAGCAATTGTTGCGGGCGGTCCTTATCGTCGATCACCAGCAATGCCAGTTCGACTTCAGCGCCAGCTGGAACGCCTTGCAAGGTGCCGCTCAGTTCACGCTGATGGGCGGGCAGAGGGCCGAGTGCGGCGGCCTCCCGGGCTTTCTTCTGCGCTTGCTGCGGCACCGGGCCAGGCGTTGGCGGCTGGGGCTTGGGTGCATCGCTGCTGCAGGCCACCAGCAGGCTGAAAACACTGAGCAAAATGAGCGGACGTAACGACATTGGTGGCTCCATAACGCTGAATTCCATGGATCAAGTGATCATCCCGTCTGTATACCGCAAACCCTATGGCTTGTCTTGCCACGGGGATGCGCTACCATGGCCCTCCCTTTTTTTGTTGCCTGCCACCATGCACTGTCCCTTCTGCGGTGCCAACGACACCAAGGTCATCGACTCGCGTCTGGTCGCCGAGGGCGAACAGGTGCGCCGCCGGCGTGAATGCCTGGCCTGCGGCGAGCGTTTCACGACGTTCGAGACGGCTGAACTGGTGTTGCCGCGCCTGATCAAAACCGACGGCAGTCGCCAGCCGTTCGACGAAGAAAAACTCCGCGCCGGCATGCAGCGCGCGCTGGAAAAGCGCCCGGTGAGTGTCGAGCGCCTCGAGTCGTCGCTGGTGCACATCAAACACAAACTGCGCGCCACCGGCGAACGCGAGGTCAAATCCCTCGTGGTCGGCGAACTGGTGATGGCCGAGCTGCAGAAACTCGACGAAGTCGCCTACATCCGCTTCGCCTCGGTGTATCGCCGCTTCCAGGACCTCAACGAGTTCCGCGAAGAGATCGATCGCCTGGCCCGTGAACCGGTGAAAGAATGACCACTTGCGCCGAACAAGCCATCCTCGACGCCCATTTCATGGCCCGTGCCCTGGAACTGGCGCGCAAGGGGCATTACACGACGCACCCCAATCCGCGGGTCGGTTGCGTGATCGTGCAGGGCGGGCAGATTGTCGGCGAAGGCTGGCACGAGCGCGCCGGCGAGCCCCACGCTGAAGTCCACGCCCTGCGCGCGGCCGGTGAGCAGGCTCGTGGCGCCACCGCTTACGTGACACTTGAGCCTTGCAGCCATCACGGCCGTACACCGCCCTGTGCCGATGCACTGGTCAATGCCGGTGTGGCCCGCGTGGTCGCGGCAATGCAGGACCCGAACCCGGAAGTCGCCGGTCGCGGTCTTCAACGCCTGGCCCAAGCCGGTATCGCCACCGAAAGCGGCGTGCTGGAAGGCGAGGCGCGCAAGCTTAATCAAGGCTTTCTGAAACGCATGGAACACGGCTTGCCGTTCGTGCGGGTCAAGTTGGCCATGAGCCTCGACGGGCGAACCGCCATGGAAAGCGGCGAAAGCCAGTGGATCACCGGCCCGGCGGCGCGCTCGGCAGTGCAGCGTCTGCGCGCGCAAGCCAGTGTGGTACTGACCGGCGCCGATACGGTGCTGGCGGACAACGCACGGTTGACCGTGCGCGCCGATGAGTTGGGGCTGGATGCAGAGCAAACAGCCTTGGCCATGAGCCGTCCGCCGCTGCGGGTGTTGGTCGACGGCCGCCTGCGGGTGCCGCTGGATGCACCGTTCTTCAAGGCAGGCCCGGCGCTGGTCGCCACCTGCGTGGCGGTTGAAGAGCAATATGCCAACGGTCCGGAGTGCCTGATCGTGCCGGGCTACGACGGTCAGGTCGATCTGCGTCAGCTATTGGTTGAACTCGCAACCCGTGGCGTCAACGAAGTGCTGGTCGAGGCCGGCCCGCGCCTGGCAGGTGCCTTTGCCCAACTCGGTCTGGTGGACGAGTTCCAGATTTTCATTGCCGGCAAGTTCCTGGGTTCCTCGGCGCGGCCGCTGCTGGACTGGCCGCTCGTGCAAATGAAGGATGCGCCCGAGCTCAAAATCATCGAAATTCGTGCCGTTGGCGATGACTGGCGAGTCATTGCGATTCCTTCGCCAGCCGCGAGCGTATAATTTCTGGCCATCGCTATAGCGCTGGCTTTGTTCTCGAGGAGAACCTCATGTTTACCGGCATCATCGAATCCATCGGCAGTATTCGTGCATTGACCCCAAAGGGCGGTGATGTGCGGGTTCACGTCGAAACCGGCAAGCTCGACCTGAGCGACGTCAAATTGGGCGACAGCATCGCGGTCAACGGCGTGTGCCTGACTGCCGTTGAATTGCCGGGCAATGGCTTTGCGGCGGACGTCAGTCGCGAAACCCTCGACTGCACCGCCATGAACGACCTGAAAAGCGGCAGCCCGGTCAATCTGGAAAAAGCCCTGACTCCGACCACTCGCCTCGGCGGGCATCTGGTCAGCGGTCACGTCGACGGCGTGGGCGAAGTGGTTGCCCGTACCGAAAATGCGCGCGCCGTGGAGTTCCGCATCCGCGCGCCAAAGGACCTGGCCAAGTACATCGCCCATAAAGGCTCGATCACCGTCGACGGCACCAGCCTCACCGTGAACGCAGTCGATGGCGCCGAGTTCCTGTTGACCATCATTCCCCACACCCTGAGCGAAACCATCATGGCGTCGTACCAGCCAGGCCGCCGGGTGAACCTGGAAGTGGACTTGCTGGCCCGTTACCTGGAGCGTCTGCTGCTGGGCGACAAGGCCGCAGAGCCAACCTCCAGTAACATCACTGAAAGCTTTCTGGCCGCCAACGGCTACCTCAAATCCTGACCCAAGGGGGTGCCTTGTGGCGCTCAATAGCATCGAAGAACTGGTTGAAGACATCCGCCAAGGCAAGATGGTCATCCTCATGGATGACGAAGACCGCGAGAACGAAGGCGACCTGATCATGGCCGCCGAGTGCTGCAAGCCCGAGCACATCAACTTCATGGCCAAGCACGCCCGTGGCCTGATCTGCATGCCGATGAGCCGCGAGCGCTGCGAACTGCTCAAGCTGCCGTTGATGGCGCCGCGCAACGGGTCCGGTTTCGGCACCAAGTTCACCGTATCGATCGAAGCGGCCACCGGCGTGACCACCGGCATTTCCGCCGCCGACCGTGCGCGCACCGTGCAGGCCGCCGCCGCCCGTGATGCAAAGGCTGAAGACATCGTCAGCCCGGGCCACATCTTCCCGCTGATGGCCCAGGCCGGCGGCACCCTGGCCCGTGCCGGCCACACCGAAGCGGCGTGCGACCTGGCGCGCATGGCCGGTTTCGAGCCGAGCGGGGTGATCTGCGAAGTGATGAACGACGACGGCACCATGTCCCGTCGTGCCGAGCTGGAAGCCTTTGCCGCCGAACACGACATCAAGATCGGCACCATCGCCGACTTGATTCACTACCGGATGATCCACGAACGTACCGTTCAGCGGATTGCCGAGCAGCCACTGGACAGCGAACTGGGCCAATTCAACCTGGTGACCTATCGTGATTCCGTGGAAGGCGATGTGCACATGGCACTGACCTTGGGCAACGTGTGTGCCGAAGAGCCGACCCTGGTTCGCGTGCACAACATGGACCCGCTGCGTGACCTGCTGATGGTCAAGCAACCGGGCCGCTGGAGCCTGCGCGCCGCCATGTCCGCGGTTGCCGAGGCTGGTAGCGGCGTGGTGCTGTTGCTCGGTCACCCGCTCGATGGCGACGTGTTGCTGGCGCATATTCGCGAAACCGCCGATCACGCGGCCGTGAAAAAACCGACCACCTACAGCACTGTCGGTGCCGGTTCGCAGATCCTGCGCGACCTTGGCGTACGCAAAATGCGCCTGATGTCGGCACCGATGAAATTTAATGCGATATCCGGTTTCGATCTGGAAGTTGTAGAATACGTGCCCTCCGAATAATGACCGGTTGTTCCCGGCCTTGAATTCGCGGCAAATAAATCACTGAGGGGCGCGTAGAAGACGCGTCCCGGCTCTTTAAGAGATCTAACGAATGACCCTGAAGACCATCGAAGGTACCTTCATCGCCCCTAAAGGCCGCTACGCTCTGGTAGTGGGCCGTTTCAACAGCTTCGTCGTTGAAAGCCTGGTCAGCGGTGCAGTTGATGCCCTGGTTCGCCACGGCGTGAGCGAAAGCGACATCACCATCATCCGCGCACCTGGCGCCTTCGAAATTCCGCTGGTTGCGCAGAAAGTCGCCCAGAAAGGCGAGTTCGCGGCAATCATCGCCCTGGGCGCGGTCATTCGTGGCGGCACTCCGCACTTCGAATACGTGGCTGGCGAGTGCACCAAGGGCCTGGCCCAGGTGTCCATGGAGTTCGGCGTTCCGGTCGCTTTCGGCGTCCTGACCGTTGATTCCATCGAGCAAGCCATCGAACGTTCCGGCACCAAGGCCGGCAACAAAGGTGCTGAAGCTGCCCTGTCCGCTCTGGAAATGGTCAGCCTGCTGGCGCAGTTGGAGGCCAAGTGATTAGCGACGAAAGCGATCGTTTCAACCCGCGCGATCCAAAGCCTGCGGATGCCGGCAAGCCATCGAAAAGCGCCAAGCGCCGCGAAGCCCGTCAGCTCGCGACCCAGGCGCTGTACCAATGGCACATGGCCAAGCAGTCGCTGAACGAGATCGAAGCGCAGTTCCGGGTCGATAACGATTTCAGCGATGTCGACGGCGCGTACTTCCGCGAAATCCTGCACGGGGTTCCGCAGTTCAAGACCGAAATCGACACCGCGCTCACGCCATGCCTGGACTTGACCATCGAAGAGCTGGACCCGGTTGAACTGGCCGTTCTGCGCCTGTCGACCTGGGAACTGCTCAAGCGCGTCGACGTGCCGTACCGCGTTGTGATCAACGAGGGTATCGAACTGGCCAAGGTCTTCGGTTCCACCGACGGCCACAAGTTCGTCAACGGTGTGCTCGACAAGCTGGCCCCGCGCCTGCGTGAAGCTGAAGTGAAGGCGTTCAAGCGCTGATTGGCGTTTGAATCAGCAATGGGCGAGTTTGAGCTGATCCGCAATTTCTTCGCCGCCGCGCCTTGTGCGCAGGGCGGCGAAGGCGTTGCCCTCGGGATTGGCGATGACTGCGCCTTGCTGGCTGTTCCCTCCGGGGAGCAGATGGCGATTTCTACCGATACGTTGGTGGCCGGCGTGCATTTCGCCGATCCCTGCGATCCGTTTCTGCTCGGTCAGCGCTCGCTGGCCGTGGCCGTCAGCGACCTGGCCGCCATGGGCGCCACCCCGATTGCCTTTACCCTTGCCCTGACCTTGCCGACGGTGACCGCCGATTGGCTGCAAGCCTATGCCCGTGGTTTGAACCAGATGGCGCAAAGCTGCGGCGTGGCGCTGGTGGGTGGTGACACGACCCGCGGGCCGCTGAGCCTGACCATGACCGTGTTCGGCCGCGTGCCGGCCGGTCAGGCGCTGACCCGCAGCGGTGCGCAACCGGGCGACCTGCTGTGTGTCGGCGGCAACCTGGGCAATGCCGCCGGTGCCTTGCCCTTGGTGCTCGGCCAGCGCACAGCCGAAGCGAGCATTGCCGAGCCGTTGCTGGCGCATTACTGGTCGCCGCAACCGCAGCTCGGTTTGGGTCAGGCGCTACGGGGCAAAGCCACTTCGGCGATGGATATCTCCGACGGCCTGCTCGCTGATTGCGGGCATATCGCGCTGGCGTCGAAGGTTGGTATTGAAGTCGAGCGGGATCGTTTGCCACTGTCGCAGAACCTGGTCGACTTTCTCGGCCAATCGGACGCACAGGTTGCGGCCCTGAGCGGCGGCGACGACTACGTCCTGGCCTTCACCTTACCGTCCGTCGAGTTGCCGCTATTGCTGGCCGATGGCTGGCCGATCCATGTGATTGGTCAAGTGGTGACGGGGCAGGGCGTGAAGCTGCTGGACGCCGATGGCAAAGACATCACCCCGCAAGCCCGGGGTTATCAACATTTTCGGGAGTCACCGTGACAGATCATCCCAAACAGGTCCCGGCGGAATTCGTACCGCCGTCGGTCTGGCGTAATCCATGGCATTTCCTGGCGTTCGGCTTTGGCTCGGGCACCTTGCCAAAGGCGCCCGGCACTTGGGGGTCGTTGGTTGCGCTGCCCTTTATTCCGTTGTGGCAGATGCTGCCCGACTGGGGTTACTGGCTGATGCTGGGCATCACCATGCTGTTCGGCTTCTGGCTGTGCGGCAAAGTGGCCGACGATTTGCGGGTACACGACCATGAAGGCATCGTCTGGGATGAAATGGTCGGGATGTGGATCACCCTGTGGCTGGTGCCGGAAGGCTGGCAGTGGTTGCTGGCGGGTTTCCTGATGTTCCGCTTCTTCGACATTCTCAAGCCATGGCCGATTCGCTGGATTGACCGGCACGTACATGGCGGCGTCGGCATCATGCTCGATGATGTCCTGGCCGGGGTGTTCGCCTGGTTGGCGATGCAGGGACTGGTGTGGTTTTTCGCCTGACCGGGGATTTCCAGGCGTTGATCATGAGAGCTGTTTATCGGGGGAAGCGGGGGATGACTGTACGCGGATTGATGGTGATGGCGTTCGCGATGTTTTGCTCTTTTGTCCAGGCGGGAGGAGGGGGTGCTACGCCACCGTCGGTGATTCATCTGGCCAGCGAAGAGTGGGAAGGCTACACCGCCGCTGACGGTCATGGACTGGGTTGGGACGTGCTACGGCAAGTGTTTGAGCCGGCGGGCGTCAAGGTCGACATCCGCACCGAGCCCTACGTACGCTCGCTGGGCCTGGCCGAACGTGGCGAGGTCGATGCCTGCGTCGGTTCCTATCGTGACGATTCTGAGGGTGTGCTCTATCCCCATTGGAACTTCGACACCGATCACATCTATGCCCTGGGCCTGGTCAGCAGTCCGGTACCCACCCCGCAAACCCTGGGCAATTATCGACTGGCCTGGGTTCGCGGCTACGACTACCAGGATTACTTGCCCAATGTGCGCCACTTCGACGAAGTGCAGCGGCGTACCGGCATCGAGTCGATGCTGATCCACAATCGTGCCGACTTTTACATCGATGCCCTGACCGAAGTCGATGACGTCATCAAGCGCGCCAAGGATCCGTCCCAACTGCGGCGCACCCATATCGCCGAGTTGCCGCTGTACCTGTGCTTTGCCAAGACCCCGAAGGCACGCACGTTAATGGCCCTGTTCGACCAGCGCATGGAGCAACTGGTGAAAAGCGGCGAGTTGAAACCGATTTTTGAACGCTGGAAACAGCCGTATCCGTTTGATTCGAACTGACACGGTTCTTACGGCTGACGATGTACCCATTGTGGGAGCGGGCTTGCTCGCGAAAGCGGTGTGTCATGCAGCAATGATGTCGACTGACACGACGCCTTCGCGAGCAAGCCCGCTCCCACATTGATTGTGGTGCGGCGTATATCAAACATTTTGATAGTTATCGCCGATAATTCAGCCTAAGCGTCCTCCGGAACCTGCTGTTACAATGCCGGCTCTGCGAATCTTCAGACTTTTAGATCAGGAGCACACCGGTGCCTGTCGTTTTTGTCGCCGCTTCCAAGCTGCCAACGCCTTTTGCGCAATTCACCATGCATGGCTTTCTCGATGAAGCCACCGGCCGCGAGCACGTTGTGCTGAGCCTGGGTGAATTCGACGACGGTGCCCCGGTACTCGGCCGGTTGCACTCCGAATGCCTGACGGGCGATGCCCTGTTCAGCCAGCGTTGCGACTGCGGCTCGCAACTGGAGGCCGCCTTGCAGGCCATCGCCCGCGAAGGTCGTGGCGTATTGCTCTACCTGCGTCAGGAAGGCCGGGGCATTGGTCTGCTGAACAAGATCCGCGCCTATGAGCTGCAGGACGGTGGTGCCGACACCGTTGAAGCCAACGAACGCCTGGGCTTTGCCGCCGACCAGCGTGACTACGCCATGTGCCTGCCGATGCTGGAGCACTTGGGCGTGAAGTCACTGCGCCTGATGACCAACAACCCGCGCAAGGTCAAAGCCTTGACCGACATGGGTATCGTGGTCGCCGAGCGCGTGCCGCTGCACACCGGCCACAACCCGCATAACCGACTCTACCTGGCGACCAAGGCCAGCAAGCTCGATCACATGATGGGCAATGAGCATCAGGGCGAGGTAGACCGGGCGTGACCCGCGGTCAGGTGCGGCGGCGACTGTCCGTCAACTGGTGGCAATACCTGGCACTGGCCTTGTTGCCGCTGTTTGTGATCAACGCGGTGTTCGGCCAGAGCGAAGCCATTCTGCCGGTGCTGGCGATGCCGTTGTTCATCGCCGGAGTTGCTTCGATGTTTGTCAGCCTGAAGTTTTTCGGCGCCTACAAACACGCACTGATCGCCACCCAGAAAGCCCTCGATACCCCTGAAGAACCTGCTGCCTGGATCAGTCTGGCGGCCAAGCGGCGCACGGCATTCCTGGCTGCCGGGCTGCCGGCCTGGATCGCTGCCCTGGCGGTGTTCGTCGGTCTCGAAGCCGTGCCGCTGATGCTGCTGGCACTGTCGACCGCCGTGTTGTTCTACCTCTACCGTATTCCGCGTCAACTCGGTTGATGCGCGCGCTCTGGCTGGCAGTGTTGCTGCTGGCCGCCAGTGGGTCGGCCGTCGCGGTCGAACGGGTTGTCAGCCTCGCACCGTCGCTCTCTGAAATCGTCGTTGAACTGGGCTCCGCCGACCTCCTGGTCGGTGTGCTGGACGC
Source organism: Pseudomonas sp. BF-B-30 (assembly GCF_019956305.1). Lineage (NCBI taxonomy): Bacteria > Pseudomonadati > Pseudomonadota > Gammaproteobacteria > Pseudomonadales > Pseudomonadaceae > Pseudomonas > Pseudomonas sp. BF-B-30. The sequence goes on along the minus strand of NZ_JAHBDG010000022.1, from coordinate 210,708 downwards.
CGGTGAGCGACCTGCCGAACTCAAGGGCCTGCCCTCCGTTGGCCGCTATGGCCAGCTGGACATGGAGCGCTTGCTCAGCCTCAAGCCCGATCTGGTGCTGCTATGGCCCGGTAGTGTCGGCCCGGCCCAGCGTGACCAGCTCAAGCGCCTGAACATTCCCACCTACGTCGCCGAGCCCCATAGCCTGGACCAGCTCGCCGCGCAGATCGAGGCCATTGCTGCTGAGCTCGATCGGCCTGAACGCGGAATTTCATTGGCCAGCGATCTACGCCAGCGGCTGGATGAATTGCGCCAGCGCTATCGCCGGGACAAGCCGTTACGAGTCTTCTATCAGGTCTGGGATCGGCCGCTGTACACGGTTGGCGGCGAGCAGATCATCAGCGATGCACTGGAGGCCTGCGGTGCGCAAAACGTGTTTGCCGACCTGAAGCTGCCGGCACCGCAAGTCAGTGTGGAGGCGGTGTTGCAGCGTAATCCCGAGGTGATTCTGGCCAGCGATCAGGCGCAGCTTGATGCGTGGAAAGCCTGGCCGCAGGTGGCGGCGGTATCACAAGGACAATTGCGCCTGGTGACGGACAAGGGCCTGGAGCGGCCGAGTGGGCAGATGATCGAGGCAACGGCAAAGCTTTGTCATTTGATTGCGCCCTGTGGCGAGGGGGCTTGCCCCCGTTCGGGTGCGCAGCACCCGCAATCAGATTAATGCGATGTACCTGAGAAATAGGGGTATAGGATTTTGGGGCTGCTTCGCAGCCCAACGGGGGCAAGCCCCCTCGCCACAAATGATCGAGTCTGGCTTTAGATCTCTGGTGTCCAGGTCACCCCAAACATCCACGCCGACCTTCCTCGCGATACCCATACTGGCTACCTTGGTAGCTGTACAGCGCCCGGCTGTAACCCTTGTCCAGCAGGTTGTCGACCTTCAGTTCCAGCTTGATTTCACGATTGAGCTCCCAGCTGCTGCGCAGTCCCAATAAGGCATAGCCGCCGAGGGGTTGTTGATTGTTCAAGTCGTCATAGCTGCTGCTGACCGCTTGCCAGCTGGCGCCGAGGCCCAGGCGATCGAACTGTCGGTCCAAGTCCAGGCTCAAGGTGCGCCGCGCACGGCGGGCCAGGGTGTGGCCCGTATCACGGTCGCGTGGGTCGATGATCGCCACGCCAAGGTTGCTCTGCCAGCCGAACAGTTCCTGCTTCAGCGCTGCTTCGAAGCCGTTGATCCGTGCCGAGGCAACGTTTTCAGGGCGTGAGTTGCTGCCGAAAATAATCGCGTCTTCAAGGTCGGTGCGATACAGCGACGTCTCCAGGCGACTGCTCTCGGTCAATTGGCTGCGCCATTGCAGCTCATAGCTCTTGGATGTTTCGGGTTTCAGGTCCGGGTTGCTGAAGTCCGGGTAGTACAGGTCGTTGAACGTCGGCGCGCGGAAGCCTTCGCTATAGGTCAGCAGCACTTCGTTGTCCGGGTTCAGCGGCAGGGTGAAGGTGCCGCTCCAGGTGTTCTGGCTGCCGAACTGCTGGTTATCGTCGTGACGCAGACCCAACTCCGTGGAGAAGCTGTCGGCCTGAAAGCGATGCTGGATAAACGCGGCGCGGTTCCAGCGGCTGTCTTCGTCGAACGCTGTGGTGCTGTTGATTCGGTCTTCGTACCAGTCGCCGCCCAGCATCAGGCTATTGCGCTCGTTGAGCGTCAGGTCGTTCTGCCAGTTAACCGAGTCGCGGTAGGTGTTGAAGATGCTGCGTTCGTCACTGAGCTTGTCGAGGGTTTTCTCGCGGTTTTCGCTGTGGCCGAATTCAACACGGGTTTTCCATACTTTATTGATCTGTGCATCAATGTAGCTGCTGACGCTGCTCACATTGAAGTCGTTGTAGGGCTGCTGTTGATAGGACTTGTCCGTCACGTAATCGTAACGGCCGAACGGACTATCAAACTCGCTCTTGCCACGGTTATCCAGCAGGTTGGCGCCGATTTCGATGTCTTCCGTCAGGGCGTGACTCAGGCTCAGGCTGAGGGATTTGTTGCGGTAGGCGTCGTGATCGCCATCACTGGGATACGACTCGTGGGTGCGATTGATCCCGGCGGTTTCGTCGAGGCTGGCGCCGAGGTTGAAGCGGGTTCGCTCATCACCACCGGACAGGCCAAGGCTGCGCTCCCAGGTCTGATTACTGCCAAAACCGGTGTGCATGCGCGGTTGCAGGCCTTGTTCACCGCCGCGGCGGGTGAAGATCTGGATCACCCCGCCAATCGCATCGCTGCCGTAAATCACCGAGCGGGAGCCGCGCAGCACCTCCACGCGCTCGACCTGTTCGATATTGATGTGTTGCAGGTTGCTGTCGCCGGAGGTCGAACTGCCGATGCGTTGGCCATCCACCAGCACCAGGCTCTGGGCCGACTGGGTGCCGCGGATGTAGACCCCCGGAATGCTGCCGCGCCCGCCGGACTGCGAGACTTGCACACCCGGTACCCGACGCAACAGGTCAGTGACGCTATCGGGTTGCAGGCGATCGATGTCGTCGCGGGTGAACACGGTGTTGGCGGCGCTGCTGTCATTGCGCGCTTCGACCTGGCGGTTGGCGCTGATCAACACGTCGGGCAGCTTCAGGGCCTGGTCGCGTTCGAAGGTGTCGGCCAGGGCGTAGGCGGTGGGCAGCAGAAAAAGAGGCAGGGCGAGGCGGGAAAACTTCATGGGTAGTCCGATGGTGTTTCGTGGAGCACACAAATCAAATGTGGGAGCGGGCTTGCTCGCGAAGGCGGTGTGTCAGTCAACGTCTCAGTTGAATGATCCGACGCTTTCGCGAGCAAGCCCGCTCCCACAGGGTGTTGCATGTATCCAGGGATTTAGCTGTTCAGCAGTTGCAGGCGCTCGCGGATCGAAGCCTCGATCCCGGCTTCATCCAGCCCGCACTCAGCCAGCATTTGCGCAGGCTTGGCGTGTTCGACGTAAATGTCCGGCAAGCCCAGGTGCAGCATCGACTTGAGGATGTTTTCGCGGGCGAGGAATTCGCTGACCGCGCCACCGGCGCCGCCCATGATCGCGTTTTCTTCGACAGTGACCAGTAGCTCGTGGCTGCCAGCGATTTCGCGAACCAGTTCTTCATCCAGCGGTTTGACGAAACGCATGTCGACCACGGTTGCGTCCAGCGTCTCGGCGACTTTCAGGGCTTCGGCCAGTTGCACGCCGAACACCAGTAGGGCGACTTTGCTGCCCTGGCGGCGGACTACGCCCTTGCCGATCTCGATCGGTTCGAGGTCTTTCTCGATGGTCGCGTTCGGGCCGTTGCCGCGTGGGTAACGCACCGCTGCCGGGCCTTCGTACAGGTGGCCGGTGGTGAGCATCTTGCGCAGCTCGTTTTCATCGCTCGGGGTCATCACCAGCATGCCGGGGATGCAGCGCAGGAACGACAAATCGAAGCTGCCGGCGTGGGTTGGGCCGTCTTCGCCGACCAGGCCTGCGCGGTCGATGGCGAACAGCACGTCGAGGTTCTGCACAGCGACGTCATGCACCAACTGGTCGTAACCGCGTTGCAGGAAGGTCGAGTAGATGGCCACCACGGGTTTGGCGCCTTCGCAGGCCATGCCGGCCGCGAGAGTGACGGCGTGCTGCTCGGCAATGGCGACGTCGAAGTAGCGCAGCGGGAAGCGTTCGCTGAAAGCGACCAGGTCCGAGCCTTCCTTCATCGCCGGGGTAATCCCGACCAGACGCGGATCGGCCGCCGCCATGTCGCACAGCCACTCGCCGAACACACCGGAGTACTTGGGCCCGCTGCTGGCCTTTTTCGGCGCGGCGGCCGGGGCGTCCAGCGGTTCGAGTTTGGTGATGGCGTGGTAACCGATCGGGTCGACTTCCGCCGGGGCGAAGCCTTTGCCTTTCTTGGTGACGACGTGCAGGAACTGCGGGCCTTTCAGATCGCGCATGTTGCGCAGGGTAGCGATCAGGGTCGGCAGGTCGTGGCCATCGATGGGGCCGATGTAGTTCCAGCCCAGTTCTTCGAACAGCGTGCCGGGAACCAGCATGCCTTTGGCATATTCTTCGGTCCGACGGGCGATTTCCCAGGCACCGGGGAGGCGCGACAGCACTTTCTTGCTGCCTTCGCGCATGCTCGCGTAGGTGCGGCTGGAAAGGATCTTCGCCAGGTAGTTCGACAAGCCACCGACGTTGCGCGAGATCGACATGTCGTTGTCATTGAGGATCACCAGCATGTTGGCGTTCACTTCCGGCGCATGGTTCAGCGCCTCGAACGCCATGCCCGCGGTCAACGCGCCGTCGCCGATCACCGCGATCGCCTTGCGCTCGCTGTTTTGCAGGCGGGCGGCAATCGCCATGCCCAGCGCGGCACTGATCGAGGTGCTGGAGTGGCCGACGCCAAAGGTGTCGTACTCGCTCTCGGAACGACGCGGGAAGGCGGCGACGCCGTCTTTCTGGCGCAGGGTGCCCATGCGCTCGCGACGACCGGTGAGGATCTTGTGTGGATAAGCCTGATGACCTACGTCCCACACCAGCCGGTCGTCCGGGGTATCGAAGACGTAATGCAGCGCGATGGTCAGCTCGATCACGCCCAGGCCGGCACCGAAATGCCCACCGGTCTGGCCGACCGTGTAGAGCAATTCCAGGCGCAACTCATCGGCCAGGGTTTCCAGCTCGGCTTCGCCTAACCGGCGCAGGCCGTCCGGCGTGTTCGCGCGATCGAGCAGGGGCGTGGTCGGGCGCTTGCGGGGAATCTCATGAAACGTCGTGGGCATCAGGCGAATCGTTATAGGTATAAAAGATGCGGCAGTTTACCTGATGCATCGTCCCCTGCCCACGCGTTGGTCTTTTTTGACGGATTTGCCGTCAGCTGCGGCGATCGACGATATACCGGGCCAGATCACGCAACGGCTCGGCCGCCGCGTCAAACGGTCGCAGGGCGTGCAGGGCCTGGTCGCGCAGCTCCAGGGCATAGGCCTTGGCGGCGTCGAGGCCGAGCAGGGCGGGGTAGGTCGGTTTGTCCCGGGCAATGTCGGCGCCCTGGCGTTTGCCGAGGGTTTCGGTATCGCTTTCGACGTCGAGAATGTCGTCTTGCACCTGGAATGCCAGACCGATGGCCTGTGCATAAGTCTGCAGGGACTTGAGTTCGTCTTTCTCGGCACGGCCGCTGGCCAGGGCGCCGAGTTTGACGCTGGCCTCGATCAGCGCGCCGGTCTTGTGCCGGTGCATGTACTCCAGGGCTTTCTGGTCGAGCTTCAGACCGACCGAACCGAGGTCGATGGCCTGACCGCCAACCATGCCCGCCGGGCCTGCCGCCAACGCCAGGGCACTGACCATTTGCAGGCGGATTTCGGCATCCGACGCGCTCAGGCGTGGATCGAGCAGGGCGCTGAAGGCCAGGCTCTGCAAGCCGTCGCCGGCGAGGATCGCGCAGGCTTCATCGAATTTCTTGTGGGTGGTTGGCTGGCCGCGGCGCAGATCGTCATCGTCCATCGCCGGCAAATCGTCATGCACCAGCGAGTAAGCGTGGATCAATTCCACAGCACAGGCCGCACCGTTGGCTTGCTCGGCCTTGCCGCCCAACGCTTCGCACGCGGCGTAGGCCAGCAGTGGACGCACGCGTTTGCCGCCATTCATTACGCTGTAGCGCATGGCTTCGTACAGCCGCGCCAGCTCGGGGCTCGGCGCTGTGAACAGGGTTTCCAGCGCTGCATTGACGCGGGCCTGGCTGGTGGCCGAGTACGCTGCAATCATTCTGGCTGATCCGCGTCGAAGGGTTCCTCGGCCAACTCGCCATCACGCTCGAGCAGCACCTGAACCTTTTGCTCGGCCTGGGCCAACGCCGCCTGGCAATCGCGTGTAAGACCGATGCCCTGCTCGAAAGCGGCCAGCGAGTCCTCCAGCGACAATTCGCCATTCTCCAGGCGCTCCACCAGCGTTTGCAGGTCGGCGAGGGATTGTTCGAAATCCAGTGCAGCTTTTTTGCGGGCCATGGCGGCGATTTCCGGTTGACGTTAAACCGGCGCGACACTAGCAGATAGGGGGTTTATGGGCAAATGAGCGAGGTGTTTGGTGCAAGGGTTTCAGCGCTCAGGAGGCGCCTGGTCGGGATATTTGATCTGGTAGCGAGTACTGCGCCCGCCACCCGGCAGGCGTTGCAGGCATTCCTTATCCAGCAGTTCGGCCAGATGCCGGGTCGCGGTCGCTTTGGAGACTTTCGCAACGGCTTGATACTGCGCCGCACTGATCCCGCCTTCGAATCCTCGTTCCCCTCCGTCCAGCAAACGATTCAGTACTTTGGTCTGCTCGGTCGACAGCTCGGACTCCCGGTGCGCCTGCCAGAAGCGCGCTTTGCCCAGCACGGATTCGATCCGTGCCATGGCCTGCTGCAGGCTGCGCAATAGAGTTTGCAGGAACCATTCGAGCCAAACCGTAATGTCCGTGTTGGATTTCTGGCAGGTTTCCAGCACCCGGTAATAGCCAGAACGATCCTCGAGAATACTCGCCGACATGGCATAAAAACGGATCGCCTGAGCTTCGCCTTGAGCCAATGCAAGGTCGGTGATCGTCCTGGTCAGGCGACCGTTGCCGTCGTCAAACGGGTGGAGTGTGACAAACCAGAAGTGTGCGATGCCAGCTCGAAGCAAAGGGTCGGGCCCGGACAGATTTCGGCTGGTTTCAAACCATTCGAGGAAGGCATCGAGTTGGCGCTCAAGGCCCAAGCGAGGCGGTGCTTCGAAGTGCACCGTCGGTCTATCGAGACGACCGGAAACCACTTGCATTGGATCATCGCCGCGCAAAGCACCTACACGAATGCTTTGCGCGGCCAAGCCGATTTCCTGTTCTGGAAACAGCCACTCATGCCAATCCAGCAATCGTTCAAGTGTCAGCGGCTCGGCGAAATGCTGGGTAGCATCGAGTATTAATTGCGCGAGCCCTTCACTGCGCTTGCTGATGTTGTCGCCATCATTGAGCTCCAACCCCAATCGCCGCGCCAATGAAGAACGAACTGAACCGACATTCAGCTGTTCTCCTTCAATGGCCGATGAGGTGACGATGTTTTGCAACAGTGCATCCAGCTCACTTTGCGCGCTCAGCGAACTGCCCACGGAACTGGCCATGCCCATTAGCCGACCTTGTGCTTGAACGCACTCACGTAACATGGGCGCCAGTCGTTCGGCATTCCAGGTGAGCCCCGGCCAATCAGGCTGCTGCCATATCCATTGAGGTGTCATGAACTTGATGCTCTAAGTAGGGGTGAGCCGATTAGATGGGCTATTCGGCTCACATAATGAGCCGAATATGGCGCGTATTCGGCTCACCGTCCACCCGTTACCGTGATTCCCGCCGCAATTTCGGTGCCATCCGATTGTTAAAAAACACCCGAATGGCTAACCTTCGAGCCCTATACGACCCGGTAGTCACGGGTCTTTCAGACGAAACGCAGTATCCACATCTGTAACGCGCTCAGGATCAGGCGCATGGTTTCGTCATGCATGGCAGGAGGCGTCGCATGCGCTCATTACTTTTGCTGCTGATCGGGTTGGCTATCGTGCCCGTGATTCTGGCTGCGCCGGATGCCGCGTTGTCGGAACCGGTGGGCGGCTGGCGTTACAACGGTCTGCTGGACCGTAGCGAAAACCCGCAAGTCGCCTATCCCACGCCGCCGATCGACCGGGGTGTGCAGCGCAATCGCACGATGATCGAAGGCCAACTGAAGGCCCTGGGCACCCAGCGCGGGCCGCACACCTTGGCGGTCAACGGCAATCCGCTGAATCTCTATACCGACGAACAAGGGCGTTTCGCCCGACCCTATGCGTTTGGCGCCGGTTCCAACAGCGTCGAAGTGCGCAGCGCCGAAGGCCAGTCTCTCAAGCGTGTTCAATTCTATGAAGCCAACAACCTGCGCACCCCGGCGCGGATTCGCGTGGTGCTGGGTTGGGACGATCCGAAAGCCGAACTCGACCTGCATATTGTCACGCCTGATGGCCAGCATGCCTTCTGGGCGCATTCGGCCTTGACCAATGGCGGCGGCCTCGACCCCGACGGCGTCGATGGCCCGGGTCCGGAAATGTTCACCATGACCGCACCGCTGCGTGGCACCTATCTGGTTTACGTGAACTATTGGGGCAACTTCGGCAGCGGCGGCTATAACTTCGATGAGACCAGCAACCAGAACGAGGTGATTACCTCGCAGATCAACCTGGTGCTCAACGAAAACACCGTCGATGAAAAACGCGAGACGTTCATCGTGCCCCTGCGCGCAATCGGCGACCTGCTGCTGGTCAAGACTTTCAACTACTAAGCATCCCCGCTCCACGGATGAACATCGGGTTTTGTGAACATGAGTGATAGCACTGTTACTCCGGCCGCTGGCGCACCCGCGGCCAAACCTCCCCTGCATTGGCCGACGCTGCTGATCGGGATATGCCTGGTCGTTGGCGTGGCCGGTGGGTTGGGGTGGTTCATGCACAAGCCCAAGGCCCCGGCCCCCGTGTTGGCCAGTGACAAACTGGGCATGAGCCGCCCGGATGGCCTATTGGAAACCCACTCCCTGAGCCAGTTGCCCAAGGACTTGCTGGCGGTGCCGTTCCTCAAGGAAACCCTGACCGAAGATTTCGTCTTCTATTACGAAACCCACGCCGATCGCTTGGGCTTGATCGGCAGCTTGCGGCGGATCATCTACGAACACGACCTGAAACTGCAGGACACCTTGATCGAGCAGTTGTTCGATCAGCCTGCCGATGTAGCGTTGTGGCGCGGGGCGGATGGGCGGCTCAAGGATTTCCTGCTGGTGATGGATCGCGGCGGGCTGGCCAAGGTGCTGGAGCCGCTGGCCAAAGTGGCGCTGGGCGACTCGCAGTTGAGCAAGGTCGCTGACGTGAAGGTCGGTACCGACGACGTGGCGCTCTATCAACTCAACTACAACGCGAGCAAGGCGCTGCTGTTTGCGTCCCATGGCGACAAACTGGTGGTGTTGTCCAATCCGGCGAAACTCTACGATCCGCAAAGTGGCGCAACGGAAGAATCGGGCAGCGTGTCGACCACGGCCATTGCTGCGCTGCTCAATGGCGACAAACTGTTTCCCGAAGCCTTCGGCCTGGCACCTCGTGAGCCGCAAGTGAAACAACGCCTGTCGGTGAATGCCAGCGTGCTGGCCATGGGTTACCAGCGTTTCATCCCTACCTTCGCCGGCCTGCGTTTTGACATGGACGACAAGGGCTGGCACAGCTTCCTGGCCATGGATGAACTGGAGAATCAGCCAGACTTCGATTTCAAACCGATCTGGCAAGCCATGCCCATGGGCGCCAGCGCTTGCGTGGCGTTGCCGCTGGCGGCCGAACAACAGACACCGCTGCTGGTGAAGCTCGGTGCGCAGGAGAAGGTGGCCCAGGCATTGACCGAACACATGGCCGGCGCGGCAGGCCTGTGCTGGTATGCCGATTCGCGGTTGTACACGCCCTTGCTGGTGGCCAGTCTCAACGATGATGACAGCGGCAAACTCGATGGAGATCTGGGCAGCCTGTTTGGCTCGATGGTCGGTGCCTACGAGAGCAAAGTCGAAGACGGTGCCTTCCCGGTGATGGAGAAACAGGCAGGCCAGAGCCACCAGTGGCAACGCCAGGTCAGCTCCAGTTTCGGTCCCTATGCGGCCAAGGAGGCCGAAAACCCCGACGCGATCACCGGCAAGACGTTCATGAAAGTCAGCCTGGCGAGGCATGGCTCGACGTTGCTTTTCTCCCTCGACGACAAGCTGGTGGACAAGGCTCTCGGCACCCTCGACAAACGCTTCCCGCCGATGGCCGACGTGGTACCGAAAGACCTGCTGATGCCGGTCTATTTCGGCCCGGACTCCATGGCCCAACTGATGCAGCAGGAAACCCTCGACAGCCTGCCCCAGGATATGGAACCGGTGTTCTATAACGCCGCGCAAACCTGGCTGATCCCGAAACTGCGCAAGCTCGGCGGCTACGGCAAATACGCCCTGACCTTACCTGAAGGCAGCGAGCCAGACGGCCACTGGCAGTGGCTGCCGCTGGAGTGGAAAGCCCTGTGACGGCATTGATCCGAAGTCTCGGCCTGCTGGCGTTGTTGCTGAGCGCGGGTGCCCGCGCTGTCGAGGCACCGTCGCTCGATCCACAGCAATCCCAGGTGTTTCGTGCCTGGTTTGTGCGCATTGCCCAGGAGCAACTGAGCCAGGGCCCGAGCCCGCGCTGGTATCAACAAGACTGTGCCGGGCTGGTGCGCTTCGCCGCTAACGAAGCGCTGAAAGTCCATGACGAGAAATGGCTGCGCAGCAATGGCCTGTCCAATCGTTACCTGCCGCCGGAACTGCAATTGAGCGACGCCCAGCGCGGTCTTGCCCAGCAATGGCAGCAGGGCGGCGGCAAGGTCGGGCCATACGTCAATGCGATCAAATTGATCCAGTTCAACAGCCATCTGGTCAGCCGCGATGTGTCTCAAGCGCGCCCTGGCGACCTGATGTTTTTCGACCAGGGCGACGACCAGCACCTGATGATCTGGATGGGCCGTTACATCGCCTATCACACCGGCACCAGCACACCCACCGACAACGGCATGCGTTCGGCAAGCCTGCAGCAACTCATGACATGGAAGGACACCCGATGGATACCCGACGCAGCCAACCCCAACTTCATCGGCGTCTATCGACTGAATTTTCTTTCCCAATGACCGGTGCCCGCATGCTGCGTTTTCTGTCTCTGATGTTGGTATTGGTGCTGCCGTTCTCGGCGGTAAACGCCGAAGACTCGGTCCCGGCCAGCGGCTATGCGCCAGTGGCCGGCGAGAGTTTTTTCCTGCTGGCCGACAGCAGCTTTGCCAGCGATGAACAGGCGATGGTGCGCCTTGAAGCGCCGGGTCGCGACTATCGCCGGTTTCGCATGGAGCCCTACGGCGGCGCCGACATTCGGGTGTATCGCATCGACAAGCCGCTGGACTTCCTCAAGCGCCAGAAGAACCTTCATCGGGTGGTCAGCGATGGTCAGTTCAAGGGTGAAGGCCTGTCCAATACCCTCGCGTACCTGTGGGACAACTGGTATCGCAAATCCCGTCGGGTGATGCAGCGGGCGTTTTCCTACGAGTCGCGTAAACAAGTCACCGAGGAAGTGCCGGAACTGAAGATGGGCAACGCGATGGCCGCGCCAACGCCCTACGATGCGCAGCCGCAATTTGCACTGATACCGGGTTTGCCCGTGGTCAGCCAGTTCCGTTATCCGTTGTGGCAGGCCAAGCCGATCCAGCCACCTGCGGGGGTGAACCTGGCCGGTTCTTCCAGCGAGTTCGTCAGCGTCGCGCCGGGCAACGTGTACATCCCGTTGGGCAATCTCAAGCCGGGTCTTTATCTGGTGGAAGCGCTGATCGGCAAGTACCGCGCCACCACCATGGTGTTCGTCTCCAACACCGTGGCGGTGAGCAAGATCGCCGGTGACGAATTGCTGGTGTGGGCCGCGCGCAAACACGAAGGCAGCTCGGTGCCGAAGGTCAATGTGCTGTGGACCGATGGCCTGGGCGTAATGAGCAGCGGCGCCACCGATACCGATGGCTTGCTGCGCTTGAAACACGTCAGCCCCGAGCGTTCGTTCGTGATCGGCGAAGACGAAGAGGGCGGGGTGTTCGTCTCCGAGAATTTCTACTACGACAGCGAAATCTACGACACCAAACTCTATGCCTTCACCGACCGGCCGCTGTATCGACCGGGGGATTGGGTGTCGCTGAAAATCGTCGGGCGGGAGTTCAAGAACGCGCGGGACTCGGTGCAGCCAAGCGCGGCCGACGTCAATGTGACCGTGCTGGATGCGACCGGCACGGCGCTGCAATCCCTCGCTCTGAAGCTCGATTCCAAGGCTGGCACCCAGGGCCGATTCCAGTTGCCCGATAACGCTGTGGCCGGTGGCTATGAACTGCGTTTCAACTACAAGGATCAGGCTTACAGCAGCGCCTTTCGCGTCGCTGAATACATCAAGCCGCACTTCGAGATTTCGCTCAACCTGGCCAAGCAGGATTACCGTACTGGCGAAGCGGTCAAGGGCAACCTGGTGCTGCTGTACCCGGACGGAAAACCGGTGGCCAATGCGAAATTGAGCCTGAGCCTGCGCGCCCAACAGCTGTCGATGGTCGACAACGAACTGCAATACCTCGGGCAATTTCCGGTGGAACTGACCAGCACCGAATTGACCACCGACGCCAAGGGCAGCGCGTCCCTCGACTTGCCGGCAGCGGACAAGCCCAGTCGCTACATGCTCACGGTATTTGCCAGCGACGGTGCGGCGTATCGGGTCAAGACCACCAAGGAAATCCTCATCGACCGTGGCGCGGCGAATTTCCGCTTGAGCGCGCCTCAACGCTTCAGCGCGGTGGGTGACAAGGTTGCCTTCAGCTATGCCCGCGAAGGCGAGCAGGCCGATGCCGTTACGCCAGGCAGCTATGGCTGGGTGCGTTTGGAGGACCAGAGCACCGGCGAAGGCAAGCTCGCGGCAACCGACAAAGGTTTCACCCTGGCCTTTGACCGGCCGGGCACCTACAACCTGACGCTCAAGGATGATCATGGCCGGGCGGTCGGCGCCACCGGCCATTCGGTGACCGGCGAAGGTGTCAAAGCCGTACCCGGCACCGTGGAAATCGTCCTCGACAAGCCCGAGTACATCGCAGGCGATGAAGCGCTGGCGCTGATCACTTTCCCCGAGCCAGTGAGTGATGCGCTGTTATCTCTGGAACGCGACAAGGTCGAAGCCACTGCGCTACTTTCCAAGGGCGGCGACTGGCTGACGATGGAAAAACTCAGCGATACCCAATACCGCGCGCGCATCCCGGTGAAAGACGGTTTCGCGCCGAACCTGACCTTCTCGGTGTTGTACACCAAGGGTGGCCAATACAGTTTCCAGAACGCCGGCATCAAGGTGGTAACGCCACAGATCGACGTGGCAATCGCCACCGACAAAGAAACCTACCTGCCGGGTGAAACCGTCTCGGTGGACCTGACCACCCGGTTCGCCGGCAAAGCGATTCCCGCGCACCTGACGGTCAGCGTGGTCGATGAAATGGTCTACGCCCTGCAACCGGAAGTCGCGCCGAGCATCGACCAGTTCTTCTATCACCCACGGCGCAACAACGTGCGCACCAGTGCCAGTTTATCGTTCATCAGCTATGACGTTGCCTTGCCGGGCAGCCCCGGTGCGCCGGGCAAGGCCAATCGCAGTGAGCGCGGTGTGAAGGTGCTGGAGCGGCCGCGTCGCGAAGACGTCGACACGGCGGCGTGGCAACCTGAATTGCTGACCGATGCCAACGGCAAAACCCGCTTCACCTTCAAGATGCCCGACTCCCTGACCCGCTGGCGCATCACCGCCAGGGCCATCGCCGATGGCGGTCAGGTCGGGCAGAAGAAGCAGTTCGTACGCTCGGAAAAACCGCTGTACCTGAAGTGGAGCGGGCCGACCCGATTCCGCGCCGGTGACAAACCGGACCTCGGTGTGTTCGCCTTCAGTCAGGCCGAGAAACCGGTCAAGGCCGAACTGGTGACCCGTTACGCCGGCAACGAACAGCGCGTGCCTGTAACTCTGAACAGTGGCATCAACTACATCCCGTTGCCGACCTTTGAACTGGTCAATGGCGAGTGGAGCTCCGAGCTGATGCAGGATGGCAAAACCGCTGATGCCCTGGCGGTGCGCCTGAGCGCAACCGGTGAAGGCTGGCAGATGACTCAAACCCAGAGCCTTGATGTGGGTGAGGGCGATACGCCGCTGACGTTGCCGACAGACGCCAGTGATATCCGCCTGCGTCTGGACGACAGTCCGCAAGCGTTGTTCCGTTCTGCACTCGACGATCTGTTGAGCTACCCCTACGGTGGCGTCGAGCAGACCGCCAGCGGCCTGCTGCCATTGAGCATCGCCTACCCGACGCTGGCGGCGAATCCGCAGATCCGTGATCGCCTGCGTCTGATCATGCAAAACAGTCGCTTGCGTCTGGTACAAATGGCCGGCCCTTCGGCGAGCTTCACCTGGTGGGGCATGGATGGCGAGCCGGATGCATTCCTCACCGCCTATGCCTATTACGCCGACTGGCACGCCAGCCAGGTGCTGGAACTGAGCCTGCCGCCGGAGCATTGGCAGCGGGTGCTGGAGGTCTACGCCAAACAGGCGAAGAACACGCCGTTGTTGCAGCGGGCGCTGATCCTGTCGTTCGCCAAACAGATGCAGTTGCCGGTCAACACCTTGCTCAGTGGCTTGATGGACGACCTGGCGAAAGCGGGCGAGGGCACCGCGGCGAACCTGATGGAGAACGGCGAAGACAGCCTCGTCATGAGCGATCCGGATTCAGCCTTGGGGTTGGCGGCTGCACGCGTGCTGACGGCATCGTTGGCCAGGCAAGCGAAGGTCGCGTTACCGGACGCGTTCAATCGGCAACTGGCCGACGCGCAGCAACGTCTGGCGGTCAGTTCCCAGCCGTTTGCCGAAGCGCTGAACCTGTCGCTGCAACCCTTCGATCAGGCTCACGCCCAGGCCTTGCTGCAACGTTTGCTGCCTCAGCAATCGACCCTGGAACGTGCGTTGGCATTGACCTGGCTGCAACGCAGCATCGAGCAGGCATCGCCCACCATTGCATTGGCGCCGGGTGAAGGCTGGAAGAAACAGTACGGGGTTTCTGGTGAGATGTACTGGACGTGGCAGGGGGCTGCGCCAGTGCCGACGGTATTGACGCTGACCGGCGCGCAAGAGCGTCCGCTGCGCGCTGCATTGAGTTACCGCAGCCAACAGCCGGCGGTCGATCCGATGGCCGTGACCATCACCCGTCGCCTGTCGCGATTGGTGCCGGGGGATGAAGCCTTCACCTTCAAACTTGAAGCGGTCGGCAACGCGCCACTGTCCAGCGACAACCTCTATCTCGATGAAGTGATCGTCACCAGCCAAGCCGCCAGACCGTTGCGTTACGGGATGCTGGAAGTGCCGCTGCCACCGGGCGCCGATGTCGAGCGCACGACCTGGGGCATCAAACTCATGGGCAAGGCCGGCACCGAGCCGACGTCGCTGGAGAAGGCGCGTTTCGAACCGGGGCAAATGGCTTACGCCATTCCGGTCGATGCCTTGAGTGGTGAACTGCGCCTGCGGCATTTGGTGCGTTTCTCGCAGAAAGGGCAGTTCAACTTGCCGCCGGTGCGTTTCACTCAGGTTTATGCGCCGCAGCATCAGGCGATGGAACAAAAGGCAGCCCTTGGCCAGGTCACGGTTCACTGACGTGCACAGGCGGCTGACAGCTTGGTTGTTGTGTTTGATCCCTGTGCTGGCAACGGCGCAGGACGAACCTTTGCGCCTGGCCTTCAAGGGCGATTTGTTGTCGCTGAGTCGAACGCAGGTGATCACCCGCGAGCCGTTGCCGCAGACGTTGCAGTCGCCACTGGGCAGTGTGTGGAAGTTGTTCGTCTACGCCTGGCTGGTGGACACCGGCGCGCGTGAGCCGGCTTATGAATGCCGGGGCCAGTCGAAGGAAGAGGTTTATTGCTGCACGGCGGGCGGCAGGATCGAGCGTGATCAGGCGTTGGTGAAGTCATGCGGTCTGTATTTCGAACCCGCGCGGTTGGGCATCGGCGATGCCGACTGGCGAGCCTATTGGCAGACGCGGCAGGCGCCGCAATGGCTGCTGGATTTGCCTTCGTTGCAACCGGCTACCCGGGTTTCGGTGGCGGAACTGTTGAAGGTGTTGGCCGTGCTGCCGGCGCAGGATCAAGCCCGGCGTGTGCTGCTCGATGTGATGCTCAATGCCGCCGATGGCCAGGTCGTCGGCGAACTGGGAAGCCGCCTGCGGGTGAAGACCTGGAGCTGGCTGGCGGATCAGGATGCAACATCGCGACAGGGCGGATTTGCCGGTTGGACGGCGGACGGTACACCGGTCTGGGCCGGCGGGCGTGGCACCAGTCAACGGGTTCTTCGAGATTACGCGCAGGCACTGTCTACGGTGATTCCTGTTGCATGGCCTGTGGATGCAGGGCAGTGCGTAGAGGTCGACCTGTTCTCTCGCTATCCACTTCGGCGCGTGCTGTCAGGGGGCACCGCAGTGACTTCCGGGGCATTGCAGGGTGACTACCGCGTCGAATTCGCCAACGGTAATGTGCTGGATATCCACAGCGACGGTGAACTGTTTCTGCTGAGCGACAAGCTCGTGGCTCGTCTGGATCGCGAAGAGTACGTTGCCCGTGTGCTCCAGCGCGAAGCCAGTACCGAACCGGTCGAAGCCGCCAAAGCCCTGGCCGTGGCCATCCGCACTTACCTGCTGCAAAACTCCACGCGCAGTGGTGACTGCCTGAGCATCGACGACAGCAGCAGTCGTCAGCGAGTCGCACCGCGTCCGGCGTCGTCCGAGTCTCGCGACATCGCCGCCTGGACCAGCGACCTGGTGCTGGCCGGTAGCACCATCACCTACCATTCCGATCAACCCGGCCCGGACAAACTGTCCTGGCAGCAAGCCGTCGAACAGGCCCGTGCCGGCCAGCGCTACGACGCCATCCTGCTGCACGCCTACCCACGCGCCAGCCTCAGTCGCTGGGACAACCCGGTCGCCTCCTGCGAAGCGTTACCTGCCGCACAAGAATGGCTGCAGAAACAACGACGCGGCTGGCGCCAAAAACTTGAAAGCGAAACCGGCTACAACGAAGTCAGCACCTTCGCCGTATGCCGCCTGGCATTCGGCCGCCCCTATGTCGACCGCGAACGTCAGCGTATCTACGTGCGTGGCGCGCAGACACTGCAAGACCGCCTCGACCTGACCCACGAATACCTGCACCTGGCCTTCGAAGCACACCCCAATGGCCAGGATGAAACCTACATCGAAGGGCTCGCCCGCCACCTCTTGCTGGAATAGACCATGAAACTCCGTTATCCACAGGTCTTGCTGTTGCTCTGTTCGCTGGTGGCGTTGCCATCGGTGATGGCGGCTGACAGCGTCAAACTCGACACCCCCGCAGGCGGCTGGCGCACCGGCGCACCTGAGGGCGAAGGGGAAAACTTCCGGCAGACCGTCAACTACCCGGCCTCATCGGTGAATACCCCGACAGGGCAGGCCAACACGGCTCGCATCAGCGGGCAGATCAAAGCTACAGCCAAGTCCACAGAGCCCGGCCGTCTGATCGTCAACGGGGTCAGCATGCCGCTGAAAATCGACCCGGCAGGGCGCTTCGATCGCCCGTTCTCATTCCCCAACGGCAGCAACAGCGTCGAGGTTCGCAGCCCTGATGGCCAACAACGTCAGCGCACGCAATTTCTCAACAGCAGCGGCGGCGCGACCCCGGCCAAATTGCGCGTATTGCTGGCCTGGGACAGCGACGGCACCGACCTTGACCTGCACCTGATCACCCCCGACGGCGCGCACATCTGGTACGGCGACCGCGTCGTCCCCAACGGCGCAGCGCTCGACGTCGACGTCACCACCGGCTACGGCCCGGAAATCTTCGCCATGCCTGCGCCGATCAAGGGGCAATATCTGGTGTATGTGAACTACTTCGGCGGCGGTTACAGCAGTGATGAGGAGGGGCAGGAAGACGCGGTGCAAGCGCTGACCACGGCGCAGGTGACGGTGATTACCGAGGAAGGCACGCCGAACGAGAAGATGGAGACGTTCCTGGTGCCGATGCGCGCGGTGGGGGAGTTGACGTTGGTGAAGGCGTTCAGCTATCCGTGAGGGGGAAGTGACAGCGCTGCTGAGACAAATGCAGGTTCTGGGCAGTTAACTTTTTTCAGGCATTAAAAAGCCGGCTTGTGGCCGGCTTCTCGGGGACTGGCTTGGATCATTTTTGGTAAACCGCGCCAGCCTTCAAAACGTACACCCGGATCTTGCGTCCGGCTGTGGGACCTGGTGAGAAAGTCATCTGCCAGGCCAGTGCATCTGAGCCGCAGGGCGGGTCGATGCACAAATGTGGGGCGCAGCATACGCAGGTTTGACGGAAATTCCCAGCGGGAAGTGCCGGGCAGAGCCTTTGGCCACCGGGGTGGGTGGCCGATGGGCGTTCTGGAGCGCTTAAAGAAAGGGCACCGTCGGCCGTCGTTTGTTCAGGGTCGACCACCAGAACACCCAGCCCAGCACCCTGATGTTCTGCTCTTCGATCTGTGCGGCCCTGAAGATTTCATCCGGGTATTCGGCGCGGTTGTGGCTGCGCAGTCGCAGGGAGTTGCCCGGTAGTCGGTGCAGGTACTTGATGCGCAGCATGCCGTCATGTTCGATGGCGTAGATCTCGCCATCGACAATTTGGGTCAGACCACGGTCAATCGCCAGGGTCGAACCGTCTTCAATTTTCTCACCCATGCTATTGCCGCTCATCAGGGTGCAGATGGCGTCGGCGTGGTTGATTTCCAGGGAGTCGAGATGGCTGCGGGGCAGGCGGATGGATTTCTCGGGGTCTTCTATGACATGGGTTTTGTTGGATCCCGGGGCGGTGACAGCTTCTTTGAGGAATGGCAGTTCGACGTCGACAGGCTCTATGACCGTGTAGACACCGCGGATGGTCTGGGCATCGAAGGTGTTGCCGGACTCGTCGAGCAGGCGCAGGTGTTGGGCGTCTTTCGAACCTTCGCCGGTTTTTAGCCAGTCGCTGCTGACGGAGAGTTTTCTGGCGACTTCTTCCATGCAATGGGCAGGCACACCGCGGGTGTACCAGTTATGTACATTTTGCGGAGCCGTATCCAGGAATTCGGCAAATCCGGTGGTCGTGATGTTCGCTGCTTCGAGGAGCGCTTTGAAGCGTGGGCCGCTAGTGTTCTTTTTCATGAACGCGAGTCTACTGGCGGCTAACAAGGGTTTGAATAAACGCCTCGTTCAAATTTTGCGGGAAATTTACGACCGGATGTAAGACGCTCCAGGGGAATTTTAAACAAGCAAAAACCATGGGAAGGTGTGTTTAAACGTAGTGTTTGGTGTGCTTTTCAGGCACCCACAAAAAACCCCGGATCATCCGGGGTTTTTCTTGCCGCTTGCAGCTAAAAGCCTGCAGCCGGGCTTAGCCTTTGTAGGCAGCAACCGACTTGGTGATCGCTTCGCGGGCGGCGTCTGCGCCGGCCCAGCCTTCGATCTTCACCCATTTGCCTTTTTCGAGATCTTTGTAGTTCGCGAAGAAGTGCTCGATCTGCTGGATCAGCAGCGCTGGCAGGTCGGTGTATTCCTTCACGTCGACGTACAGCTGGGACAGCTTGTCGTGTGGGACTGCGATGACTTTGGCATCGCCGCCGCCGTCGTCGGTCATGTTCAGGATGCCGACCGGACGGGCGCGGATCACCGAACCTGGAGCAACCGGGTAAGGGGTTACGACCAGCACGTCGAGGGGGTCACCGTCGTCAGCCAGAGTGTTCGGGATGTAACCGTAGTTGGCCGGGTAGAACATTGGGGTGGCCATGAAACGGTCAACGAACAGGCAATCGCTGTCTTTGTCGATTTCGTATTTGATCGGCGCGTGGTTGGCCGGGATCTCGATCGCGACGTAGATGTCGTTCGGCAGGTCTTTGCCAGCCGGAATCTTGCTGTAGCTCATTGGGCGTTGCCCCCGTTAGTTGACCAAAAACACTTGGCCGGATTGACCAAAAAGTGGCGGCGATTATAGGCATATTCCTGTGTCGACGCCATGGACCAGAAGTCGTATGGCGCTCACTGGTGTGCCTGATAGACAGGGTCATGCGCCTGAAGTTGCTTCAACCTCGCCAGCGGATCCTGGCGATAGAACAGCTTCAACTGCTGGTACACCTGTGGATAAGCCTCGTGCAGCAAATCCGGGGCGCTGAAGAAGTATTCGCTGGTGACGGCGAAGAACTCGGCAGGATTTTCGGCGGCATACGGATCGATGGCGGTTTCGGCATCGGGATTGCGTTCCAGTTGCCGGTCTAGGTCGTCGTAGGCCTCTTGCATGACGTTGGCCCAGTCGCTGACGCGCATGTCGGCATGCAGCGGCGGCAGGCCGTTGGCGACGCCGTTGAGCATGTCGAGCTTGTGCGCCAGTTCGTGGATCACCAGGTTGTAGCCTTCCCAGCCTCCGCTGGCCATTACGCCGGGCCAGGCGAGGATGATCGGGCCTTGCTGCCAGGCTTCACCGCTGTGCTCACCGTCCCATTCGTGCTCGACACCGCTGGCATCGCGATGGCGCTGGGGGCTGAGGAAGTCGTCTGGGTAGAGGATGATTTCGTGGAAGCCCTGATACCAGTTCAGGTCGCCGAGGTGCAGCAGCGGCAATTGCGCCTGGGCGGCGAGCAGCAGGCGTTGTTCCTGATGCAGTTCGACGCCGGGCAGGGCGCTCAGGTGCTTGTCTTCGAGGAACAGCACGCAGGCTTCGCGCAGCCATTGGTCTTCGGCGGCGCTGATGCCGTCGAGAAAACTCAAGTGATGGCGCACCCGTTGCCACATGTCGTCGGCAATCGGGTGCTTTGCCAGGGTGCGCCGGCGACGCCAGGCGCTCAGGGACCACATCGTGTCAGCGCGATTCGGCTTTGGAGTTCGAACCGGCAAGGCGGTTACGCACCATGCCAATGATCATCGGCACCAGCGAGAGCAGGATGATGCCGACTACCAGTAGCGACAGGTTCTTCTTGATGAACGGCACGTTGCCGAAGAAGTAACCGAGCGTCACCAGGCCGCCGACCCATAGGATGGTGCCCAGCACACTGAAAGCAAAGAAACGCGGATAAGGCATTTTCCCTACGCCGGCGACGAACGGTGCAAAAGTACGGATGATCGGCAGGAAGCGCGCCAGGGTCACGGTTTTGCCGCCGTGCTTGTCGTAGAAGTCGTGGGTTTGTTGCAGGTAGTCACGACGGAAGATCTTCGAGTCCGGATTGCTGAACAGCTTTTCACCTGCCGTTCGTCCGATGATGTAGTTGGTACTGTCGCCCAGGATCGCCGCCAGCATCAGCAGGCCGGCGAGCAGTACCGGATCCATGCCGCCACCGGCCGCCACGGCGCCAGCGATGAACAGCAGGGAGTCGCCCGGCAGGAAGGGCATGACCACAAGGCCGGTTTCACAAAAGATCACCATGAACAGAATGGCGTAGATCCATGCCCCGTAGTTGGTTACAAGCATGTCGAGGTAGACGTCGAGATGCAGGACAATGTCGATCGGGTTGAAATCCATGGAAAGCACCTGTGGTGACGGTCCGACTCAGCAGACCTGTGCGGATGACTTCGCGTAAGACTACAGATAGGGGTAGTTTTTCTTACAAGCCGGGAATATCGGGATTATACGAGGCGAGTGGTGAAAATCGCGTCGAGATTGTAGCGGGGAATGTCATGACAGGGCTGATGTTTGATAACGAACAGGCGGGAGCGAGCCTGCTCACGATGCCGTTACTTCGTTGGACCATTGTAATCCAGTCGATGCCATCGCGAGCAGGGTGCAGGTGATTCAGAGTTCGTCGCTGATCGGCAGCACGTAGTTCTTGAATTCGGTGTCTTCCTTGAATCCGATGGACTCGTAGGTTTTCTGCGCGACTTCGTTGTTGCTGCTGGTGGAAACACGCATGCGCACGGCATTGGTTTCCTTGGCCATTTTTTTTGCGGTGCGGATCAGGTTGTCGGCCACCAACTGGCGGCGGGCGTCCTCGGCGACATAAATATCGTTGAGGATCCATACACGCTTGAGCGAAAGCGAAGAGAAGCTCGGGTACAACTGGCAGAAACCCATCAGTTTGTTGCTGTCATCATCGGACAGCGCCAGGTAGATCACCGACTCCTTGCGACGCAGGCGTTTCTCGAGGAACGCCCGGGACGAGTCCGGATACGGCAGGGAACCATAAAACTCGCGATATTTGACGAACAAGGGGGTCAGCAGGTCCAGGTGTTCGAGGGTCGCTTGAATAATCCGCATGGTAGGTCTCGTCTTCAAGTGGCTGTCTTACGTCTCTGACGGCGATGGGAAACCCTTGGCGGCCGCGCAACGATCCTGCCTGAAACTGGTACGAATGTGCAATGCGCAAGCGATTCAGGCATTCGGCGGTCCGAGCAGGAAATTTCCTTTCATGTCGCCTCCCGTGTCCGAGTCCAGTGTCTGAACCTGCGCTTCGTCCTTCAGATTGACCCCTGACAACTGCCGCCGGCAGGCTTCGCGCATCAAATACAGCAAACGGTGTGCCGCCATGCCGTAGCTCAGGCCTTCGAGCCGGACATTGGAGATGCAATTACGGTAGGCATCGGTAAGGCCGACCTTGGGATTGTAGGTGAAATATAATCCCAGGCTGTCCGGGGAGCTGAGACCAGGGCGCTCGCCGATGAGGATCACGGTCATTTTTGCGCCAAGCAATTCACCGATCTCATCGGCGACGGCCACCCGGCCCTGTTCTACGAGTACGACTGGCGCAACAGTCCAGCTGTCGCCGTTCATTTGCTCTTCGAAGCGCGCCAGAAACGGCAGAGTATGGCGATGAACGGCCAATGCCGACAGGCCGTCGGCGACCACGATCACCAGGTCCACGCCTCCCGGATGAGCCACCGCGTAATCACGCAGGGCCTGCGCCGAGGCATCACTGAGTTTTCGCCCCAGGTCGGGGCGTTGCAGGTACGTGTTGCGATCCGTCGCCGCACTGTGCAGCAAAAGGCACTCGCGATCACGTTCGGCCAATTGCGCGCTGAGGGAGGCATGGTCAAACGGCAAGTGCACCGCATCCCGTGCCTGAGCGTGGGCGTATTGGAAGTCCAGTTGTGCGCGGGTGGGAATGCTGGTGCCGGTGCGGCCCAGGGCAATTCGCGCCGGCGTCAGGCGTCGTAGCTCCAGCCAAGGGTTGTGTGGATCGAAGGGTAATTTATCCATGTCAATGCTCATCCCAGTTGCGCCAAGGCCTGCCGGAAGGCTGGCGGCAGGCTGTCGCCGAAGAGAACCCTGCCATCGGCTTGAGTGAAGATGCCCATTCTCGCCAGCCACTGTTCGAATTCCGGTGCGGGCTTCAACCCCAGGGTCTGTCGGGCGTAGAGCGCATCGTGGAACGAAGTGGTCTGGTAGTTGAGCATGATGTCGTCGGAGCCGGGGATGCCCATGATGAAGTTGATCCCGGCGACGCCCAGCAGGGTCAGCAGGGTGTCCATGTCGTCCTGGTCGGCTTCGGCGTGGTTGGTGTAGCAGATGTCGCAACCCATGGGCACACCGAGCAATTTGCCGCAGAAGTGGTCTTCGAGGCCGGCGCGGATGATCTGTTTGCCGTTGTACAGGTATTCCGGGCCGATGAAGCCGACGACGGTGTTCACCAGAAACGGTTTGAAATGCCGCGCCACGGCGTAGGCCCGGGTTTCGCAGGTTTGCTGATCGACGCCGTGATGGGCGTTGGCTGACAGCGCGCTGCCCTGGCCGGTTTCGAAGTACATCAGGTTCTGGCCCAGCGTGCCGCGATTGAGGCTCAAACCTGCGTCGTAACCTTCCTGCAATATATTGAGGTTGATGCCGAAACTGGCGTTGGCCGCTTCGGTGCCGGCGATCGACTGGAACACCAGGTCCAATGGGACGCCGCGATTGATCGCTTCGATCGACGTGGTGACATGGGTCAGCACGCACGCCTGGGTCGGGATTTCGTAGCGCTGGATGATCGCGTCGAGCATTTCCAGCATGGCGCAAATCGAGGCGATGCTGTCGGTGGCCGGGTTGATGCCGATCATGGCATCGCCGTTGCCGTGCAGCAGGCCGTCGAGAATGCTTGCGGCGATACCGGCCGGTTCGTCGGTGGGGTGGTTCGGTTGCAGGCGCGTGGACAGTCGCCCGCGCAGGCCGAGGGTGCCGCGGAATTTCGTGACCACACGGATTTTCTGCGCCACCAGCACCAGATCCTGAACGCGCATGATCTTCGACACGGCGGCAACCATTTCCGGGGTCAGGCCGGGGGCGAGGGCGCGCAGAACCTGCTCGTCGGCGGCATCGCTGAGCAGCCAATCGCGAAAGCCGCCGACGGTAAGGTGGCTGATGAGCGCGAAGGCTTGTTTGTCGTGGGTGTCGATGATCAGGCGGGTGACTTCATCGGACTCATAGGGAATCAAAACATCTTGCAGGAAGTGGGATAGCGGAATGTCGGCCAAAGTCATCTGTGCCGCGACGCGCTCGCCGTCATTGAGGGCCGCGACGCCGGCCAGAAAATCCCCGGAGCGCGCTGGGCTGGCCTTGGCCATCACATCCTTGAGGCTGTCGAAGCGATAGGTCTGGGCGCCGACGGAATGGGCGAATGCGGCCATGGGGCGGAGTCCTCCAATAATTACTGCGATCTGCTTTTCCTGTGGGAGCGGGCTTGCTCGCGAATGCGGCGTGTCATTCAAAATAAATGTCGACTGACACGCTGCCTTCGCGAGCAAGCCCGCTCCCACATGGGAACTGCGTGCACTTCAATATGGCCGGCACCGGGCAGTGAGCACGGTGCCGGTGCATTCAGATACCTTCGAGCATAGCGTCTGCCGGTGCCTCGGAACGTTGCTTGGCAGTCAACTGGAAGTACAGGTACCCGGCAACCATGAAGCCGAGGAAGACCAGGCCGATCAAGGTGTTGAACCAGGCCATCGCCACCAGGCACACCACCGCCAGAAACAGCGCGATCCCCGGCACGATCGGATAGCCCGGCGCGCGGAAGGTGCGCTCCAGGTTCGGTTCGGTCTTACGCAGCTTGAACAGGCTCAGCATACTGATGATGTACATCACGATGGCGCCGAATACCGACATGGTGATCATCGCAGCCGTCAGGCTCATGCCTTGCAGGTTGACCAGACCGTCGCTGTAGATCGCCGCGATGCCAATCACGCCGCCGGCCAGAATCGCCCGATGCGGCGTCTGGAAGCGCGAGAGTTTGGCCAGCCCCTTGGGCAGGTAACCGGCGCGAGCCAGGGCGAAGAACTGCCGGGAATAGCCAAGAATGATCCCGTGGAAACTTGCCACCAGACCGAACAGACCGATCCATACCAGCATGTGCATCCAGGTCGAATTATCGCCGACCACAGCTTTCATCGCCTGGGGCAGCGGATCGTTGATGTTCGACAGTTGACGCCAGTCGCCGACGCCGCCGGCCATCACCATCACGCCGATGGCCAGGAACACCAGGGTCAGAATGCCGCTGACATAGGCTCTGGGGATCGTGCGTTTCGGGTCCTTGGCTTCCTCGGCGGCCATGGCCGCGCCTTCGATGGCGAGGAAGAACCAGATCGCAAAGGGGATCGCCGCAAAAATCCCGGGAATCGAGCCCATCGTGAACTCGTTCGAACCCGACCAGCCATTGAGCACGAAGTTGCTGAAGCTGAAGCCCGGGGCGACCACGCCCATGAATACCAGCAACTCAGCGACCGCCAGCACGGTGACCACCAACTCGAAGGTGGCCGCGATGCTGACACCGAGGATATTCAGGCCCATGAACACGAAATAGGCGCCAACGGCGGCGATCTTCGGGTCCAGTTCCGGGTATTGCACGTTGAGGTAGGCACCGATGGCCATGGCGATGGCAGGTGGCGCAAAGACGAATTCGATCAGGGTGGCGATGCCGGCGATCAACCCGCCTTTCTCACCAAAGGCCCGGCGGCTGTAGGCAAACGGCCCGCCAGCGTGGGGAATTGCAGTCGTCAGTTCGGTAAAACTGAAGATGAAGCAGGTGTACATCGTCGCCACCATCAATGCGGTGACGAGAAAACCCAGTGTGCCTGCGGTGCCCCAGCCGTAACTCCAGCCGAAGTACTCGCCGGAAATCACCAGGCCGACGGCAATGCCCCATAAATGCAGGGTGCCGAGTGTGGGTTTGAGCTGTGTGGAAGAAATAGTCATAAGTCCTCTCTAATTTTTATTGTTCGATCTTTTGGACTTTCGGGTGCGACGGGTTGGGTGCAATTCCTGAATGACGGGTACGCAAGGCCCGTGCCAGAGCGGCCAGCCTTTTGTGTTGTGTCATTTAAGTCGCTATCGCGAGCAAGCTCGCTCCCACAGGGTTCTGTGTCAGGTCTCAACAGCTGGATTCACCACAAAAACCTGTGGGAGCGGGCTTGCTCGCGAAGGCGGTAGAAAGGGCGACACAGAGTTAACTGTGTCGCCCCCGGTTTTAGAAGAAGCCCAGCGGATTGATGTCGTAGCTCACCAGCAGGTTTTTGGTCTGCTGATAGTGGTCGAGCATCATCTTGTGGGTTTCACGACCGACGCCGGACTTCTTGTACCCGCCGAACGCGGCGTGCGCCGGGTACAGGTGGTAGCAGTTGGTCCACACCCGACCGGCCTTGATGGCGCGGCCCATGCGGTAGGCGCGGTTGATGTCGCGGGTCCAGAGGCCGGCGCCCAGGCCGAACTCGGTGTCGTTGGCGATGGCCAGGGCTTCGGCTTCGTCTTTGAAGGTGGTGATGCTCACCACCGGGCCGAAGATTTCTTCCTGGAACACGCGCATTTTGTTGGTGCCCTTGAGCAGCGTCGGCTGGATGTAGTATCCGCTCGCCAGGTTGCCCTCGAGTTTTTCCACCTTGCCGCCGGTCAGCAACTCGGCGCCTTCGCCCTTGGCGATTTCCAGGTACGAAAGGATTTTGTCGAATTGCTGTTCGGACGCCTGGGCACCGACCATGGTGTCGGTGTCCAGCGGGTCGCCACGTTTGATTTGCAGGACTTTTTTCATCACGACGGCCATGAACTCGTCGTAGATCGACTCTTGCACCAGCGCCCGGGAAGGGCAGGTGCAGACTTCGCCCTGGTTGAAGAATGCCAGCACCAGGCCTTCGGCGGCCTTCTCGATGAAGGATGGTTCGGCTTTCATGATGTCTTCGAAGAAGATGTTCGGCGACTTGCCACCCAGCTCCACGGTGGACGGAATGATATTTTCGGCCGCGCATTTCATGATGTGCGAGCCGACCGGGGTCGAGCCGGTGAAGGCAATCTTGGCGATGCGTTTGCTGGTGGCCAGGGCTTCGCCGGCTTCTTTGCCGAAGCCTTGCACGATGTTCAGCACGCCCGGTGGCAGCAGGTCGCCGATCAGTTCGACCAGCACGGTGATGCCCAGCGGGGTTTGCTCGGCGGGTTTGAGCACCACGCAGTTGCCGGCAGCCAGCGCCGGGGCGAGTTTCCAGGCGGCCATCAGGATCGGGAAGTTCCACGGAATGATCTGCCCGACCACGCCCAGCGGTTCATGGATGTGATAGGCCACGGTGTTGCCGTCGATTTCGGCGGCGCTGCCTTCCTGGGCGCGGATGCAACCGGCGAAGTAGCGGAAGTGGTCGGCGGCCAGAGGGATGTCGGCGTTGAGGGTTTCGCGAACGGCTTTGCCGTTGTCCCAGGATTCGGTGATCGCCAGCAGTTCGAGGTTCTGTTCGATGCGGTCGGCGATTTTCAGCAGCACCAGCGAACGTGCCTGGGCGGACGTGGCGCCCCAGGCATCGGCCGCCGCGTGGGCAGCGTCCAGGGCCTTGTCGATGTCTTCGGCCGTGGAGCGGGGGAATTCGGCAATCGGTTGGCCATTCACTGGCGAGGTATTGGTGAAGTACTGACCTTTGACAGGCGCGACGAACTCGCCGCCGATGTAGTTACCGTATTTGGCTTTGAACGAAACGATAGCGCCTTCAGTACCGGGGTGAGCGTAACGCATGGTGGTCTCTCCTTGCTTTTGTGCTTATAGGGAGTCGCGCATGTGCGCTTGCTTTAAGCGTAGAGCAAGGGGCGGGCCAGTGCCTTGCATGTCAGGTAAATCAAGGCCTTGCGAGGTTTTTGTCGGACGGGCGGGTAGCGCCTGTGACGCTTTCGGTACAGCCAGGGTGACACTTTGTACCCTTTGTGGCACAGCTTGTGACCAGCCGGTCTTGCAGGCATTGCAATGCGGGCCGGGCTGGAGGATGCTCGGCATCACCTCATGCACGGGTCGCCGAGCCCCGGGGAGAATAATAAGAAATGCAAGACAACCATTTGAGTCGCCATGCCCAGCAAGTATTGACGGTGACCCAGGGCAAGACCCACCTGCACGGTCCGGGTAGCGATCCGTCCATCGCCCGTTCCTGGCTGCGCTGCCTTGAGGACTATCACCTCGATCCGGCCCTGAGCATCGCGCCGACGGTGCTGGAACATGGTCGTGTCCTGGAAAGCCGCGAGCGCTTGCAGCAAGTGCTGCACATCGCCGGCAATGAAATGACCAGCCTGCATCAACAGCTCTCCGGCGCCGGCCATGCAGTGCTGCTGACCGACGCCCGCGGCGTGATCCTCAACTGCGTCACCGCGCCCGCCGAACGCCAGATCTTCGAGCGCGCCGGCCTTTGGCTCGGGGCCGACTGGAGCGAGGCCTGCGAAGGCACTAACGGTATCGGCACCTGTCTGGTGGAGCGTCAGTCGCTGACCATCCATCAGGACGAACACTTTCGCGGCCGCCACACCGGCCTGACCTGCTCGGCGAGCCCGGTGTTCGATCCCCATGGCGAATTGCTGGCGGTGCTCGACGTGTCGTCGGCGCGGCGCGATGTGTCGCGGCAAAGCCAGTTCCACACCATGGCACTGGTCAACCTGTCGGCGAAGATGATCGAGAGCTGCTACTTCCTGCGCTGCTTCGACAACCAATGGTTGTTGCGTTTTCACTTGCAAGCCGAGTCCGTCGGTCTGTTCAGCGAAGGGCTGCTGGCGTTCGACGGGGAAGGGCGCATTTGCGCGGTCAACCAGAGTGCGCTGAACCTGCTGGGACATATTCGCGGCGGCTTGCTGGGTAAGCCGGTGGAGGCGTTTTTCGATTGCTCGCTCGATGAGTTGCTCGGTCGCGCGAGCACCAATGCCGCCGCCAGTTGGCCGTTGCGCACCCGTGATGGTCGCAAGCTGTTTGCGGTATTGCGCGGTGAGGCACGGCGGCCGCTGCCAACTCCGTTGGTGCCAGCGGCCAAGGTTGCACAAGCACCGCGCCTGTCGGGCATTTGCCTGGATGACGCAACGTTGCAGGCGGACTTCCGCAAAGCCTTGCGCGTCTACGAGCGCGACGTACCGCTGCTGATCAACGGTGAAACCGGGTCCGGCAAGGAGGCCTTTGCCAAAGCGGTGCACCACGCCAGCCAGCGGGCGGAGAAAGCCTTTGTCGCCCTCAATTGCGCAGCCATTCCCGAAAGCCTGATCGAAAGCGAGTTGTTCGGATATCGCGGCGGCAGCTTTACCGGTGCACGCAAGGAGGGTATGCGCGGCAAGTTGCAACAGGCCGATGGCGGGACCTTGTTCCTCGATGAAATCGGTGACATGCCACTGGCCTTGCAGACGCGTTTGCTGAGGGTGCTCGAAGACCGACAAGTGGTACCGATCGGCGGCGAGCCGGAATCGGTGAATGTGCGGATCATCAGTGCCACTCACCGTAAGTTGCTGGATCGTGTGCAGGACGGCAGCTTCCGTGAGGATTTGTATTACCGGCTCAACGGGCTGGAAGTCGCGTTGCCGGCCTTGCGTGATCGTAGCGACAAATCCCGGTTGCTCGACTTTTTGCTGGCCGAGGAGGCGGGCGGAGAAACCGTATTGATCGACGGGCCGGCGCGGGAGGCCTTATTGGGGTTCGCCTGGCCGGGTAACGTGCGGCAGTTGCGTAATGTGCTGCGTACGTTGGCAGCACTGTGTGAGGACGGGCGGATCGGCCTGGAGGATTTGCCGGCGATGATTCGCCAGGCGCGGCCGGTAGTGTCGACGATTGAAGAAGCTTCGGAGCATCCGCTGGAAGATGCCGAGCGGCTGGCGCTACTCACGGCGCTGGAGCAGACGCGCTGGCATATGACGCACACAGCGGAGCAGCTGGGGGTCAGTCGCAATACCCTCTATCGGAAGCTGCGTAAACACGGTATCGCCCGGTAATCCGTGTCGCGGCCACTCGCGAGCAAGCCCGCTCCCACAGGGTACACGCGGTCCCTGTGGGAGAGGGCTTGCTCGCGAAGGCGCCCTCAACTCTGAAACATCAGGTGCGATTTTCCCCTCCCTAAGCTAACCTGCGGCCATGTTTTACGAGGTCGACTATGCACATTCATATTCTTGGTATCTGCGGCACTTTCATGGGGTCAATGGCGGTTCTGGCCAAAGAGCTGGGCCATCACGTGACGGGCTCCGATGCCAACGTCTATCCGCCGATGAGCACTCAACTGGAAGCCCAGGGTATTGAATTGACCCAAGGCTACGACCCGGCGCAACTCGATCCGGCCCCTGATCTGGTGGTGATCGGCAACGCCATGTCCCGGGGCAACCCGGCTGTGGAGTATGTGCTGAACAAAGGCCTGCCCTACGTCTCCGGCCCACAATGGCTGGCCGATCACGTGCTGCAAGGTCGCTGGGTACTGGCGGTTGCCGGTACGCACGGCAAGACCACCACCAGCAGCATGCTGGCCTGGGTGCTGGAACACGCGGGCATGAGTCCGGGCTTCCTGATCGGTGGCGTGCCGCAGAATTTCTCGGTGTCGGCGCGCCTGGGTGGCACGCCGTTCTTCGTCATCGAAGCCGACGAATACGACAGCGCCTTTTTCGACAAACGCTCCAAGTTCGTGCACTACCGCCCGCGCACGGCAATCCTGAACAATCTCGAATTCGATCACGCGGACATCTTCCCGGACCTGCCGGCCATCGAGCGGCAGTTCCATCACTTGGTGCGGACCATTCCGAGCGAAGGCCTGGTGATTCATCCGACCACTGAGCCGGCGCTGCAGCGTGTCATCGAGATGGGCTGCTGGACTCCGGTGCAGACCACGGGTGCCGGCGGCCAGTGGCAGGTCAAGTTGCTCAGCGAAGACGGCTCGGTCTTCGAAGTGATGTTTGAAGGTGTTTCCCAAGGCGTGGTCGAGTGGGACATGACCGGTCAGCACAACGTCGCCAACGCACTGGCTACCCTGGCCGCGGCGCGCCACGTCGGCGTCGTGCCGTCCATGGGTATCGCCGCGTTGAGCGCCTTCAAAAGCGTGAAGCGCCGGATGGAAAAAGTCGCGGAAGTGGGTGGCGTCACCATTTATGACGACTTCGCTCACCACCCGACCGCCATTGCCACCACGCTGGATGGCCTGCGCAAACGCATCGGCGATGCGCCGTTGATCGCGATCATCGAGCCGCGTTCCAACTCCATGAAGCTTGGCGCGCACCGCGACGGATTGCCGGAAAGCGTGGTCGATGCCGATCAGGTGATCTGGTACGCCCCGGCCAACCTCGGCTGGGACCTGGCGGCCACGGCGGCGCTGTGCACCGTGCCGTCGATTGTCAGCGACTCCCTGGAAGGCATCATCGAACGCGTGAAGAGTCAGGCGCAACCAGGCACTCACGTGGTGATCATGAGCAACGGCGGCTTCGGCGGCCTGCACGGCAAACTCGCCGAGGCGCTAAAATGAACAACGGCCCGGACCGCATCACCCTGGCGATGACCGGCGCTTCCGGTGCTCAGTACGGTTTGCGCCTGCTCGACTGCCTGGTGCGGGAAGATCGTGAAGTGCACTTCCTGATTTCCAAGGCAGCGCAATTGGTGATGGCCACCGAAACCGACGTCACGCTGCCGGCCAAGCCGCAGATGATGCAGGCGTTCCTCACCGAATACACGGGGGCTGCCGCCGGGCAGATTCGCGTGTATGGCAAGGAAGACTGGATGTCGCCGGTGGCTTCGGGCTCCGGTTCGCCGGCGGCGATGGTGGTGGTGCCGTGTTCCACCGGCACTCTGTCGGCTATTGCCACCGGTGCCTGCAACAACCTGATCGAGCGTGCCGCCGACGTGACGCTTAAAGAACGTCGGCAGTTGATCCTGGTACCCCGTGAAGCGCCGTATTCAAGCATCCATCTGGAGAACATGCTCAAGTTGTCGAACATGGGCGTGACGATTCTGCCGGCATCGCCGGGCTTCTATCATCAACCGCAAACCATCGATGACCTGATCGACTTTGTCGTGGCGCGGATCCTTAACGTGCTCAATATTCCTCAGGACATGTTGCCGCGCTGGGGCGAGCATCATCTGACCAGCGATGAATAAGCTACTGGTGATGTTGCTGGCGCTGCAATTGGCCGGGTGCGCCACGGCGCGCACCCTCGATGCGGCCAAGCCGGGGGCGCCGGTGGTGTACGCCGGGACTCGCCTGGATTTGTACGCAATGAACGGTGGGTGCTGTGCGATGGACCGATTCGGCGCCGAAGCACCGAGCTATCCGGGTGTTGATCTGCCGGCCAGTGCGTTGCTCGACACGCTGCTGTTGCCGCTGTCGTTGCTGACGGTGATAGGGGTGAGTTTTCAGGCGACGGGTGGATTGTAGGTATAGCGCTTTTGTGGCGAGGGGGCTTGCCCCCGTTGGGCTGCGAAGCAGCCCCAAAACCGGCCATCTCAATTTTTCTGATACATCGCGAGTTCCATATTTACGACTGCTACGCAGCCGAACGGGGCGGTGCGGTGTTTCGACAAGCCCCCTCGCCACAGGTTCGCGGTTTACTTGCCCAACTTCCTCAGCTCATCCGACTCGACAATTCTGATCCCGTCCTGCTCTTCCAGTGCCAGGCGCCACATCGCACGAGCCAGTTGGCAGGCTTCGATACCATGGTATTTACCAGGGATCAGCCGAGATAACGGGCCGGCGACTTTCTCGCCCAGTCGCGGCTCGGTGCGATCACCCAGCAACAGCGAAGGGCGGCAGATGGTCAGCTGCGGCCAGTCCTGCGCGCGCAGTGCGTACTCCATCTCGCCTTTGACCCGGTTGTAGAGAATCGAGGATCTGCGATCGGCTCCCAGAGCACTGATCACGATCAGGTGCCGTGCGCCCATCTCCCGTGCGCGTTTGGCAAAGGCCACGACCATGTCCAGGTCCACCGCGCGGAACGCCTGTTCCGAGCCTGCCTGTTTGATGGTGGTGCCCAGGCAACAGTAGGCGATGTCGACAC
This sequence comes from Pseudomonas sp. BF-B-30, assembly GCF_019956305.1. Classification (NCBI taxonomy): domain Bacteria; kingdom Pseudomonadati; phylum Pseudomonadota; class Gammaproteobacteria; order Pseudomonadales; family Pseudomonadaceae; genus Pseudomonas; species Pseudomonas sp. BF-B-30. The sequence continues at coordinate 177,963 of NZ_JAHBDG010000022.1, read as the reverse complement.
GGCCGTTCAGCTGCGGCAGAAACTCCGCCGGGTCGCCGACGGGGTTTTCAAGGTGCGGGTGCTCGGCCAATGGCCTGCGTGAGGGGGCCAATACCCGTGTAATCGTCGGCTCGTTAAGCAGGCGATCAAGCAGATGTTCACCGGTCAGGCCGGTGGCTCCGGCAAGCAATACGTGCTGAGGCGTCAAGTACATAGTGTTTCTCCCTTGATACTATTCAGCTTAGTTGCTGTTTGCATCCTTGCTTTCGATGGACGCACTTTGCAGCGCTTTTCGTGCCTGCTGTTTGCGCAGGAGTTGCCAATGCGAGAGGACGGTTTTCGGTGCCCAGATCTGTGGTTCGGACGCTTCGAAACCGTCCGCCAGCTCACGTTCGGCGACAGTGGCCTTGGCCAGTTTGAAGGCTTGTTCCAGGTCATCGGTCTGGTTCAGGGCCCGGGCGAACAGAGCATCTCCGAAATAAGTGAAGTTGGCTTCCTCCGAGCAACCGAAGGACACTCGGTCGGCCCGCGAGGCCGTCATGATCAGGGTCCGCTCATCCTTGAGGGCGGGAATGAAACCGCCGGAGTAGCAGGACGAAATCACGATGATCTTGTCGCGGTTTTTCAGGGGGGCGAGAACAGCGGCCAATTCGTCGGCTGGCAGATCGGCCAATTCCATGCGTGGCTGGTCAAGCACCAGTTCGTGTTCGCTGGTGCCGTGGCTGGTCAGGTAGATGAAAATCAGGTCCTCCGGACCGCTGCGTTCGGCCAGCGTCAGGGCAGCCCGGCGCAGGTTTTCCCGGGTAGCCATCGGGCGGTCGGCGAGGTGGTCACGATGGTTCACCAGGCGGATCTGGCCAAGGGTGCCAAAACGGGTGGTGAGCATGTTGGCGACGTAGTCGGATTCGCGCAGAAACACGCTTTGCTTGCCATCACCCCCCAGGCTCAACGAATACAGCTCCACCGCCGGCGTCGAGTGTGGAACGTTGGCCAGCGCTGCGTCGAGCAGGCGGCCCTGGGCCAGCAGGCCGAGCTCCAGGGTGTCGGGCAATAATTTGCCCTCGGTGTCGCGTACGCGCTGGCCGTTGATCCAGGTGCCGCTGAGCACGGTGCCATCGGTCAACACCAATGTGCCGCGCCCTTGGTAACTGTCGTTGTCGAACTGGCCGGTGTAAAAGCTGCCGTCGGACAGGTTCAGGCGGCCCTGGCCGGAAAAACGCCAGTCATTGAACTGGCCGATGTAGTGGCTGCCGTCAGTGCCGATCAACTCGCCCTTGCCGTTCAGCGAGCCTTCCTTGAACTGTCCCAGCCAGACATCGCCGTCGGCGTTTTCGTAGCGGCCTTTGCCGTGCAGTTGATTGTTCTTGAAGCTGCCGACATAGATGTCGCCGTCGGCGCTGTTGAAAGTCCCGTTGCCTTCCAGCTGACCGTCGACGAAGTGCCCGGTGAACTGATTGCCGTTGCCGTCGCCGCGCTGGCCTTCGCCATTGGGTTTGCCGTGGGCGAACTGGCCCTGATAGGAGCTGCCGTCTTCGAGTTCGAGGCGACCCAGGCCGGCGTATTGATCGGCCTTGAACTCTCCACGATAGCTCATGCCGTTTTCTTTGAGGGTGCCTTCGCCGTTGCGCCGGCCGGCCTTGAAGCCGCCGCTGTAGCTGCTGGCGTTGGTGGTCAATGCCCCCTGGCCGTCGAACAGTCCCTGATTGAACTGACCGCGATAGACTTCGCCATTGCTGCCATGCCATTCGCCCTGGCCCTGCCACTGGCCCTTGTCGAATTCGCCGGCGTACCAGCTGCCGTTCGGGTAGTCGATACGCCCCTTGCCTTGCAGCAAGCCATTGACCAGGTCACCGCGATAGCGTCCGCCGTCCGGCAGGCGGGCGTCAGGAGGAAATGGCGATTCGCCGTCGCCGCAAGCGGTGAGCATCAAGGTCAAGGCAAGGAGTGCAAGTGGGCGCATAGCGGATTCCGGGCAATTAGGCGAGGGAGTATGCCGCAGCTATGTGTCCTTAATATAGGGTGAGGTTCCGCGTGAGGGCGCGAAACAGCATGAGCTGCTTCGCATCCGGCAAGGTTTATACGAAGCACAGAGACAGGGGTTCGGCGATGTACGCCGGTTTGTCCGAACCTTCGATTTCCAGGGTGGTGGTGGCCTTGAGCAGCCATTGGCCGGGTTTCTTCTCGATGACTTCGGTCAGGTCGACTTTCAGGCGCACTTTCGAATTGACCTTGACCGGCTGGATGAAACGCACGCTGTCGAGTCCGTAGTTGACCACCATCTTCAAGCCTTCGGGCATGACGAGGATGTCTTCCATCAGTTTCGGGATCAGCGACAACGACAGGAAGCCGTGAGCGATGGTGCTGCCAAATGGCGTTTGCGCGGCCTTGACCGGGTCGACGTGGATGAACTGAAAATCCCCTGTGGCTTCGGCGAACAGGTTGATGCGGTCCTGATCGATAGTGAGCCATTCGGAACGTCCAAGTTCCTTGCCGACATAATCTTTGAGCTCCGCAACTGGAACATAGGGCATTGAGACTCTCCTTGGGTTCATCGGTTTTATAGTTTTGGCTTGCGGGGATCTGACCTCCCGGCTTACTACTTTAGATCAACATGGCCAAACGCAGCGGTCAACTGACAATGCTTTTGGCGAATGCCGGTCTATAGCGCGAGCATGCTTATAATGCCCGGCCAATGCGGGTGACGGATTTTGCGGGAGAACTTTGATGTTGTTACGGGGCCTGACGTGGCTGGTGCTGTTCCAATTGCTCGGCACTGCGCTCAATCATTTGTTCTTGCCGGTGCTGCCGGGGCCGATTGTGGGGTTGCTGCTGTTGCTGGTGTACCTCATCTGTCGCGGGCAGGTTGGCGAGCCGCTGAACCTGGCGGCCAGTAGCCTGTTGCGTTACCTGCCCCTGTTGCTGGTGCCGCCGGCTGTGGGCGTGATGGTCTACGCCGCTGACATCGCGGCGGATTTCTGGGCCATTGTCGGTGCGCTGGTATTGTCGCTGCTGCTTTCCATGGCCTTCGCCGGGGTGCTGATGCATCGTATGGTCAAGGGGCACGCTCACTCCGAGGACAGCCAATGATCTTCGACTGGCACGGCGCCTGGACGTCGGTGATTCATCATCCCCTGTTTGGTATCGGCATTACTCTTGGCGCCTATCAACTCGTCCTGGCGGCATTCGAGAAAACCCGCTGGATCTTTTTGCAGCCGGTGTTGGTTTCCATGTTGTTGGTGATCGGCGTGCTGGTGGGCTGCGGCCTGACCTATGCCGAGTACCGCAAGAGCACCGAGATTCTCAGCATCCTGCTCGGCCCGGCCACTGTCGCGCTGGCGGTGCCGCTTTATCTCAACCTGCGACGGATTCGGCAGTTGTTCTGGCCGATATTTACTACGCTGGTGATAGGCGGGGTGGTGGCCACGGGGATGGGCGTGTTGCTGGGCTGGTCGTTCGGTGCCGAGCACATGATCCTGATGACCATGGCGCCGAAATCGGTGACTTCGCCTATCGCTATGTTGGTGGCCGAGCAGATCGGTGGTGTCGCGGCGCTGGCAGCAGTGTTCGTCTTGATTACGGGTGTGATCGGCGCGATTTTCGGCCCGGCGTTGTTGACCCGGCTGGGCGTGCATAGCCCGGAAGCCAGGGGTATGGCACTGGGCATGACGGCTCACGCGGTCGGCACGGCAGTGGCGATGCAGGAAAGTGAAGAGTGCGGCGCCTTCGCGGCGCTGGCGATGAGCCTGATGGGTGTGGCCACGGCGGTGCTCCTGCCGTTGGCGGTGTCGATGGTGGTGTAAGGAAATGTCTATGAGTCTGCCGCTTTTTCCGTTGAACACAGTGCTGTTTCCTGGCTGCATCCTCGACTTGCAGATCTTCGAGGCGCGCTATCTGGACATGATCGGCCGCTGCATGAAGCAGGGCGGCGGGTTCGGCGTGGTGTGCATCCTCGAGGGTGAGGAAGTCGGGATCGCCCCGGCGGGTTACGCCTTGGTCGGGTGTGAGGCGCTGATCACCGATTTCAAGCAACAGGACAACGGCCTGCTGGGGATTCGGGTTCAGGGCGGACGGCGTTTCCATGTATTACGAACGGAAGTCCAGCGCGATCAGTTGACCGTCGCCGAGGTCGAGTGGCTGGAAGACGAACCCGAGCAACCCTTGCAGGACGAAGATGCCGACCTGGTTGCGTTGCTCAAGGCCTTGGCTGAGCACCCGATGGTCGAAGCGTTGAACATGGGTACTGAGGCGACCGGGCAACAATCACTGGCCAATCAATTGGCGTACCTGTTGCCTTTCGCGGAACTGGACAAGATTGATCTGCTGCAACTTGATGATCCGCAACAACGACTGGATGCGATTCAGGCGTTGCTGGATGAGTTGCAGGGGGAGTTGTTTGCCTGAGTGATTTTGGCGAACTTCCGATGGCTTGGCTGTATGTTGTTTTTAATGGCATTGTTTTTGAAGTTTATTGTAGTTTCGCTGGCTGAGTCTGTATTTATTTCTAATAACTAAAAGTGATGGTTTGTATTGAGTGTTCACGCAGTGGCGATTATATTTGCTGCGTCTGCATGAAGCGGGCGTTACATATATAAGGAGCTGTTATTATGAAAAATTTCACTGGTGCTGAGCGTGCTTTGTGGGAGTTGTGCTTTTCTCGAATCATGGTCAACTATGTTTCTGCGCAATCACCGCAGGGCGAAGTTCAGTTTGCCGCGGACTCTGCAGTCAATGCGGCCAATGCGTTGATCCTGGTGCGCCGTTCGGGCCTGAATGGTGATCGTGATAATTATGAGCAGCGGCTTTGGGATAGTTATGTAGGGGACGCTATGATCAAGTTTTCGACAGAGGTTCGTTGGAAACTTGAAGACTATGTTGTCATTGCCGGCCGCGTTGCCAAAAATGCCGACACAGCCGTTGCGAAGTATCGCGGCACGGAAGGTTCGGAACTGCCAAGCTTTCCATTCGGGAGCTAAGTCGTAATATGGTTTTCTGGTAGTTGATGGTAAAGCGATTCCTTGAATGACGTGTTGTGGGCTGATGTTCCATTTGCGTCAAGGGACGAATGCAGGCTTCAAAAACTCCATAACACCCTGTGGGAGCAAGCTTGCCCGCGAAGAGGCTCTTTCAGTCGATACTGATACCGCCTGACTCTCCGCCTTCGCGGGCAAGCCCCCCCCATACACAGGATTCGTTTTTACTTCAGGTCCGACTCAGTCAGCTCAACACAAAGTAATCGCGATCTTCGAACGGGCTAGTTCGACCTGCTGCAACTCGATGATCCGCAGCAGCGACGGAGTGCGATTCAGGCGTTACTGGATGAGTTGCAGGGGGAGTTGTTTACCTGAGCAGCATTTGGCAAACATTGCACACGATTGCCAGCATTGCTGGGTGCCGGTGTTTTGATTAATTTGGGATTGCCCGCATGAAGCGGGTTACTTCAAAATATCAGAAGGATTTCAATGATGACTATTTTCTCCAATGAGCGCGCGGCATGGGAAGCGGCCGCTGTAGGTTACCTGCTCAAACATGCAAGTATGGGGCAATCCTTCGAGGATACTGCAATTGCAGCAGGCCGGCTCGCTGATGCACTGATTCTGGAAATGCGTAAACGTCAACGTGCCTGATTACAATTAGCTGAACGCGTTCAAAAAGAACCCCGTCATATTGGTCGGGGTTCTTTTTTTATGAGAGGTCGAGATAAATCTGCACTCTTTTTAGTAGGCATACCGCAACATCGTATGGGGCAAATGCCGCAATACGAAGAAGCCGAACAGGGCCACCAACGCCGGTAGCAGCAGCCACCAGACCTTGGGCGGCATTGCGTTCAGTGGTGCCTGACGTTGATTCAGCCAGAGGCTGGCTGCGCAGACGCAGGCCGCCAGCATTGCACCAGCCAATACATCCGTCGGCCAATGCGCGCCGAGGTAAACTCTGGAGAGGGCAATCGCCAAGGCTGGAATGCAACCCAGTAGTAACCAGGTCAATCGCATCCGTGGCGGTTGTCCACGCCCGGCAAGTACGGCGAGGGTTAGAAACAGCGCGAAAGAACCCGAGGCGTGACCACTTGGCATGCTGTAACTGGTCAGTGGATCGCTCAGGACTTCCGGACGTACGCGAGCGAAGAAGTGTTTGGTCGCGGTGTTGGCCAGTGCTGTGCAGAGCAAGGTGCTGGAGGCGAAGATCGCTTGCGGCCATTGCCTGGCGATCACCAGTAGCACTACGAGCAAAGCACTGAACGCCAGCATGTTGCGGAATTCGCCGATCAGTGTGAAGACTACGGCTACTTCATCGAGCATCGGATTGCGATGCTCTTGCACCAGTGTCATCACGCCCTGATCGAGCGCGCTCAGATGCGAATAGCCGATAAACAACCCTGCCAGAATCAGAAAACTCATGCCGGTGATGAACATCGTGGCATTGCGATGCCGGCGCAGGCTACTGGTTGCGCTCAAACCGACCATCACAGCAATGCTGCCGACAACAACCCCGGCCTGGAGCCAGAAGCCTTCGGGCAATGGCAAGCGGATTGCCGCGCCCGTGGCCCAGCCAGGCATCAGATAAGCCAACGACCAACCCGCGCCAGCCAACAGGCTGACAGCGAAGAAACGCGGGAAAGGCATGTCGCACATTCCGGCCACCATCGGCAGCATTGGCCGCAAGGGGCCGATAAAGCGCCCAACCAGCAGGCTGGCGATGCCGTAGCGCTGGAAGTATGACTCGGCTCCGGCGATCCATTCCGGATGATGGCGCAAGCCCGGCAGGCGCCGGATGTTCTGATGGAAGTGCCGTCCCAGAAAATACGAAATGACGTCGCCCAGCACCCCGGCGATGAAACCCAGCAAGAGCGTCTCACTGAGCGTCAGCGCGCCACTGCCTGCCAGTACCGCCACGGCGAACAGCAGCACCGTGCCGGGAACGATCAGTCCGGCAATCGCCAGGCATTCCACAAAGGCCACGATGAACACCGCTGCCGCCAGCCATTGCGGGTTGGCCGCCAACCATCCGGTCACGCTATCGAGCCATGGGCCCATAAAAACCACTCCATCAAATGTTCAATTTTCTACTTGTAGGCGCGAGCCTGCTCGCGATAGCGCACTTTGAGTCAACGGCGATGTTGATTGTGCTGACCTCATCGCGAGCAGGCTCGCTCCTACAGAAGATTCCTTCAGTTTCAAAATCCGGATCAGTCTCAGGACAGCACAAAATAATCGCGACCTTCGACCTGTCCCCGTCGTAGCGGGTTGCGCGTGCAATAAGCCGCGTAGGTCGCATCGACGAAGCGGTACATCAGGTGTTCATCGCGCCCGTGGGGAATGCCCAGACGCGTGGTCTGGATGATGTGGGCGGGCGTCTGCCCGACGTGTTCTACCAGCAGCACTTCATGGTCGAAGCGTTTGGCGTCCCATACCGGCACTTTCAGGCCCAGCGCCTTGCAGAGCAGGGTTTGCCCGGCACAGAGTTTTTGTGACGGGCGAGGGTGGCCCTGGGAATCGGGATTGTTCAGTAGCATCTGCGCCAGGCTGGCCGGCCCGCTCAATTGATCGACCCACGGGTAGGCGGATTTGATCAGTACCGCGTTTCCCGGCCCTTGAGCACTGAAGTTCAGTGAGTCGCCGCCCCGAGCGTAATACATATAGATGTGGCCGCCATCCAGAAACAAAGCCTTACGCTTTTCTGTGTAGCCGAGGGATGCGTGGCTGCCCTTTTCCGCGCAGTAGTAGGCCTCGGTCTCGATAATTCGGGCGCTGAGCCACAGGTCGCCCACTCGATGGCGAATGACTTTGCCCAGTAAATCCCGGGCCAGAACTTGCGCGTCACGGTCGAAAAACGCGTCCGGGAGGCCCGTGGGCAGGCTCGCGGCGGACGCTCGAACAGTCAGATTGGACATGATGACCGGCATTTGTCAGGGCTGAATGAGTCGTGATGATAACAATTTGCAGCTTAATCCCGGCTGAACATCGGCAATTTGCCCTCCATTTCGACCATCCGCCCGTCACCGCTGTTAGTCGGTGGGCGCGACAGCTATAATCTGTCGCTTTACTCTTTACCAAGACCTAATCAAAGACCACGCCAGACCATGACTGAGTCCGTTCTTGACTACATGACCCGCCTGGGTCGCGCTGCCCGCGAAGCTTCCCGCGTGATCGGCCGTGCCAGTACCGCGCAGAAAAACCGCGCCCTGCAGGCCGCCGCCAACGCGCTGGACGCTGCCCGAGCCGAGCTGACGGCGGCCAATGAACAGGATTTGGCTGCCGGTCGCGCCAATGGTCTTGAGCCGGCCCTGCTTGAGCGCCTGGCACTGACCCCGGCGCGTATCGACGGCATGATCGTCGGCCTGCGTCAGGTGGCAGCCCTGCCGGACCCGGTCGGCGCTATCCGTGACATGAGCTTCCGTCCGTCCGGAATTCAGGTCGGCAAGATGCGCGTGCCACTGGGCGTGATCGGAATCATCTACGAGTCGCGACCGAACGTGACCATCGATGCGGCCAGTCTGTGCCTGAAGTCCGGTAACGCGACCATCTTGCGTGGCGGTTCCGAGGCCATTCATTCCAATCGTGCCATCGCCGCCTGCATTCAGCGTGGCCTGGCCGAGGCCGATCTGCCGGCCGCGGTGGTGCAAGTGGTCGAAACCACCGATCGTGCTGCCGTCGGCGCGCTGATCACCATGCCTGAATACGTTGATGTCATCGTGCCGCGCGGCGGTCGTGGCCTGATCGAACGCGTCAGCCGTGATGCCCGTGTCCCGGTGATCAAGCACCTGGACGGCATCTGCCACGTTTACGTGAGTGAACACGCCGATCTGGCCAAGGCACAGCGCATCGCGTTCAATGCCAAGACTTACCGTTATGGCATCTGCGGCGCCATGGAAACGCTGCTGGTCGATCAAACCGTCGCCAGGGAGTTCCTGCCGGCGATGGCGGCACAGTTCCGCGAAAAAGGCGTCGAGCTGCGCGGTTGCGAGCGTACCCGGGCAATCATCGATGCCGTGGCCGCTACCGAAGAAGACTGGAGCACCGAGTACCTGGCGGCGATTTTGTCGATCCGCGTGGTCGACGGACTGGGACAGGCCATCGAGCACATCAATCATTACGGTTCCCATCACACCGATTCGATTGTCAGCGAACACCAGGGCGACACCCGGCGTTTCGTGGCTGAAGTCGACTCCTCGTCGGTGATGATCAATACCCCGACATGCTTCGCCGATGGCTTCGAATACGGATTGGGTGCCGAGATCGGCATTTCTACTGATAAGCTGCACGCCCGCGGCCCGGTGGGCCTCGAGGGACTGACCTGCGAGAAGTACATCGTGGTCGGCGACGGGCAGTTGCGCGGACAGGAGCCGGTCTGACTTGGGCGAATTCGACCCGTCAGCCCCGGTCACCGTCAGCGAGCCAGCCCCTCGCCGCATTGGTGTCCTGGGCGGAACGTTCGATCCGGTGCACATCGGCCATTTGCGCGGTGCGCTGGAAGTCGCCGAAACACTTGCGCTCGATGAGTTGCGCCTGACACCCAGTGCCAGGCCGCCCCATCGGGACAAGCCGCAGGTGTCGGCAAAAGACCGTCTGGCGATGGTCGAGTGCGCGGTGGCCGGTGTGGCGCCGTTGGTGGTGGACGCCCGCGAATTGCAGCGGGACAAACCGTCCTACACCATTGATACCCTGGAACTGATGCGCGCCGAACTGGCCGTATCCGACCAGGTTTTTCTGCTTTTGGGCTGGGACGCTTTTTGCGGCCTGCCCACTTGGCACCGCTGGGAAGAGTTGCTCCAGCATTGCCATATCCTGGTGTTGCAACGCCCGGATGCCGACAGCGAACCGCCGGATGCCTTGCGCAACCTGCTGGCAGCGCGCTCGGTGAGCGACCCGCTGGCCCTCAAAGGGCCGAGCGGACAGATTGCATTCGTCTGGCAGACACCGCTCGCGGTATCCGCCACCCAGATCCGTCAACTGCTGGCCAGCGGTAAGTCGGTACGTTTCCTGGTGCCCGACGCGGTCCTGGCCTACATCGATGCGCACGGACTCTACCGTGCGTCGAACTGAATAGGAGTGCCTCAAGGCACGTGGCAACAACGTGTATTGAAGCGCCCGAACAAACGAGCAAAACGAGTTTTATATGACGAGCAACAACGAAAGCAAAGTAAAACGCAAAGGCACATTCAAGAGTGCCCCGCTGCCGGAAAAGGTCCTCGCCGCCGAGCCGCCTAAAGGCGACGAGCTGGTCAAGATCGCCGTAGCCGCCCTTGAAGACGTCAAGGCCCAGGATGTGCTGGTGATTGATGTTCGCGACAAGCAGAGCATCACTGACTACATGATCATCGCCACCGGTACCTCCAACCGCCAGATCGGCGCGATGCTGGACAAGGTTCGCGAGGCCGTCAAAGCCCTGGGCATCAAGCCGCTGGGTGAAGAAGGCAAGGGCGACAGCGACTGGGTGCTGTTGGACATGGACGACGTGATCGTTCACATGATGACCTCCAACGCCCGTCAGTTCTACGACCTTGAGCGCCTGTGGAAAGGTGCCGAGCAGAGCCGTGCGGCCGATGGCAAGCACCACAGCCCTGAAGTTGGTCACGAGCACTTCAACAAGCTCAACAAAGACCAGGAATAAGGGACCGCCGTGCGACTGCGACTGATCGCCGTCGGTTCACGCATGCCCAAGTGGGTGGAAGAAGGCTGGCATGAATATGCCAAGCGTCTTCCGTCCGAGCTGGCGCTGGAACTGGTGGAAATTCCGCTCAATACCCGTGGCAAGAACGCCGACGTGGCCCGTTTCATCCGTCAGGAAGGCGAAGCCATGCTGGCCAAGGTCGGGCCGAACGAGCGGATTGTCACTCTCGAAGTCCATGGCAAGCCCTGGAGTACCGAGCAACTGGCGGTCGAGCTCGATCGCTGGCGGCTGGACTCGCGCACTGTCAACTTCATGGTCGGTGGCCCCGAAGGGCTGGCGCCGGAAGTCTGTGCCCGGGCTGACCAGCGCTGGTCGTTGTCGCCGCTGACCTTGCCGCACCCGCTGGTGCGGATCCTGATCGGCGAACAGATGTACCGTGCCTGGACCGTGCTGTCCGGTCACCCTTACCACAAGTAGTTCTGCCCTCATGTCCCAGCCGATCCGCATCAAGGACCACGAAAAAGACGCCCGTCTGGTGCGTGGTCGCGTCGTGTTCGGGGCCATTGCAGTGGTGGCGCTGATTGCGGTGCTGATCGCGCGTCTGTATTTCCTGCAGGTGATCCAGTACGAGTACCACTCGACCCTGTCGGAAAACAACCGCGTCCACGTGCAGCCGATTCCGCCGACTCGCGGGCTGATTTTCGACCGCAACGGCGTGGTGATTGCCGATAACCGGCCGAGTTTCAGCCTGAGCATGACCCGCGAGCGTTCCGGCGACTGGCAGCAGGTGCTCGACGTGATCGTCGAAGTGCTGGAACTGACGCCCGAAGACCGGGTGATCTTCGAGAAGCGCATGCGTCAGGGGCGCCGGCCGTTCGAGCCGGTGCCGATCCTGTTTGAGCTGAGCGAAGAGCAGATCGCCCGGATCGCCGTTAACCAGTTCCGCCTGCCGGGCGTGGAAGTGGTCGCGCAGTTGGTTCGTCACTATCCCCAGGGGGCGCACTTTGCTCACTCGGTGGGCTACATGGGACGGATCAACGAGAAAGAGCTCAAGTCGCTGGACCCGGTCAATTACAGCGGCACCCACCACATCGGCAAAACCGGCATCGAGCGTTTCTACGAGCCTGAATTGCACGGCCAGGTGGGTTACGAGGAAGTCGAGACCAACGCCAGGGGCCGCGTACTGCGCGTGCTCAAGCGTACCGATCCGATTCCCGGCAAGGACATCGTCCTGAGCCTGGACATCAAATTGCAGGAAGCCGCCGAAGCTGCGCTCGGTGGTCGTCGTGGCGCGGTAGTAGCGCTGGACCCGAAAACCGGCGAAGTGCTGGCGATGGTCAGCCAACCGAGTTTCGACCCGAACCTGTTCGTCACCGGCATCAGCTTCAAGGCCTATTCCGAGCTGCGCGACTCCATCGACCGGCCGCTGTTCAACCGCGTGCTGCGTGGCCTGTACCCGCCGGGTTCGACCATCAAGCCCGCGGTGGCGATTGCCGGTCTGGACGCGGGCGTGGTGACGGCGTCGTCGCGAGTGTTCGACCCGGGTTACTACATGCTGCCCAACTACGATCACAAATACCGTAACTGGAATCGCACCGGTGACGGTTTCGTCGATCTCGATACGGCGATCATGCGTTCCAACGACACCTACTTCTATGACCTGGCCCACAAGCTGGGGATCGATCGGCTGTCGGCATACATGACCAAATTCGGCATCGGCCAGAAAGTCTCCCTGGACATGTTCGAAGAGTCGCCGGGGTTGATGCCGTCCCGCGAATGGAAGCGTGCGACCCGCCGGCAGGCGTGGTTCCCGGGTGAAACGCTGATTCTGGGGATTGGCCAGGGCTATATGCAGTCGACCCCGTTGCAACTGGCCCAGGCCACCGCCCTGGTCGCCAACAAAGGCGTTTGGAACCGTCCGCACCTGGCCAAGACCATCGAGGGCGTGAAGCCGGTGGATGAGAATCCGATGCCGGACATCATCCTGCGCGACCCCTCGGACTGGGCCAAGGTCAACCACGGCATGCAGCAGGTTATGCATGGTGCCCGTGGTACGGCGCGCAAAGCCTCTATCGGCGCGCAATACCGGATCGCTGGCAAGTCGGGTACAGCCCAGGTGGTCGCGATCAAGCAGGGTGAGAAGTATGACCGTTCCAAGGTTCAGGAGCGCCATCGCGACCACGCCCTGTTCGTCGGTTTTGCGCCGGCCGACGACCCGAAAATCGTGGTGTCGGTGATGGTCGAGAACGGCGAGTCCGGCTCCGGCGTCGCCGCGCCAGTGGTGCGCCAAATCATGGATGCCTGGCTCCTGGACCAGGACGGTCGGTTGAAGCCCGAATACGCCAGCCCTATCAGTGCAGAGGCTACCGCCCGTGATGAATAACTTCGATCGCATGCTCTCCAGTGAGGATGTGATGCGTCGCCGTGCGACGCTGCTGCAACGCCTGCACATCGACGGCCCGTTGCTGATCCTGCTGCTGACCCTGGCGGCCGGCAGCCTGTTCGTACTCTATTCGGCCAGTGGCAAAAGCTGGGATCTGCTGGCCAAACAAGCCACTTCTTTCGGCATCGGCCTGGTGTCGATGATCGTCATCGCCCAGTTCGAGCCACGCTTCATGGCCCGCTGGGTCCCGGTGGGTTATGTGATCGGCGTGCTGTTGCTGGTAGTCGTCGACATCATGGGTCACAACGCCATGGGCGCTACCCGCTGGATCAACATTCCCGGGGTGATCCGCTTCCAGCCTTCGGAGTTCATGAAGATCCTGATGCCGGCGACCATCGCCTGGTACCTGTCCAAGCGCACCTTGCCGCCGCAACTCAAGCATGTGGGGGTGAGTCTGTTCCTGATCGGCTTGCCATTCATCCTGATCGTGCGTCAGCCCGACCTCGGCACTTCATTGCTGATTCTGGCGGGGGGCGCCTTCGTGCTGTTCATGGGGGGGCTGCGCTGGCGCTGGATCCTCAGCGTGCTCGCTGCCGCCGTGCCGGTGTCCGTGGCCATGTGGTATTTCGTTATGCACGACTACCAGAAGCAGCGCGTCCTCACGTTCCTCGACCCGGAAAGTGACCCGCTAGGCACCGGCTGGAACATCATCCAGTCCAAGGCCGCCATCGGCTCCGGTGGTGTGTTCGGCAAGGGCTGGTTGCTGGGCACCCAGTCGCACCTGGACTTCCTGCCGGAAAGCCATACCGACTTCATCATTGCCGTATTGGGTGAAGAGTTCGGCCTGGTGGGGATCTGCGCGCTGTTGCTGATCTACCTGCTGTTGATCGGCCGCGGCCTGGTGATTACCGCCCAGGCCCAGACATTGTTCGGCAAGTTGCTCGCGGGCAGCCTGACCATGACGTTTTTTGTTTATGTTTTCGTCAACATCGGTATGGTCAGTGGCCTGTTGCCGGTGGTGGGGGTGCCGTTGCCGTTCATTAGCTACGGAGGAACTTCGCTGGTGACGCTACTGTCAGCGTTTGGGGTTTTGATGTCGATCCATACCCATCGCAAGTGGATCGCGCAGGTTTGAATAAGGTGAAATTTTCAATGCAAGTAATGCGTGGCTGGGCGACTCGATACGCGCCATGGGTCAGCCTGGTAAGCATCCTTGGCACCATGCCGGACGCGTTGGCCGGCGACTACGAAGGCTCACCCCAGGTGGCCGAATTCGTCGGTGAAATGACCCGCGACTACGGTTTCGCCGGTGAACAATTGATGGGTGTGTTCCGCGAAGCCGAGCGCAAGCAGTCGATTCTGGACGCCATCTCCAAACCTGCCGAACGGGTCAAGCAGTGGAGCGAGTATCGCCCGATGTTCATCACCGATGCGCGCATAGCCCGGGGTGTGGATTTCTGGCGTCAGCACGAAACGGTGTTGGCTCGTGCCGAGCAGGAATACGGCGTGCCGGCTCAGGTGATTGTCTCGATCATCGGTGTTGAAACCTTTTTCGGCCGTAATACCGGAAATTTCCGGGTGATCGATGCCTTGTCGACCCTGGGTTTCGACTATCCTCCCCGTGCCGAGTTTTTCCGCAAGGAGTTGCGTGAGTTCCTGCTGCTGGCCCGCGAAGAGCAGGTCGATCCGTTGACGCTCAAAGGCTCCTACGCTGGCGCAATGGGATTGCCGCAGTTCATGCCGAGCAGTTTCCGCGCTTATGCAGTGGATTTCGACGGTGATGGCCATATCAACATCTGGACCAATCCGGATGATGCCATTGGCAGTGTTGCCAGTTACTTCAAGCGCCATGGCTGGGTCGCCGGCGAACCGGTAGTCAGCCGCGGCGATGTCCGTGGCGATCAGGTCGACGAAGGTTTGACCACCGGTATCGAACCGACGAAAACCGTCGGGGAGTTGCGAGCCCTGGGGTGGTCAAGTCATGATGCGCTGCGCGATGATATGCCGGTTACTGCGTTCCGCCTGGAAGGCGACAATGGCTCCGAGTACTGGATGGGCCTGAAGAATTTTTACGCGATCACGCGATATAACCGCAGCGTGATGTACGCCATGGCTGTACATCAACTGTCTGAACAGCTGGTCCAAGCACGGGGCGTCAAGTAATGCGGGCATTGCCTATCAATAAACCCCTGAAGCTGATGGCATTCGCCGCGTTGGCAATGCTGGTCGCCAGTTGTTCGACCAGCCGTGCGCCGGCCCAGAAGACCAGCAGCACCGCTGTGCGCACGACGCCGGGGCTGGACATCAACCGCGCCCACAAGGATGGCGCGCCATGGTGGGATGTCGATGTTTCGCGTATCCCGGACGCCACGCCGACACTGCACACCGGCCCGTACAAGGCCGCTCCTTACTCGGTACTGGGCAAAACCTACTTTCCGCTGCAGGAGTCAAAGACCTACGTGCAGTCGGGCACGGCGTCGTGGTACGGCACCAAGTTCCACGGCCAGAACACCGCCAACGGCGAAGTCTATGACCTGTACGGCATGAGCGCTGCCCACAAGACTCTGCCACTGCCAAGTTACGTTCGGGTCACCAACCTGGACAACAACAAGAGCGTGATCCTGCGAGTCAACGACCGTGGGCCGTTCTATTCGGACCGGATCATCGACTTGTCCTACGCGGCCGCCAAGAAGCTCGGTTACGCCGAAACCGGCACCGCGCGGGTCAAGGTCGAAGGCATCGACCCGCAGCAATGGTGGGCTGCCAAGGGCCGTCCGGCACCATTAATGCTCAACGAACCGAAAGTCGCGCAGAATAGCGCGCCGGTGATCACGGCCTCGGCCGGCACCGTCGAGCAATGGACGCCGCCGCCGCAGCAACACGCGGCCGCGGTGGTGCCCGTGCAACTCGATGCAAAAAAAAACGCTTCTGTAGCAGCCTCTGGCCAGTATCTGCAGGTGGGCGCGTTCGCCAACCCGGACGCTGCAGAACTCCTGAGATCGAAGCTCAGCGGGATGGTGAGCGCTCCGGTGTTCATCAGCTCGATCGTGCGCAATCAGCAGACCCTGCATCGGGTGCGCATGGGGCCAATCGGTTCGCCGGGTGAAATCCAGCAGGTGCAGAACAGTGTGCGCCTGGCCAATCTCGGTTCGCCGAGTGTGGTCACGGAGTAATACGTAGAGCTTGATTGACGGTTCGTCTGCGGTATTGGGGGGCGAACCAGGTTGTTGACTCGTTGAAGAACAAAAGCCCGGCAAGGGTGACTGAGTGAGCAACTGAACACGCGATGACTCGTTAGAAAGTCATTTGATTAGTTTTGCCCTTGGGCAAGTTTCCATTAGCGATTTCGAGAGACGGATGAACATCACCACCTTTGCCAAACGCCTGTTCCTGCTAGTCCCGCTGCTTCTCTCACCCGCCGCGTTCGCGGTCGAGATGATGCCTTCGCCACCACAACTGGCCGCCAAGGCCTATGTGCTCATGGATGCCAGCAGCGGCAACGTGCTGGTCGAGAACAACGGTGACCAGCGTCTGCCGCCGGCCAGCCTGACCAAGCTGATGACCGCGTACATCGCGACTCTGGAAATCCGTCGTGGCCAGATCGGCGAAAACGATCCGGTGACCGTCAGCGAAAACGCCTGGCGTACCGGCGGTTCGCGGATGTTCATCAAGGTCGGCTCGCAGGTGACTGTCAGCGACCTGTTGCACGGCATCATCATCCAGTCGGGCAACGACGCCAGCGTTGCGCTCTCCGAGCACATCGCCGGCAGCGAAGACGCGTTCGCCGACATGATGAACAAAACTGTTGGCGACCTGGGCATGACCAACAGCCACTTCATGAACCCGACCGGTCTGCCGAACCCTGAGCACTACTCGTCGGCTCACGACATGGCCGTACTGGCTCGCGCGATCATCCACGAAGACCCGGCTCACTACGCGATCTACTCGCAGAAAGAGTTCTTCTGGAACGGCATCAAGCAACCGAACCGCAACCTGCTGCTGTGGCGCGACAAGACCGTCGACGGCCTGAAAACCGGTCACACAGACGAAGCCGGCTATTGCATGGTGTCTTCGGCCGTACGTGATGGTATGCGTCTGATCGCCGTGGTCTTCGGCACCAACAGCGAAGTGGCCCGTGCCGCCGAAACCCAGAAGCTGCTGACCTACGGTTTCCGCTTCTTCGAAACCCAGACCTTCTATCAGAAGGGCACCGAGCTGGCTCAGGCTCCGGTCTGGAAAGGCTCCACCAACCAGGTCAAGGCTGGCCTGGCGCAAGACCTGACCATGACCTTGCCAAAAGGCCAGCTGAAGAAGCTCGCTGCCAGCATGACCATGAACCCGCAACTGATCGCGCCAATCGCCAAGGGCGACGTGATCGGTAAAGTCGAAGTCAAACTGGACGACAAGGTGGTGCACAGCGCCGATCTGATCGCTCTGGATGGCGTCGAAGAGGGTGGTATCTTCCGCCGCATGTGGGATAGCATCCGTCTATTCTTCTACGGCTTGTTCAACTGATAGTGTGCACCTGCATGGCCCTGCGCTGATCCGGCGCGGGGCTTTGCCGTCGCCACGGCTTACGCTTACGAGGCCGTTACGCCATGACCGATACCGAAGTAAAGGCGCCAAAGATCGAGTTCCCTGCCAATGATTACCCGGTTAAGGTGATCAGCGACACCGGCGTGGGTAACAAGGACAGAATCATCGACATCGTCCGCAAATATGCAACGATCAACGATGAGCGTGTTGATGAGCGCCAGAGCAGCAACGGCAAATACACCACCATTCAGTTGCACATCGTCGCGACCGACCAGGATCAGCTGTACAACATCAACAGCGAACTGCGGGCAACCGGTTTCGTGCACATGGTGCTGTGATGTCCGGGGTGCTGGGCTTTCGCGAGCTCGGCCAGATGGCTTACGAGCCGGTCTGGCATGCCATGCAACGCTTCACCAACGAACGCGGCAACCATGCCGCCGACGAGATCTGGCTGGTGGAACACCCTGCGGTGTTCACCCAGGGCCAGGCCGGCAAGGCCGAGCATCTGCTGCTTCCCGGTGATATTCCGGTGGTGCAGGTCGACCGTGGTGGTCAGGTGACCTACCACGGCCCTGGCCAACTGGTGGCTTATCTGCTGCTGGACGTGCGCAAGCTCGGGTTTGGCGTGCGCGATCTGGTCAGCCGGATGGAGCAATGCCTGATCGAGCTGCTGGCCAGTTACGGTGTCACCGCCGTGGCCAAGCCCGATGCGCCGGGTGTCTACGTCGACGGGGCGAAAATCGCCTCCCTGGGTCTTCGGATCCGCCACGGCTGTTCCTTTCATGGCCTGGCCTTGAACGTGGACATGAACCTGGAACCGTTTCGACGGATTAATCCCTGCGGCTACGCCGGGCTGGCGATGACCCAGCTGAGCGACCACGCAGGATCGATTGAATTTGCCGAGGTAAGTGCCCGGCTGCGCGCGCAGCTCGTCAAACACCTCGACTATGCTGAGCAGACGACCCTGACGGGCGGAATCGACTGATATGACTACTGATGCAGTGCAAACCATGATCCCGACGCTCGATGTCACCGAGCGCCCGGCCCCGCGTCCCAAGGTTGAAGCCGGCGTCAAGCTGCGCGGCGCCGAAAAGGTTGCACGCATCCCGGTGAAGATCATTCCGACCACCGAACTGCCGAAGAAGCCGGACTGGATTCGCGTCCGCATCCCGGTTTCGCCGGAAGTCGACCGCATCAAGGCCCTGTTGCGCAAACACAAGTTGCACAGCGTGTGCGAAGAGGCGTCCTGCCCGAACCTGGGCGAGTGCTTCTCCGGCGGCACCGCGACCTTCATGATCATGGGGGACATCTGCACCCGTCGCTGCCCGTTCTGCGACGTCGGCCACGGCCGTCCGAAGCCGCTGGACGTCAACGAGCCGGAAAGCCTGGCCATTGCCATCGCCGACCTGCGCCTGAAGTACGTGGTGATCACTTCGGTAGACCGCGATGACCTGCGTGACGGCGGTGCCCAGCACTTTGCCGACTGCATCCGCGAAATCCGCAAGCTGTCGCCGAACGTGCAGCTCGAAACCCTGGTCCCGGACTACCGTGGCCGCATGGACATCGCGCTGGAAATCACCGCCGCCGAGCCGCCGGATGTGTTCAACCACAACCTGGAAACCGTGCCACGTCTGTACAAGGCTGCCCGCCCAGGTTCGGACTATCAGTGGTCGCTGACCCTGCTGCAACGCTTCAAGCAGATGATGCCGCACATTCCGACCAAGTCCGGCCTGATGCTGGGTCTGGGCGAGACCGACGAAGAAGTCATCGAAGTCATGAAGCGCATGCGCGAGCACGACATCGACATGCTGACCCTGGGCCAGTACCTGCAACCGTCCCGCAGCCACTTGCCGGTCCAGCGCTTCGTGCACCCGGACACCTTCGCCTGGTTCGCCGAGGAAGGTTACAAGATGGGCTTCAAGAACGTCGCTTCCGGTCCATTGGTTCGCTCCTCGTACCACGCCGACGAGCAGGCGAAGCTGGTCAAGGCCGAGCTGATGTCGTCCTGATCGACTGTGAAGCATAAAACGCCCGCAAGGTTTCAAAGCCTTGCGGGCGTTTTTTTGCCTGGCCTACGACAACGGCTGCCTTTTCCTGCAACCTGCGGGGCAACGGTTCCTCTTCTGTTTGTCCCCGTTCCTGACTACTGTGTGCTGATGTTTTCACGCAGGGAGATTCACGGATGACCGCTCGACCGACCCTCACCCTTTGCCCTCATGCTCCCGTCCCGGCACTGCCGTCGGAAGGCATGATCGGCGTTATCGCACCCGCCGGTCCCGCGCCGCTGGACACCGACAAGGCGGTGCAATGGATGCGTGCCCGGGGTTATTCACTGAAAGTGTTTCCCGGGGTCTACGAAAAAAACGGCTACCTGGCCGGCAGTGACGAGGTGCGACTCGACGATCTGCATGCAGCGTTCGCCGACAGCGAGGTGGATGCGATCATCTGCCTGCGCGGTGGTTATGGCACGCCCCGGCTGCTCGACCGCATCGATTTTGATTTGCTGCGTGACAACGCCAAGCCGTTCGTCGGCTACAGCGACATCACTGCGCTGCATTTGGCGATCAGTCGTTATGCCGGCTTCGTGACCTTTCATGGTCCGTTGCTCAATGCCGACCTGCTGGGTGAGAAGCAAATACCTACCGAGTCTTCGTTCTTCAACATGCTGCGAGGGAAGGTGAGGGCGGGAACAGTGCTGGCGCATCCGGTGGCCTACCCGCTGACCACGATCGAGCCAGGCGTGGCTCACGGGCGCTTGCTCGGTGGCAATCTGGCCATGATCGCCGCGACCATGGGCACGCCCTACGAGATCGACGCCGAGGGCGTCATTCTGTTGATCGAGGATATCAACGAGCCGCTGTATCGCATTGACCGGTTGCTCACCCATCTGCGGCTGGCAGGCACGTTGCACAAGCTGCGCGGCGTGTTGGTCGGGGATGTGGCGGGGGTTGAGGTGGCGGCGCTGGACAGGTTGCTCAAGCAGATCTTCGAGCCATTGAAGATTCCGGTGCTGTCCGGGTGGCGCAGCGGCCATTGCGACCCGAACCTGACGTTACCCATGGGGGCGCTGGTCAGGCTGGATGCCGGAAACAAGGAATTGATGCTGGAGCAGGATGTGGTGGCCAGGCGCTAGATTTTTATCGCCTGTCAGTCAGTCTTCGCGGGCAAGCCCGCTCCCACAGTGTCCGCGTCGTACACAAATCATGTGAACGCCCCTGAACCTGTGGGAGCGGGCTTGCCCGCGATGCTTTTAGCGGTTACGCAGTCCTTCGAGCAACTTGTGCGTCGGATACCCATCTGCCGGCCAGCCAAACGACTGTTGGGCGCTGCGGATAGCCTTGCGGGTGTTGGCGCCGATGATCCCGTCGGCGGTGCCGGCGTCATAGTTTTGCGCGCTCAATAGGCTTTGCAGCTCGATCCGCTCGGTACGGCTCAGAGGCAGGTCATCCTTTGGCCACGTACCGCTGATCAAGCCTGCGCCATTGAAGCGTTCGGACAACAGGCTCACGCCCAAGGCATAGGACGACGAATTGTTGTACTTGAGAATCGCACGAAAGTTGTCGAGCACAAGGAACGCGGGACCGCGGTAGCCAGCCGGTAATAGCAGTGCCGCAGACAGTTGCTCCGAGCCTGCCGGAACCTGGCCACCGTTGGGCAGCGTAACGCCCAATTGGCGCCACTCGGCAACACTCTTGCGAATCGTGCCATCGGCCAGTACGTAGTTGAAGCCGCTCGGCAGCTGAACTTCAAAGCCCCACGGCTGACCTCTCTGCCAGCCGGAGCTTTGCAGGTAATGCGCGGTCGAGGCCAGGGCATCAGCCGAACTGCTCCAGATATCGCGACGGCCGTCGCCGTCGAAATCAACGGCGTGGGTGTTGTAGGTGGTCGGGATGAACTGGGTCTGGCCCATGGCGCCGGCCCAGGAACCGAGCATCTTTTCGGGTTCGATGTCGCCTTGTTGCAGGATTTGCAGGGCCGCGATCAATTGCGCGTGGGCGAAGCCGGGACGGCGGCCTTCGTAGGCCAGGGTCGCCAGCGAGTTGATCACCGACTTGCTGCCCTGGAACTGGCCAAAATTGCTTTCCATGCCCCACACGGCCACCAGCGCCTGACGATCAACGCCATAACGCTGCTCGATGCCTTGCAGGATGTCGGCGTACTGGTCGATCAGTGACTGGCCTTTGCGTACCCGCAGCGGCGACAACGCGCCATCGAGGTATTCCCACACCGGTTTTGCGAATTCCGGTTGGCTGCGATCGGCACGAATCACACTGGGGTCGAAGCTGACATTGGCGAAAGCGCGATCAAAAAGATCGGCGCGGATACCAGCGGCCAGGGCATCCTTGCGGAAACCCGCCTGCCATTCGGCAAATGTCTGGGTAGGCTGGATGTCGAGGTTCTCACCCGTCGGAACCACCGGCGGAACAACCGCCGGGGCGGTAGCGACAGGAAGTGTCTGAAGCGGCTGAGCGTCGGCTGCGGTCGGTTTTTCCGCACAGGCGACAAGCAAAACAAGGCTGGAGGCAGCGATCAATTGGCGTAAGTGCCAACGATGGGGAAGACAAAAGGGCATGCACGGGTCCAGGGAATACGAATCAGGTACAGACCTTAACATGTTGAAGGGGTGTTCTGCTTTACGCAGCCAGAAAGTAAGAAGCCTCCCAGCTGTCAGACTGGAAGGCTTCGCGGCGGTAGCTGCCTTTGCCCTTGGTGGGGCGTTCCTGGCGGCTGCGGAACAATGGCTGGGCGATGATGGATTTGGCCTTGTTGGGGCCATGCTTTGATGGCTTTTTGCTCATGATGGTGCCTCGCAAGTGAGTGGTTTTTGCGGGGCAAATCATCGGCCGAAGTTGAGGGGCTGTCTAGTCCCGGTGGCTGTCGGAAAAAGCGCCGTTCTTTGTAGGAGCGAGCTTGCTCGCGAAGCACTTGAGGGCGCTGCGTTAAATCAGAAAGTCTGCGTTATCGTTAACGACCATCGCGAGCAAGCTCGCTCCTACAGGGGGCGGTGTTATTCAGCGGGTAGGGTTAAGCGTTGCCCGGCCATCAACAACGTCAGCCGGCTCAGGCTCATCCACGGCGAACCGGCCGCCTGGCCCTTGATCTGCGCGTCGATGCGCTGTGCTTCGAGCAGCAATTGCGCCCAGCGTTGCGCCGAGTAGCGTTGCAGGGCTTTGCTCATCAAGGGTTTTCGTTTGTCCCAGACCGGAGGTTTGGCCTGGCTGAAAGCCTTGTCCAGCGGCGTGCCCTGACTGTATTGCAGCGAAATATTGGCCAGCAGGCGCAACTCTCGGGCCAGGGCCCAGAGAATCACCGGCGGCTCGACGCCTTCACCGCGCAACCCTTCGAGCATGCGCAAGGCATGGGCTGCTTCACCATTGAGAACCGCATCGGTCAGGCCAAAGACGTCGAAGCGCGCACTGTCGGCCACCGCAGCCTGCACGGTTTCAACGGTGATCTGACCCCCTTCGGCCATCAGTTTGAGCTTTTCGATTTCCTGGGCGGCGGCCAGCAAGTTGCCCTCGACCCGTGCCGCAATCAGCTCAACGGCGTCCTGGCTGGCGGAAAGCCCGGCCTGGGACAAACGTTGGCGGATCCAGCTTGGCAGTTGGGCGACATCGACCGGCCAGATCTGCACGAACTGGGTCTGTTGTCCTTCGACCAGCGCCTTGCCCCACTTGGTTTTCTGAGCGCTGCCATCGAGTTTCGGCAAGCTGATCAGCAGCACGGTGTCGTCGGCCGGGCGCGAGCAGTACTCGATCAGCGCGGCGGCGCCCTTGTCGCCGGGTTTGCCGGACGGCAGGCGCAGTTCCAGCAGGCGCTTTTCGGCGAACAGTGACATGCTGGCACCGGCTTGCAGCAGCGTCCCCCAGTCGAAACTGGCGTCGGCGGCAAACACCTGGCGTTCATCGAATCCCTGCTGGCGGGCGGCAGCGCGAACAGCGTCGGCCGCCTCCTGGCACAACAACGGGTCATCGCCGCTGATGATATAGACCGGCGCAAGGGCGCCTTGCAGGTGTTTGGCGAGTTGGGCGGGGGCGAGTTTCATAAGAGAGGGCGAACGGGGCACACAGGCGCCCCGTAAGTCTTACTGCTGTGGCAGTTCGACAGGCGACTGACGCGGGGTATCCGCTTCAGCCTTCTTTGCCGCTTCCAGCGCTGCGGCATCAGCCTTGGCCTTGGCTTCGGCAGTCTGCTGCAACTGGTCCAGTTGGGTGGGGTTCAGTTGTTCCAGGCGCAGCATCATGCGTTGAACCAACTCCCGGCGGCCTTCTGTGCGGGCCGTTGCGGCTTCCTGGTCGGACCCCACCAGGTTGTTGCCGTCGTGCATATAGATCTTCTGCACTTCAAGCTTGTCGCTCAACAGGGGCAGATCGCCGCGACCACGGATGTCGTAGTTCAACACGGTGGTGATCTGGTACTCGCCGGCACGACCGGCACCTGCGTAGCTGAGGATGCGCTGGCTTTCCTGTTCATTGGTCAGTACCAGCTTGTAAGGAGCGCCGGTATAGACGTTGACGCCGCTGCCAATCAGTACCTGACGCAACTGGGTAACGGTTGGGCCATAAGCGTTACGGGCGCTCAGGTCGAGTTCCTTGATCGCCAGTTCATTGGTGCCGGTGCCGCGCAGCTGGAAACCGCAGGCGCTCAGCAGAACCGCGAGGCCCATCACCAGCAGATTGCGTTTGATCATCTTGTTGCTCCCCTTGAAACCATGTGGGCCGATCAAGCGGCCCGAAAGGTTTTACTCGGCGCCAGGCTCACCTGGCGCCTGATCCAATTAGCTGGCGACGATATTGACCAGTTTCCCGGGCACTACGATCACTTTACGAATGGTCAGACCGTCGACGAAGCGCAGCACGTTCTCGTTGGCACGGGCGGCGGCTTCGACTTCTTCACGGCTGGCACTGGCCGGCATTTCGATGTGGCCACGCAGCTTGCCGTTGACCTGAATCACCAGTTGCAGGCTGTCCTGTACCAAAGCGCTGTCATCCACCACCGGCCAACCGGCGTCGATCACAGGATCGGCGTGACCCAGTTGATTCCACAGCTCGTGGCTGATGTGCGGGGTGATCGGAGCCAGCAGCAGAGTCACGGTTTCCAAGCCTTCGTGAATCAGTGCACGATCCTGGTCGGTGCCTTGCGCGGCTTTTTCCAGTACGTTCATCAGCGTCATCACTTGCGCGATGGCGGTGTTGAACTTGTGGTTCTGGCCAACGTCCTGGCTGGCCTGCTTGATGGCCAGGTGGATCGAGCGACGAACGGCTTTCTGCTCGTCGTTCAGGCTGGCGACGTCCAGTTTGCCCGGCAGGCCCTGAGTGACGTGGGCTTGAGCCAGACGCCAGACGCGCTTGAGGAAACGGTGCGAACCTTCGACGCCGGAGTCGGACCATTCCGCGCTCATGTCAGGTGGCGAGGCGAACATCATGAACAGGCGGCAGGTGTCTGCTCCGAACTGGTCGATCATCGACTGTGGGTCGACGCCGTTGTTCTTCGACTTGGCCATCTTCTCGGTGCCACCGATTTCCACCGGCAAGCCGTCGGCTTTCAACTTGGCGCTGATGACCTTGGCCTTGCTGTCACGCTCAAGCTCGACGTCCGCCGGGTTGAACCAGGTGTAAGCGCCATTGGCTTCGCGGCGGTAGTAAGTCTCGGCGATCACCATGCCCTGGGTCAGCAGGTTCTTGAACGGCTCGTTGGAGCTCACCAGGCCTTCGTCGCGCATCAGCTTGTGGAAGAAGCGCGCGTAGAGCAGGTGAAGAATCGCGTGTTCGATACCGCCGATGTACTGATCCACCGGCAGCCAGTGGTCGGCCGCCGATTTTTCCACCAGGCCGCCTTCAAAGTGCGGCGAGGCGTAGCGGGCGTAGTACCACGAGGACTCGACGAAGGTGTCCATGGTGTCGGTTTCACGCTTGGCAGGCTGGCCGCATTTAGGGCAGCTGCACTCGTAGAACTCGGGCATGCGCGCCAGTGGCGAACCGGCGCCATCGGGTACGACGTCTTCCGGCAGCACGACAGGCAGTTGATCTTCCGGTACCGGCACGTCACCGCAGGTGCCGCAGTGGATGATCGGGATCGGGCAGCCCCAGTAACGCTGACGGCTGATGCCCCAGTCGCGCAGGCGGAATTGGGTACGCGAGGCGCCCAGTTCTTTCTTGATCAGTGCGACTTCGATAGCGTCGAAGGCGCCCGCGAAGTCCAGGCCGTCGAACTCGCCGGAATTGATCAGTGTGCCGTACTCGCCGTAGGCGTCTTGCCATGGCGCCGGGTTGCTGTCACCGGAACTGGTGCGAACAACGGATTTGACCGGCAGGTTGTATTTGTGGGCGAATTCGAAATCGCGCTCGTCGTGGGCAGGAACAGCCATGACCGCGCCGTCGCCGTAATGCATCAGCACGTAGTTGGCGACCCATACCGGTAGCTTTTCACCGGTCAGTGGGTGCTCAACGAACAGGCCGGTCGGCAGGCCTTTTTTCTCTTGAGTCGCAACGTCGGCTTCCGCAACGCTGCCGCCCTTGCATTCAGCGATGAACGCTTGCAGCTCAGGGTTGTTCTGTGCGGCCAGGGTCGCCAGGTGGTGCTCGGCGGCGACGGCGACGTAGGTCGCGCCCATCAGGGTGTCCGGACGGGTGGTGAAGACTTTCAGCGCGCCCGCTTCGCCGATGGAATCGACGTTGTACGGGAACTGCACTTCCATGCCGCGGGACTTGCCGATCCAGTTGCGCTGCATGGTCTTGACCTGTTCAGGCCAGCCAGTCAGTTCGTCCAGGCTCTCCAGCAGTTCATCCGCGTAGGCGGTGATCTTGAAGTAGTACATCGGGATTTCGCGCTTTTCGATCAGCGCGCCGGAACGCCAGCCGCGACCGTCGATCACCTGTTCGTTGGCCAGAACGGTCTGGTCGACCGGGTCCCAGTTCACGGTGCCGCTTTTTTTGTAGATCACGCCTTTTTCGAACAGGCGGGTGAACAGCCATTGTTCCCAGCGGTAGTAATCGGGCTTGCAGGTGGTCACTTCACGCGACCAGTCCACCGCCAGGCCCAGGCTGCGCAGCTGGGATTTCATGTAGGCAATGTTTTCGTAGGTCCACTTGGCGGGCGCTACGTTGTTCTTCATCGCGGCGTTTTCCGCCGGCATGCCGAAGGCGTCCCAACCCATGGGTTGCAGAACGTTCTTGCCTTGCATGCGCTGGTAGCGGGAGATCACGTCGCCGATGGTGTAGTTGCGCACGTGCCCCATGTGTAGCTTGCCGCTGGGGTAAGGGAACATCGACAGGCAGTAGTAAGTCTCCTTGCCTGGCTGTTCACTGACTTCAAAGGACTTTTGCTCGTCCCAGAACGACTGGGCGGCGGCTTCGATTTCACGGGGCTGATATTGTTCGTGCATGGCTACTTTTGAACTGAATAGGGGTGGCCTAATCCTCTTCAATGCAACGCTGGACGGTGAACACGCCGCATTGGCGTTTTCGATGTCCAGCCGAGCTGGAAGTGGAGTTACAGGAAGCGCCGTAGCATACATGACCGCGCTCTACCGAGGGAAACCCTGATTGCTGCCGCGCGTCCCGCAAAAACCGCCGCGAGGGCCGTTGGTCGCGGCGCTCAGCCGGTTTGTTCATGGAAGCTAAGCTCTAACTGGGGAGTAGGTCTTATCTTCCAATGAGGTGAGGGATGGTTGAGTCACAGCAAAAAGCTACAAAACCGGAGCTGTACGAAAGGCTGATCGATCGTTTGGCCCTGGCCTTGGAAGCGGCAAGAACTGCTGGCCGGTTGCGCGACGTACGCCCTCTGGAACTGGAACTGCGTGGCCTGAGCCCCGCAGAGTTTGCACTGGTCAAGGCGTATCTGGATCGCAGTGAGCGTGAGACGCACGGATGCTTGTCAGAGGCGGTAAAGCAACTCGACGCACCACGTTCGGCCAAGATCATCTGGCTCAAGGACAAGGTTCCCGGCAGAGACGCGGTAAAGGTCCGGTCTTTGCAGTTCAAATAAGACGCAGAGCCGTGCTCAACGGTTTTTTGAAGCATAGTTCTTCTGTATTGATTGTCGCATTGCGCTAACCCACTTAGGCTTCGGGCATCTCCAGGAGATGCTCGATGCCTTTTCGTTACTTTGTAAAACAACTTCTTTTGCCCCCCGGCATTCTATTGCTGCTGCTTTTGCTTGCCTGGTGGTTGCGCCGCTCAAGGCCAAGGCTCGCCGGTGTGTGCTTTGCACTGGGGCTGGGGGGACTTTGGCTGATGAGCCTGCCAGTGGTGGTGCAGTGGAGTGCCAGCCTGCTCGAGCGTGAGCCACCGCTGGCCCGCGACGAATGGGCAGTGCTGGGCCAGCGCGCGGACGCCATCGTCGTCCTTGGTTCCGGACGCGAGCGCGGTGACTTGGCCTGGGGTTCCGACCAACCCACGGGTGTAGGCCTGGAGCGTCAGCGCTTTGCCGCGCGATTGACCAAGGCTTCCGGCCTACCGGTACTGACCAGCGGCGGATTGCATTACGGCACTCCGCCAAGCGAAGCGCAGATGATGGCTGACTCTTTGCGCGACGATTTTGGTGTGACCGTGCGCTGGCAGGAAGGGCGCAGCCGCACGACCTGGGAAAATGCGCAGTTCAGCGCCCAGGTGTTGCTGCCACAGGGCATCAAACGTGTGGTGCTCGTGACTCATGCCGGGCATATGCCACGAGCGGTCTGGAGTTTCCGCAAGGCCGGGTTTGAGGTGGTGCCGGCGCCGGTAGGGTTTCTGAGCGGCGACAATGCGCGGCCACTGGGAGGCTGGATGCCGGAATTCAAGGCGATCTGGCAGAACGGGCAGTTGATGAACGAGGCGGTGGGGCAGATCGGTTATTCGATGTTCTACCGAGGTGATGTCGGTGCTGATTGATGAGGTGCCTGTGATGCCGCCTTCGCGAGCAAGCCCGCTCCCACATTGGATCTAAGTCGGTCTCTGTATTTCTGTACGACGCCGATCAAATGTGGGAACGGGCTTGCTCGCGAAGCTTTTAAACGGTTTTAGCCATCCGACTGGCGATCAGTGCCCAGCCAAACAACAACACACAGACAATGAGCAATGGCCACGAACGCCATTCCAGGTACGGCGTGAGGTTGTGCATCGGCACCACTTCGCCATACAGGATGCCGCGTTCGAACTGCGGGATCTGATCGGTAATCTGACCGAAGGGGTTGATCAGGCCGGACACGCCGTTGTTGGTGGCGCGGATCATCCAGCGGCCGGCCTCCAGCGCACGCATCTGCGCCATCTGCAGGTGTTGCAGCGGGCCGATGGAGGTGCCGAACCAGGTGTCGTTGCTGATGGTCAGCAACAGGTCGCTGCGGGCGGCGAGGCTGGCGGCGAATTCCGGGTACACCACCTCATAACAGATGTACGGCGCGATCTGATAACCCTTGGCTTGCAGCAGCGGCTGGTCAGATGGTCCGCGGGCAAAGTCCGACATCGGCAGATCGAAGAAGGCGATCAGCCCGCGCAACACATCCTCCAGCGGAACATATTCACCAAACGGCACCAGTTTTTGCTTGAGGTAGGTGCCGTCGCCTTCGCCGACAACGGTGATGCCATTGAAGAAGCGCTTCTCGTGGTGGACCTCCATGCGGACCGGGACGCCGGTAATCAGCGCCGATTTACGCTCGGCCGCGAAGCTGCCCATCATGTTCAGGTAGCCCTCGGCGGACTCCTTGAGCACCGGGATCGCCGTTTCCGGCCAGATGAGAAGGTCGACTCGCCTGGAGCTGAAACTCATGTCGCGATACAGCGCCAGTTGCGCGTTGAGCTGCGTCGGGTCCCACTTCATGCTTTGTTCGATGTTGCCCTGAATGGCGGCGACGCTCAGTGGCGGGCCCGACGGGCTGGTCCAGGCGTGGTGCTTGAGCGCGATGCCGGCCAGCCACGGGCCGACCAGCAGCAAAACACCGGCAGCGATGAAGCCTTTGCGCCCCGTGCGAACCAGGCGCATGCCGTTGTAGATCAACGCAGCTGTCAGGGCCAGCGTGAAGGAAATCAGCCACATCCCGCCGATAGGCGCGAGCCCGGCCAGCGGGCCATCGAGCTGGCTGTACCCGGAATACAGCCACGGGAAGCCTGTCAGGAACCAGCCGCGGAAGGCTTCCTGGCCGACCCACAGCGCTGCGAAGGCCAGGGCGTCGGCCAGCGGCGCTTCATTTCGGCGTAGCCAGCGCGCCCATATCCAGGCGGGCAGGGCAAAGAACCAGGCAATTGCCGCCGTGAAGAGCAGCATCAGGAAACCGGCCAGCAATACCGACGCGCCGCCGAAGTGGTGAATGCTGTAGTAGATCCAGCTGGTGCCGGCACCGAACAGGCCGAAACCGAAAAACCAGCCGCGCCCTAGTGCCTGACGTGGGCTCAGCTCGCGCAGGCCGGCATAGAACAGGCCGACGGCGAGCAGTGCCAGGGGCCAGATATCGAACGGCGCCAGGGCCAGTGTGGTGATTGCACCGGCCGCCACGGCCAGCAGGTTACCGGGCCAGCCGGGGCGGGTTGTCCAGCGCATTTCAATCCTTAGCGAGCAATGGGCGTCAGGCGAAGCAAGTGAATCCGACGGCTGTCGGCGTTCAGGATGCGGAAGCGGTACGGGCCGATTTCAGTGATTTCGTTGCGTTTTGGCAAGTGCCCGAACGCGCTCATCACCAGGCCGCCAACGGTGTCGAATTCGTCGTCGGAGAACTCGCTGTCGAAAAACTCGTTGAAGTTCTCGATCGGTGTCAGGGCCTTGATCAGGAAATCACCGCTGGGCAGCGGCTTGATGTAGCTGTCTTCTTCGACGTCGTGTTCGTCTTCGATGTCGCCGACGATCTGTTCCAGCACGTCTTCGATGGTCACCAGGCCTGCCACGCCGCCGTACTCGTCAATGACGATGGCCATGTGGTTGTGGTTGGCGCGAAACTCGCGCAGCAGCACGTTAAGGCGCTTGGACTCCGGCACGAAGGTGGCTGGGCGCAGGAGGTCCTTGATGTTGAAGCTGTCGCCGTTCTCCCTGAGGATCAACGGCAGCAAGTCCTTGGCCAGCAACACGCCCATCACGTCATCATGGCTTTCGCCGATCACCGGGTAGCGGGAGTGGGCCGAGTCGACCACGGCAGGCAGGAACTCGCGCGGTGTCTGGGTCGCCTTGATGCTGACCATCTGCGAGCGCGGGACCATGATGTCCCGGACCTGCAAGTCAGCCACCTGGATGGCGCCTTCGACGATGGCCAGCGCTTCACTGTCCAGCAGTTTGTTCTGGTGTGCATCGCGCAGCAGCTCCAGCAGCTCCTGGCGGTTTTTCGGCTCGTGGGCAAAAGCCTGGGTGAGCTTACCCAGCCATGACTTCTGCCCGTTGCTCGATCGATCTTCGCTCATAGCGATTACTCTGAATCCTTTGTTGTTTCGGTAGGGAATGCGTCGGTTTCGTCGTCCGCGTACGGATCGGGAAAGCCCAGTTCTGCAAGCAACGTTCGTTCCAGTGCTTCCATTTCTTCGGCTTCTTCGTCATCAATATGGTCGTAACCAAGCAGATGCAAGCAGCCGTGAATCACCAGGTGCGCCCAATGGGCCTTGAGCTCCTTGCCCTGTTCGGCGGCTTCGCGCTCGACCACGGCCACGCAGATCACCAGATCGCCCAGCAGCGGGATGTCGAGGAACTCATCCGGCACGTCGGCCGGGAATGACAAGACGTTAGTTGCGTAGTCCTTTTGCCGCCAGGTGTGGTTCAGCTCGCGTCCTTCGGCTTCGTCGACCAGACGAATGGTCATTTCCGAGTCGGCGGCGCGCTGGCGCAGGGCCAGTTCGCACCACTGGCGGAACTCGGCCTCGCCGGGGGCGCAGGCTTCGGTAGCGATTTGCAGGTCAAGCTCAAGCATCGCGGCGGCTATCCTTGGCGGCGGCATCATCGGCCGCTTTGGTTTCGAAGCGCTCGTAGGCTTCGACGATGCGCTGCACCAGTGGGTGGCGCACGACGTCCTTGGGCTGGAAGTGGGTGAAGCTGATCCCCGGCACATCCTTGAGCACTTCAATCACGTGGTGCAGGCCGGACTTGGTGCCGCGTGGCAGGTCGACCTGGGTGATGTCCCCGGTGATGACGGCCGTGGAGCCAAAGCCGATCCGGGTCAGGAACATCTTCATTTGCTCGACCGTGGTGTTCTGGCTTTCGTCGAGAATGATGAAGCTGTTGTTCAGCGTGCGGCCGCGCATGTAGGCCAGCGGCGCGACTTCGATCACCTGGCGCTCGATCAGCTTGGCGACGTATTCGAAGCCGAGCATTTCGTAGAGCGCGTCGTAGAGCGGGCGCAGGTACGGGTCGATTTTTTGCGACAGGTCGCCGGGCAGGAAACCGAGTTTTTCACCCGCTTCGACCGCCGGACGAACCAGCAGGATGCGGCGAATCTGCTCGCGCTCCAGTGCATCCACCGCGCAGGCGACAGCCAGGTAGGTCTTGCCGGTACCGGCCGGGCCGATGCCGAAGTTGATATCGTTACCGAGGATTTCCTTCACGTAGCGCAGCTGATTCAAGCCACGGGGGCGAATCATGCCTTTCTTGGTGCGCAGGGCAACGGACGGTTCGGCGGGGGAGTGGTTGTCCAGCTGCTCGACGGCCGATTCCTGCAGGAACAGGTGCACCATGTCCGGCGACAGCTCGGTACCCTTGGTTTCCCGGTACAGGCGGCGCAGGAGGTTTTCCGCGGAGGTGGTGTGTTTGGGTTCGCCGATCAGCTCGAACTGGTTTCCGCGATTGCGGATCTCGATGGTCAGGCGCTGTTCGATCAAGCGCAAATGCTCGTCGAATTGCCCGCACAGATTGGCGAAGCGGCGAGCTTCAAAAGGCTCGAGGATGAAACGATGTGGTTCTATGGGTGCGTTCAAGGTCGTATTTAGCCGCCCTGGGGCAATGGTGATGAGTTCAAGGATAGCGCCAGTGGCGTGGGTGCGAAAGCTCTTAAGTAAGATGCAGGAATTTGGCACTTAAACTGTGGCGAGGGGGCTTGCCCCCGTTCGACTGCGAAGCAGTCGCAAAATCTTGGGACCGCTTCGCGATCCAGCGGGGGCAAGCCCCCTCGCCACAAAAGCTCGCTCCCACAGTGGAATGCAGTGTTACTGGATCAGCGAGCCCCGCAGCGAGTGCGGCTGTGCGGCATCGATGTGCACGTCCGCGAACTGGCCGATCAGGGTCGGATTGTCGCAGCGGAAGTTGACGATACGATTATTCTCGGTCCGGCCTTGGAGCTCGCCCGGGTCTTTTTTCGAGTAATCGGTCACCAGGATTCGCTGGATCGAGCCGACCATTTGTCGGCTGATCTCGAAACCTTGCTGGTTCAATCGATGCTGCAGGGCATTCAGACGTTCTTTCTTCAGCTCTTCCGGCGTGTCATCGGCCAGATCGGCGGCCGGTGTGCCCGGGCGCTGGCTGTAGACGAACGAGTAGGAAAAGTCGAAGCCGACGTCGGCAATCAGCTTCATGGTTTGCTCGAAGTCTTTCTCGGTCTCGCCGGGGAAGCCGACGATGAAGTCCGAGCTGATGCAGATTCCCGGCACGGCGGCGCGCAGTTTGCGCAGTTTGGATTTGTATTCAAGCGCGGTGTGGTTGCGTTTCATCGCCGCGAGGATGCGGTCCGAGCCCGATTGCACCGGCAAGTGCAGGTGCTTGACCAGCTCCGGCACGTCGGCGTGGGCCTGGATCAGGCTGTCGGAGAACTCCAGCGGGTGCGACGTGGTGTAGCGGATGCGGTCGATGCCATCGACCGCGGCGACCACGCGGATCAGTTCGGCCAGGTCGGCCAGGCGCCCGTCATGGGTGAGGCCGCGATAGCCGTTGACGTTCTGCCCCAGCAGCGTCACTTCCCGCACGCCGTTTTCGGCCAGGTGAATGATCTCGGCAATCACGTCGTCGAACGGCCGGCTGACCTCTTCACCGCGGGTGTAGGGCACCACGCAGAACGTGCAGTACTTGCTGCAACCTTCCATCACCGACACGTAAGCGCTCGGGCCGTCGATGCGGGGCTCGGGCAAGTGGTCGAACTTTTCGATTTCCGGGAACGAGACGTCGACTTGCGGCAGCTTGCTGATGCGCGCGGCGTCGATCATTTCCGGCAGGCGGTGCAGGGTCTGCGGGCCGAAGACAACGTCGACGTACGGCGCGCGATCGCGAATGGCCGCGCCTTCCTGGCTGGCCACGCAACCGCCGACGGCGATTACCATGTCCGGGTTGGCCAGCTTCAGTTCGCGCCAGCGGCCGAGCTGGGAGTAGACACGATCCTGGGCGCGTTCGCGGATCGAGCAGGTGTTGAGCAGGATCACGTCGGCGTCTTCAGCGCGAGCGGTGACTTCCAGGGCCTGATGTTCGCCCAGCAGATCGACCATGCGCGAGCTGTCGTACTCGTTCATCTGACAACCGTGGGTTTCGATGTAAAGCTTCTTGGCCATGGAATAGAGTCATCACGTGATTCAAAGAACCGCGCATTATAGGGAACATGTACCCAGGTTCCTACCGCTGCGCGTCCGATGGCTATGCTATAGTTCGCGCCCTCATTTTTATCCCCCGATGTGTTTCGCCCACCATGACCAAACGTGAAGCTCCAATCTACAAGGTGATTTTCCTCAACCAGGGCCAGGTGTTCGAAATGTACGCCAAGCAGATCTATCAAAGTGATCTGTGGGGCTTTCTGGAAGTGGAAGAGTTCGTCTTTGGCGAGCGCACGCAAGTGGTCGTCGATCCGAGCGAAGAAAAGCTCAAGGCTCAGTTCGAAGGCGTAGTGCGCAGTTTTGTGCCGATGCATTCGATCGTGCGTATCGATGAAGTCGAGCGTATGGGAACACCGAAAATCAGCGAAGCCCGTGGCGCGGTCGGCAATGTCATGCCGTTTCCGATGCCGATGCCTGAGAAGTAAGTCTCAAGACCGGGTCGCCCCCAATCGCGAGCAAGCTCGCTCCCACAGTTGACCGAGTTCTCACATGGGAATGCAGTCGAATGTGGGAGCGAGCTTGCTCGCGATTGGGCCAGTCAGAACAACACGGAAGTCAGGGCAGTGGCGCGAACGGCGTACGCCCATCGGCGCTCTGCAATTCCATCAAGTATTTACGGAAGATTTGCCCGAGCACCTGGGTAGCAAGCTCCAGTTCTTCGCGGGGCATCTTTTCGGTGACTTCGTCGGCGGTGTCCAGGGCCTCTTCGGCGCCGTTGACCGCCGCCATCTTCAGCAGGATGTACGCCTGAACGTTATTGGCCGGCACGCCTTCGCCGTGGAAGAACATGGTGCCGAGTTTGAATTGTGCCTGGGCGTGGCCTTGCAGCGAGGCTTTTTCGAAATAGCTCAGGGCTTGATTGAGGTCGCGCGGCGTGTTTTTGCCTTCGTAGTAGAACTCACCCAACTCGTATTGCGCTTGCGCATCCCCTTCTTCCGACGCTTTCTGGCAGGCGGCGAGCGCCTGTTCCAGGTCTTGCGGCTGGGTATTGAGGGTGCAGCGACCCATCGCTGGGATTAACAACGAGTTGCCGCCTGCTTGTGCGTGCGCGAGCAGGGGCTGAAGAAGCAACAGGCAGCCCAGTGCAAGGGTGCGGCCGGTGCGGTTCATGGGAATCGACTTACCTCTGAAGGGCGCGCGGACCCATCGAGGGATCCAATAAGCGCGCATTATGAAATAAGCAGGGCCAACCTTACAAAGTCTTTACTCGTTTTTCTGCTGCACGGGAAATTTATCGCCCACTTTGCGGGGGATTATTAGCAGATGAGTAGGAAAAATCGTGGGAACGTAGGCGAAAGCTGACGCTGGCAAGGGCCAGCGTCAGCATTTGAACGTTACTTCAAGGCCGCGAAGGCGCGCTCGGCAGCGTCCAGGGTCAGCTTCAGTTCAGCTTCGCCGTGGGCGATCGAAGTGAAACCGGCTTCGAATGCGCTCGGTGCCAGATACACGCCACCTTCGAGCATCAGGTGGAAGAAGCGGCCGAACAGGGCTGCGTCGCTGGCCATGACGTCATCGAAGGTGACGATGTCGTCGGCACCACTGAAGTACAGGCCGAACATGCCGCCGGCCTGGGTGGTCACGAACGGAATGCCGGCCGCATCGGCGCGCTGTTGCAGGCCGTCGAGCAGGCGAGTGGTGTAGTCGGTCAGCTCGGCGTGGAAGCCCGGGCGGCTGATCAGACGCAGGGTGGTCAGGCCGGCGGCCATCGCCAGCGGGTTACCGGACAGCGTACCGGCCTGGTACACCGGGCCCAGCGGGGCGATGCGCTGCATGATTTCGCGCTTGCCGCCGAAGCAGCCGACCGGCATGCCGCCACCGATGATCTTGCCGAAGGTGGTCAGGTCCGGCGTCACGCCGTAGTACGCCTGGGCACCGCCGAGGGCGACACGGAAACCGGTCATCACTTCGTCGAAAATCAGCACCACGCCGTGCTTGTCGCACAGGGTCCGCAGGCCTTCGAGGAAGCCCGGAGCAGGCGGTACGCAGTTCATGTTGCCGGCCACTGGCTCGACGATGATGCAGGCCACATCCTGGCCGACTTCGGCGAGCATGGTTTCTACCGCGTCGATGTCGTTGAAGGGCAGTGTCAGGGTGTGTTTGGCGAATGCCGCCGGTACACCGGCCGAGCTCGGTACGCCTTGGGTCAGTGCGCCGGAACCGGCCTTG
The DNA here is from genome assembly GCF_019956305.1 of Pseudomonas sp. BF-B-30. Lineage (NCBI taxonomy): Bacteria > Pseudomonadati > Pseudomonadota > Gammaproteobacteria > Pseudomonadales > Pseudomonadaceae > Pseudomonas > Pseudomonas sp. BF-B-30. The sequence continues at coordinate 141,834 of NZ_JAHBDG010000022.1, read as the reverse complement.
ACCAGCAGGCTGTCGGAGTGACCGTGGTAGCAGCCTTCGAACTTGATGATGCTGTCGCGGCCGGTGAAGCCACGGGCCAGGCGAATGGCGCTCATGGTCGCTTCGGTGCCGGAGCTGACCATGCGCACCATTTCCATCGACGGCACGAGGGAGCAGACCAGGTCGGCCATCTGCGTTTCCATCTCGGTCGGGGCGCCGTAGGACAGGCCGTGCTCAAGCTGTTTGCGCACGGCGTCCAGCACGTCCGGGTGGCTGTGGCCGAGAATCATCGGACCCCAGGAACCGACGTAATCCACATAGCGCTTGTCATCTTCGTCGGTGACGTAGGCGCCTTCGGCATGTTTGAAGAACAGCGGTGTGCCGCCGACGCTCTTGAACGCGCGAACCGGCGAGTTCACGCCACCGGGAATGTGTTTCTGGGCATTGGCAAACAGCGTTTCGGAACGAGACATGATCGGGCTCTCAGACTTTTAGTAATTCATTGAATGCGCGGGCGCGGCGGGTTACTTCAGCCGTGCTCTCGGCGCCAAACAGGCCATGCACCACGGCCAACAGGTCGACACCATGGGCCACCAGCGGTGCGGCGTTTTCCAGGGTGATGCCGCCGATCGCGCAGATCGGCAGGTGCAGTTTGCTGCGTGCCTGGTCGAGCAGATCGAGACTGCAGGTCGGGGCGCCGGGTTTGGTGTTGGAATTGAAGAAGCGGCCGAACGCGACGTAGCTGGCGCCTTCTTTGACGGCCTGTTCGGCGAGGTCGAGTTGCGCATGGCAGGTCGAACCGATGATTGCATCGCGACCCAGCAGGGCGCGGGTCGGAGACAATGGACCATCAGTTTGACCCAAGTGCACGCCGACATTCAGGCGTGCGGCCAACTCAGCGTCATCATTGATGATCAACCGGGTGTTGTAGCGTTCGCATAAATCACGCAAGGCTTCGGCTTCGCGCAGACGACGGGCTTCGTCACTGCTCTTGTCGCGGTATTGCAGCAAGGTGACTCCGCCTTCCAGCGCCGCCTCCACGTACTTGAGCAGCTTACCCTCCAGCAAATGGCTGTCGGTAATGGCGTACAGGCCACGTAGTTTCATCGGACAAGCCTCACCGCATTACAAATAGAAGTTACGAGCAGAAATCCAGTGGCAAGCGGCGCGGCACGAACTGGCCTTTGCCCAGTTGCTCGGCATCACGCAGGGTGCGCCATGTGTAGTTAAGCGCGGTCTGCACGGCACTGGCGAGGTTTTCGCCCTGGGCCAGACGACCGGCCAGCGCACTGGCCAGGGTGCAGCCGGAACCGTGATAACTGCCCGGCAAGCGCTGGCAGGTAAAGGTTTCGCGCAGGCCGTCGCGGCTGTACAGGCGATTGTGGATTTCGGTTTCGTCGCCATGGCCGCCGGTGATCAGCAGGTGTTTGACGAACGGCAGGAGTTTTTCTGCGCACTCGTCCGCGGTGCCTTCGGGCAGTTCGGCGAGGATGCGGGCTTCGGGAAGGTTGGGGGTCGCAATGATCGAAAGGGGCAGTAGGCGTTCGCGCATGGCGTAGCCGACTTCGTCCTTGCCCAGGCGTCCGCCGCCGCCAGCGCGCAGCACCGGGTCGCAGACCACCGGCAAGTGCGGGTGCGCCGAAAGCAGTTCGACCACGGTGTCGACCATTTCCAGGGAACCGAGCATGCCCAGTTTGACGGCGGCGACTTCGGAGTCGTTGAGCACGGCATTGGCCTGGGCCAGTACCCACTCACGGTCCAGGACGCGGAAGTCAGTGACATTGACGGTGTCTTGCACGGTCAGGGCGGTGACGGCCGGAGCCGCATGGCAACCCTGTGCGAGCAGGGCTTCGATATCTGCCTGCAAGCCGGCGCCACCACTTGGGTCGTGGCCGGAGAGACAGAGGACAACGGGGCGAGAGCTGTAGATATTCATGGTGCGCGAGCTTACCACCAAACAACGTTTTTCGGGTGTAACGACATCCGGTCCGGCCGATAGATTGTGGCGAAGGCGCTCACTGTTCGCAGTGCATTTTTATTATCTGATCAAGTCAACAGCTCTATCTCAATAATCTTCGCTGGAACGCCCGTTCTAGAGCCTTCGTAGGAAAAATTTCAATGGTGTTTAATGGCCATCAACGGCTATGCTAGAGTGGATCCAAACCAATAACAGGTGATACCGGTTTTACGTCTGCTCAAAAGGAATGGGGGGGCTTCCTGACAGAACCGGACAGGCCACGCTGGGGCTTCAATGCGCTATTTGCTGATGTTGCTGTTGTGTTTGCCCCTCCTGGCAAACGCCGTCGAGTTCGATGAGTTCACTCAAAGCCTCCCCTTGGGCCGAACCCTGCAGGTCTATGAGGACGCAGGTGGTCAGGCGACCATCGCGGATATCCGTGCGCAAGCGGCGGCCGGCAACTTCAAGCCGCACCACAAAGATACGCTTAACGCCGGGTACTCGCGTTCGGTGTTCTGGCTGAAAATCGACCTGCATTACCGTCCAGCCAATCCGGCGGCGCAAAGGACCTGGCTGCTGGAACTGGCCTATCCGCCCCTCGATCATCTCGATCTCTATTTGCCCGATGCGGCCGGCAACTATCAGTTGGTCCGGCAGACCGGCGATGCCTTGCCCTTCGCCAGCCGCGAGATTCGTCAGAACAACTATCTGTTCGACCTGACGTTCAAGCCGGACCAGGCCGAAACCATATTCATGCGCTTGCAAAGCGAAGGCTCGATCCAGGCGCCGGTAACCTTGTGGTCGAGCACCGCCTACCTCGAAGAGCAGCCTGTGCGCCTCTACGTACTGGGGCTGATCTACGGCGTACTGCTGGGGATGCTGGTCTACAACCTGTTCATCTACCTCAGCGTGCGCGACACCAGTTACCTCTACTACATCTTTTATATCGCCTCGTTCGGCTTGTATCAGCTGTCGGTAAACGGTGCGGCCGTGCAGTATTTCTGGCCGGACAATCCGTGGTGGGCCAACGCTGCGACGCCGTTTTTCATCGGCTGTGCGGGGCTGTTCGGCAGTCAGTTCGCCCGCAGTTTCCTGCAGATGGCTACCCACAGTCGCTGGCTTGACCGCTTGTTGCTGGCGCTGGTTGCCTTCAGTGCGCTGGTGATCGGCCTGTCATTGATGACCAGCTATGCCTTGGCCTTGCGCCTGGCCACGGCCCTGGCGCTGACATTCACCGTGGTGATTTTTGCCGCCGGGATCTTTGCCTGGCTGCGGGGCCTGCGGGTGGCGCGGTATTTCATCATTGCCTGGTCGGCGTTTTTACTCGGTGGCATCGTCAATACGCTGATGGTGCTTGGATACCTGCCGAACGTGTTCCTGACCATGTATTCCAGTCAGATCGGCTCGGCCATCGAAGTGGCGTTGCTGTCCCTGGCGCTGGCCGACCGCATCAACGCCATGCGCGAGCAGCAGGCTCAAACCCTGTTCGACGCCAGCCAGAAGCTTGAAGTCCTCAACCAGCAACTGGCTCACAGTAACAAGCTCAAGGACGAGTTCCTTGCCACCCTGACCCACGAATTGCGCACGCCCATGAATGGTGTGATCGGTTCACTGGAGCTGATGCAGACGGTCGAGATGGACCCGGAACTCGAGTACTACCAGCAGACGGCTTCGGGGTCGGCGCGGGACATGATGCGCATGGTCAACGGCATCCTCACCCTCACCGAATTGCAGGCCGGCAAACTCAAGGCCTCGGCCGACACCTTCAGCTTGCGTGGCGTGGTCGAGGCACTGCGCACGCAGTTCGAGGGCAACGCATCGAGCAAGTCGCTGGACTTCAAGGTCGATGTCGCGCCAGGTGTGCCGGATCGCTTGCTCGGCGACAACGTCAAGATCGCGCAGTGCCTGGAATGCCTGCTGGATAACGCCATCAAGTTCACAAAGGTCGGCGGTCTGGCGCTGCGGGTGACCGGCAAGACCATCGAGCCCGACCGGCTGGCGTTGACCTTTGCGGTGATCGACACGGGCATTGGTTTCACCGATTTAGGGGAGGCCACGATGTATCAACGGTTCTTCCAGCTCGATGGCTCGATGACCCGTGAATACGGTGGCCTGGGGGTTGGCTTGGCGATTTGCCGACAGTTGGTCGAATTGCTCGGTGGGCGGCTGACTCATCGCTCCGAGCCAGGGCGCGGCAGTCGGTTTCAGCTGGATGTGGAAGTCGGGCTGCCGGAGGTCGAACGTCCGGTGACACCGTTGATGACCCGGGATTTTCCGCGCCTGCGCTTGCCTCAGGATTGTGCCGTGCTGTTGGTGGATGACAACGGCATCAGCCAGTTGGTGATGCGCGGCATGTTGCTCAAGCTGGGCTTTCGCGTACGTACGGCCAACAGCGTCGATGTCGCGCTCGATCTGTTGCAGCGCGAAGTGTTTGACGCGGTGCTGGTCGATTGTCAGTTGCCGCTGCCGGACGGTGAGTCGGTGTGCTGCCGGATCCGCGCGTTACCCGGTTATGCCGAGCTGCCGTTGTTCATGATCGCTCTGGGCGGTGACCGAGAACGTTGCCCGACCGGCGCAGTGATTGATCACTTGAGCAAACCGGTGAAATTCGAAGACTTGCAGGCCGCGCTCTACCGCCGTGTGCTCTGCCCGAAACAGGGCGAAAGCGCCGACAGTTAGGCGTATATGACACTTTGATCGGCCGAGGGGCGGTGCTTAACTGAAGTCCCTTGGCCGACCAAAGGAGCCCTGTCATGAACCTGCATCAGTTCGCCGAAACCCACGAAGTCACCAACCAGCCACCGTCACTGGACGGCGCCAACCTGTACCGCATTGACTTGCCGTTGCAGGAATGGTCGCGGCGCTTCGGGGCCGGTTGGGCCGAATCGCGGATCGACGCCTATGGCGCGCTGGCCGGTGGCCCGTTGATGGAAGCCGGGTTCCTGGCCAATCAGAACAAGCCGGTGTTCAACAGCCATGACCGGTTTGGTCATCGCATTGATCTGGTGGAGTTTCATCCGGCCTATCATCAATTAATGCGCACGGCGGTCGAACACGGCCTGACCTCGCTGCCCTGGGCGCACCCGCAGGACGGCGCCCATGTCGCCCGCGCGGCCATGACCTATTTGCACAGCCAGGCCGAGGCCGGCAGTGGATGCCCGCTGACCATGACCTTCGCCAGCGTTCCGGCCATGCGCCTGCAACCGGACCTGGCGAAAAAGTGGCTGCCGAAAATCCTCGCCACCGAATACGACCCGCGCAATGTCGGCATGGTCCACAAGGCTGGAGTCACCATCGGCATGGCCATGACCGAGAAGCAGGGTGGTACCGACGTGCGGGCCAATACCACCAAGGCCTATCCGGTCGGCGCCAGCGGTCCGGGCCAGGCCTATGAACTTGTGGGGCACAAGTGGTTTTGCTCGGCGCCGATGTGTGACGCCTTCCTGACACTGGCGCAGACCGACAAGGGCCTGACCTGTTTCCTGTTGCCGCGCCATCGTCCGGACGACACGCGCAATCAGTTCTATATCCAGCGCTTGAAGAACAAGCTCGGCAACTGCTCCAACGCTTCCAGCGAAGTGGAGTTCCGTGGAGCACTGGCGTGGATGGTCGGTGAAGAGGGCCGTGGCGTTCCGACGATCATCGAGATGGTCGCCATGACCCGCTTCGATTGCATGGTCGGTTCCAGTTCGCTGATGCGCCAGGCGCTGACTCAGGCCAGCCATCACTGCGCTCACCGATCGGTTGGCGGCAAACTGCTCAGCGAACAGCCGTTGATGCAGAACGTGCTGGCGGATCTGGCGCTGGAAAGCGAAGCGGCCCTGGCGTTGAGCCTGCGCATGGGCCGGGCGCTGGATCATCTGGATGATTCGCAGGAAGCCAAATTCGCCCGCCTGGTGACGGCGGTGGGCAAGTACTGGATCTGCAAACGGGCGCCGGCGATGATCAACGAAGCGGCCGAATGCATGGGCGGCGCGGGTTATGTCGAAGACAGCATCCTGCCGCGGCTTTACCGCGAGGCGCCGGTGAATTCGACCTGGGAAGGCTCCGGTAATGTGCAGTGCCTCGACGTGCTGCGTGCCCTGTCGAAAGAACCAGGCGTGCTCGATGCGCTGTTCAGCGAGTTGGGCGATGGCCATGGCGACAAGCGCCTGGCTGCGCACATCCATCAATTGCAGGCGGCCTTCAAGGACACCAGCGACATCCAGTACCGCGCCCGGCAACTGACTGAAGACATTGCCCTGGGGCTGCAGGCGAAGCTGTTGCTGGAAGCCGGGAATGCGGTGGTCAGTGATGCGTTTATTGCCAGTCGCCTGGATGGCGGCGGCCGAGTGTATGGCGCGTTACCACGAGGGCTGGACGTGGAAGCGATTGTCGCGCGCTCGACTCCGCAGGGCTTCTGATCACGATTGACCCAGCACCGCAAATCCCTGTGGGAGCGAGCTTGCTCGCGATGACGGATCAACATTCAACAGTGATGTTGACTGATGCGCCGCTATCGCGAGCAAGCTCGCTCCCACAGTTGTTCTCTGTACACAGTCAATGCCACTGTTCCCGTGAAGCGACGATGCAGGCAAGATGAAGGTCTGCAAGTCAGAACACAGGATGCTGATCGTGACCGAAGCTTTTATTGTCGTTCAAACCGCCGAGCAAGCCGTGGATCGGCTTGCGCTCTTGCACAATCGTGCAACCACCGCGTTGAGCCAGGCGCTCAAGCGCTACCTCAAGGATCGCGTCGAGCCCGATGCCGAACAGCGCTCGATGTTCCGCTATCCCGAATTGCGCCTGACCTATCACTGCCAGGGCGAAGTCCCGCAGACCACCCGTGCCTACGCCAAGGTCCAGCTGCCGGGCACCTACAGCGTCACCGTCACCCATCCCTCGGCTTTCCGTAAATACCTGCTGGAACAGCTCGTTCCGCTGATGCACGACTTCACCGTGACCGTGGAAGTCGGTGTCAGCCAGCAGAACATCCCGTATCCGTATGTGGTCGAGCAGGGCGATGAGCTGGCGGGTTCCGGTGTCACTGCCCCCGTGCTGGCGCGGGTGTTCCCGAGCACTGACCTGTCGGCGGCGACCGACGGCATTGCCGACGGTCTGTACGATTGGGAAAACACCGATCCGCTGCCCCTGGCGCTGTTCGATGCCGCGCGGGTGGATTTCTCCCTGCGCCGACTGGTGCATTACACCGGCAGCGACTGGCGGCATGTGCAGCCGTGGATTCTGCTGACCAACTATCACCGCTACGTCGACCAGTTCATCGTCCATGGTCTGGAGCAACTGCGCAACGACCCGCGTTTCGTGCGCATGGTGCTGCCGGGCAACGTGATCATCGAAAAGAGCATGGATCACGGCGAAGCCTCGGCGATTGCCGCCGGGGTGGTCTGGCACCGCTACCAGATGCCGGCCTATCACCTGATCGCCAGCGATGGCCACGGCGTAACCCTGGTCAACATCGGTGTCGGCCCGTCCAACGCCAAGAACATCACCGACCACCTGGCCGTGCTGCGCCCGCACTGCTGGCTGATGATCGGTCACTGCGGCGGCCTGCGTCAGTCGCAGACCATTGGCGACTACGTGCTGGCCCACGCCTACATGCGTCGCGACGGGATTCTCGACCGGGTGGTGCCGCCGAACATACCAATTCCGGCGTTGGCCGAAGTGCAGCTCGCGCTTCAGCAAGCGGCGGCCAACGTCACCGGCGAGAAGGGCGACGAACTGAAGAAACGCCTGCGTACCGGCACCGTGCTGACCTACGACGACCGTAACTGGGAGCTGCGCTGGGCGCAGGAGCGGCCGCTGATCAACCTGTCCCGCGCCGTGGCGGTGGACATGGAAAGCGGCACCATTGCCGCGCAGGGTTATCGCTTGCGGGTGCCGTACGGCACGTTGCTGTGCGTCTCGGACAAGCCGCTGCACAGCGAAATCAAGTTGCCGGGCTCGGCCAACGCTTTCTATGAGCGCGCGGTCAGCCAGCACCTGAAGATCGGTATCGAGGCGGTGGATCTGTTGCGCACCGAACTCAACTCGCTGCACTCGCGCAAACTGCGCAGCTTCGACGAGCCGCCGTTCCGCTAACGGTTTGTCATGGTCATTTGGCGGTCAGGGCACTAGCATTAGCAGCCCTGACCGTTAGATGTTGTTTTGCCCATGTCGCGTCCATCTCGTCCACCTTCCCGTCGCCCCGGCGCGAAGCCATCCCCATCAGCCCCGCGCCGTGTCGCCAAGGCACCACCAGCCGAGCCGAAGCTGATCCTGTTCAACAAACCTTTCGATGTGCTGACGCAATTCAGCGACGGCGAAGGGCGCGCGACCCTCAAGGATTACATCGATGTACCGGGCATCTATCCGGCCGGACGGTTGGACCGCGACAGCGAAGGCTTGTTGCTGCTGACCAACGACGGCCAGCTACAGGCGCGGATCGCCGACCCGAAACACAAGCTGGCCAAGACCTATTGGGTGCAGGTCGAGGGCGAGCCGAACACCGAACAGTTGCAGCGCTTGCGCGACGGCGTCGAATTGAATGACGGCATGACCTTGCCCGCCGAGGTACGGCAACTGGACGAGCCTGAGCTGTGGCCGCGCAATCCGCCGGTTCGCTTCCGTAAAAGCGTGCCGACCAGCTGGCTGGAGTTGGTGATTCGCGAAGGGCGCAACCGGCAGGTGCGGCGCATGACCGCTGCGGTCGGGTTGCCGACCTTGCGCCTGGTGCGAGTCAGGATCGGCGACTGGACGATCGAAGGGCTCGATCAGGGACAGTGGAAAGAAGTACCGGCGCGCTTATAAAGTGCCGGATTCGATCAGGCCGATGACCACACTTTTGATCACGAATGCAGCAACACCAAGGCCGAGCACGAAGAACAGAATGAACGAGCCAAAGCGCCCGGCCTTGGACTTCTTCGCCAGATCCCAGACGATGAAACCCATGAAAATGATCAGGATCGTGACCAGTCCGGTCATCATCCACTCTTCGAATACTGCAGGATCCATCGAACATCTCCAGCACAGGCGAGGCTAAAAGGGCGCGGCGAGTATACGCCGCACTGGCTTCGTGCAGTATTGACCTGCGTCGGTGTGTCGCAGTCATTCGTCGCCTGTGCCGGCCCCATCGCGAGCAAGTTCGCTCCCACAAAGTTTTGTGTTGAGCGCAGTATCGTGATCCATACAAAACCTGTGGGAGCGAGCTTGCTCGCGATGGCGTCCTCAGCTGCGCAGATGAGTCAAAGGCAGTTCGGTGCTGTTCAACACCTGATTCAACACAAAACTCGATCGCACGCTGGTCACGCCTTCAATCCGCGTCAGATGCCCCAGCAGCAGTTTCTGGTAGTGATCCATGTCCGGCACCACGACCTTGAGCTGATAGTCGGCATCCATCCCGGTCACCAGGCTGCATTCGAGCACTTGGGGCAGGGTGCGGATGGCCGCTTCGAAATTCTCGAAACGCTCCGGCGTGTGACGGTCCATGCCGATCAGCACGTAGGCGGTCAGGCTCAGGCCCAGCATCTTGCGGTCGAGCAGGGCGACCTGGCGGGAAATGTAGCCGTCGTCTTCCAGTTGCTTGACCCGCCGCGAGCACGGCGAAGGCGAAAGGCCGATGCGCTCGGCCAGCTCCTGGTTGGAGATGCGTGCGTCGCGCTGCAATTCCGCCAGAATACTCAGGTCGTAACGGTCGAGCTTGCTCATCAATCGGTCCTTTGTCGTAACTATTGCGGAGGATTATGTATCTAGGGTTAAAAATTGCGCAAGTGATGTTTAATTCAGCAATCTTCGCAATCCTCTGCCGACGCTCCCGGCCTATTCTTATCACCAGAATCACTGCTCGGACAAACAGTCCAGTGCGGCTCGCCGAATCAGGCCCGCCGCGGTCGCCACCCCCACCGGGGATGTGCCGGCCCCCGAGCTACACACTGTCCAGAAGACGGCGTGAGGTGAGCCGACGCCACAAGTGTCGAGCCAGGACGAAGTTCTCCAAGGGGAGGCCGACGGGTCTCCCCTTTTTCTTGCGTGGAATTTGACCCGCTGGCCTCAATAAATAAGTTGTGTGACAGATAACCTGTCGCAGAACCGGCCAGCGCTTTCCCAGTCTTAAGTACAGGCCCTTACCCGCAATGAGGTAAAGCATGAAATCGCGCATCTGGCGTTTGGCCGGTGTTGGTTTGTTGTGCGTCAGTGTCTCGGTGCAAACGATGGCCGATGAGCCGCAAAACCGTGGCCATGATGGCGGGCAACGCGGCCAGGGTGGGCATCAGGGCGATAACCAGGGCCGTGGTGGCGGTGACCAGCCGCATCCGCAAAACGGCCAGCAGCAGAATCAGCCCCGGGCGCAGAACAAGGACAACCGCCAGAAAGAGCACGGCGGCCAGAATCAACGTCAGGACAATGACCAGAGGCAGAGCCGTCCAGCACCGGATTTCAACAGCCAGGTGCGCTCGCCGCCGCCACCGCCGCAGATGCCGGCCACTGACATGCCAATCCAACCCCGGCCCGACACCGTGCGCCAGACCCAGGAGCCGCAGCGCGGTTACTACCAGGACCAGCCACGTCGCAACGATGACAAACAGCGCTGGAGTGGTTACACCGTCGCACCGTCCTATGACAATCACGGGCAGGGGCGCCCGAGTGGGCGCGGTAACGGCTGGGGGCCTGGCCCCAGGTATCGTCCCGGTCATGTGATCGACCGCTTTCCCGAGCGCGACTACCGCGTGCCTTACCGTGGCATGGATTACTTCTATTCCGGTGGCTACTGGTATCGCCCGCTGGGCCCGCGTTACGTGGTGGTGCAGCCACCGCGCGGGATTCGTGTCAGGTACCTGCCCGATTACGCCGAGCAGGTATGGATCGGCGGGGCGCTGCTGTTCCTGGCGGCCGGTTCCTATTACGCCTATCAGCAAAGCACTCAGGATTACGTCGTGGTCGAACCGCCGGTTGGCCAACCGCAACCACCCGCTGGCAACAGCGGTTATGACGTGGAGGCGTATCCAGCCAACGGGCAGTCGCCGGAGCAGGTCAGTCGGGACGGTTACGAGTGTTATCAATACGCGGTGCAGCAGAGTGGTTTCGATCCACGAACCGCCACCTACCAGCCAGACCCGTCGGTGGTGCAAGCCTACCGACAGGCCCAGGGTAACTGCCTGAGCAGTCGCGGTTATCAGGTGACTTACTGATCCCGCGCGGCTTTCACCACTTCCTGAGGGTCGGCGTGCACCAGCACTTCGGCCCGCGGGTAGGCGGTGTGAATGGCGGCGGCAGCCTGATCGCTGATGCCATGGGCAACGGATAACGTCAGCTCCCCCGGCAGCTCCAGATGCAACTGCACAAACCACTGGTTGCCGGAGATCCGCGTGCGCAGGTCATGGGCACCCAATACGCCGGGGACGCTGCACGCCAATTCCAGCATGTGCTGGCTGACCTCCGGCGGCAGTTCTTCATCCATCAACACCGCGAAGCTCTCCCTGGCGATCTGCACCGCGCTCCACAGAATGTAGACGGCGATTCCCAGGCCGAACCAGGGGTCGACCTGATGCAGTCCAAACCCGGCCAACACCAGCGCGATCAGAATGCTGCCGTTGAGCAGCATGTCCGAGCGGTAGTGCAGGGAGTCGGCGCGCACCGCGTTGGAGCCGGTGGCCTTGACCACCCGATGTTGAAACATCAACAACGCCAGGGTCAGCACGAGGGAAAACACAATCACGCCGATACTGATCCACGGCGCGCCCACGGGCTCGGGATGCTTCAACCGATCGTAGGCCTGCAACGCGATCAGTACCGCACTGCCGCCGATGAACAACGCCTGGGCCATGCCCGCCAATGACTCGGCCTTGCCGTGCCCGTAGCGATGATCATTGTCGGCCGGGCGCAGGGCGTAATGCACCGCCAGCAGGTTGAGCAATGACGTGACGCCGTCGAGTGTCGAGTCGGTGAGCCCGGCGAGCATGCTCACCGAGCCGCTCAACCACCAGGCGATGGCTTTGGCGACGATCAGGATGCATGCCACCGCCACCGAGGCACGGGTCGCCAGCCGCAGCAGGCGGGCGTGTTCGGAGCTGGAGGTCATAGGGGCCATCGTTCCTTGAAGAGTCCTTTCGCGCGTAGGGATTTACGCGGCGGGTTGCAGGCCGAACATCGCCAGTTGCTGGGCGTTGCCTTTGCTCTGGATCAGGCGTGGATCGTCCAGCGGGAAGCTGCGACCCAGTTCGCTTTCCAGAATAGTCTGCAACTTGCGGTTATCGACTTTGCCGTCGGCGCCGATGGCTTCCTTGAGTTTTTCCGGTGCAACTTGTGCGGTCTCTCCCGGTGCGTAGTAAATCGCGCCGGTGGCGAAGTCCACGGCAAACGCAATCAGGCCGGGGATGATGTAGAACAGCAGGCCCACGGCGTCGAGCGCGGCAATGGCCGGGTCGATCTTGCCTTCGATCTGGCCACGGCGATCCGGGTAGAAGATCGAACCGCAGGCGGTCACTTGAGTCAGCAAGGTTGCGACCAGAACACCGCCAATCAGGCGAAAGGGAGCACGCATATGAAACCTCCTGGGTAATCTCGAAACGAAACGTCGTCGGTATGAATTAAGACCCTGACGAACGCCTTGCAGTTCGCCGTTATACTCGCCGCTCTGTTTGGGAGCCAGCATGATTTCTTTGCCGATCGATGAAGTTTTACCCGCCCTGCGTGAAGCCCTCGCTACACGCCACGAAGCCGTGCTCGAAGCGCCGCCCGGCGCAGGTAAAACCACCCGCGTGCCTTTGGCCTTGCTCAACGAACCGTGGCTGGCCGGGCAGACCATCCTGATGCTTGAACCCCGCCGGTTGGCGGCGCGGGCGGCGGCGGAGCGGCTGGCCAGTGAACTGGGGGAGAAGGTCGGCGAAACCGTGGGCTATCGCATTCGGCTCGACAGCAAGGTCGGTCCCAACACCCGCATTGAAGTGGTCACCGAAGGCATCCTCACCCGGCGTTTGCAGGACGACCCCGCGCTTGAGGGCGTGGGCCTGCTGATCTTCGACGAATTTCATGAACGCAGTCTCGACGCGGATCTGGCACTGGCCCTGAGCCTCAATGGCCGGGAACTGTTCCGTGACGATCAGCCGCTGAAAATCCTCTTGATGTCCGCCACGCTGGAAGGCGAACGCTTGGCCGGGTTGCTCGACGACGCGCCGATCCTGCGCAGCGAAGGGCGCATGTTCCCGGTGGCGATGCGCTGGGGCCGACCGTTCCAGTCCGGTGAATTCATCGAGCCGCGCTTGGTACAAACCATTCTTGAAGCCTTGAACGACGAAACCGGCAGTGTGTTGGTGTTCCTGCCGGGGCAGGCGGAAATCCGGCGCGTGCATCAGCAACTGGCCGATGCCTTGGGCGAAAACACTCAGGTTCTACTGTGCCCATTGCACGGTGAACTGGACCTCGCCGCGCAACGGGCAGCCATCGATCCGGCACCGACGGGCAAGCGCAAAGTGGTGCTGGCCACCAACATCGCCGAAACCAGCCTGACCATCAATGGCGTGCGCGTGGTGATCGATGCCGGGCTGGCTAGGGTGCCGCGTTTCGACCCCGGCAGCGGCATGACCCGTCTCGACACCCAGCGCATTTCCAAGGCCAGCGCCACCCAGCGCGCGGGCCGGGCCGGGCGCCTGGAGCCGGGCGTGTGTTATCGCTTGTGGTCCCAGGATCAGCACGAGCAACTGGCGGCCTATGGCAGTGCGGAAATTCTTTCGGCGGACCTCGCCGGGCTGGCCTTGCAACTGGGACGTTGGGGCGTAAAACCCGAACAGTTGGTGTGGCTCGACGTGCCACCTGCGGCTGCCTATGCACAGGCTCAAGATTTGCTGGAACGCCTCGGAGCGTTGGATGGCGAAACGCTGACCCGTCACGGTCAGGCCATGGCCGAACTGCCGGCGCATCCGCGTATCGCGCATTTGCTGTTGCGCGGCCAGGCGCTGGGACTGGCGGACATGGCCTGCGACGTCGCGGCACTGCTCGGCGAGCGCGATATCTTGCGCGGCGCCGGGGCGGACTTGCACAGCCGACTGGTATTGCTGTCTGGCGAAGAACGCGCCGCACGGGGTGCCCAGGGTGGGGTGCAGCGCGCACGGCAACTGGCGCGGCAGTATCGTGGTTACCTTCGGGGCAAAGCAGCGGAGCCGGTCAGCGATCCAGATCACTCGCGCTGGCTCGGCGCATTGCTGGCGCTGGCCTATCCCGACCGAGTCGCTCAGCAACGGCGCGCCGGTGGTGCGGAATATCGCTTGGCCAACGGACGTGCCGCACTGTTCGCCGAGGCCGACAGCCTGATGAAGCAGCCGTGGTTGGTGATCGCCGATCTGGGCAGTCGCCAGGGCCAGCGTGAGGAGCGGATTTATCTGGCGACGGACTTCGATCCGGCACTCTTCGATTCAGTGCTGGCCGAGCAGGTTCGCTGCGTCGATCAACTGGATTGGGATGAACGCGAAGGCGTACTGCGGGCCGAGCGTCAGCGCAAGGTTGGTGAACTGATCCTCAGTCGTGAACCGCTGACCGGTCTCGATGAAACCGCCCGCAGCCAGGCGCTGGTCAACCTGGTGCGGCGCAAAGGGCTGGAACTGTTGCCGTGGACACCGGAGTTGCGTCAGTGGCAGGCGCGGGTCGCCTTGTTGCGGCAACTGGACCTCGCCGCCAAGGGCGAGAGCGAGTGGCCGGATGTCAGCGACGTGGCATTGCTCAAGAGTTTGGAGCACTGGCTGATGCCGTATCTGGGCAAGGTTTCGCGGCTCAGTCACTTCGCCAACCTGGATCTGTCGAGCATCGTCCACAACCTGCTGCCGTGGCCGCTGCCACAACGCTTGGACGAGCTGGCGCCCCATCATTTGAGCGTGCCGTCAGGCTCCTCGATTCGTCTGGATTACAGCGAACAGCCGCCGATTCTCGCGGTGCGCTTGCAGGAGCTGTTCGGCCTGGCCGAGACCCCGCGCATTGCCGGGGGGCGGCAGGTGGTCAAACTGCATCTGTTGTCCCCGGCGCGGCGACCGGTGCAGGTGACTCAGGACCTGGCCAACTTCTGGCGCAGCACCTACGCCGAGGTTAAGAAGGATCTGAAGGGGCGCTATCCGAAGCATTATTGGCCGGATGATCCGCTGGTGGCCGAAGCAACTGCGCGGATCAAACCCCGTAAATAACGGTTAACACCGGACTCTGTGGCGAGGGGGCTTGCCCCCGTTGGACTGCGCAGCAGGCCCTGCTTTTCAGATGAAGAGTTGGGGCCGCTGCGCGACCCAGCGGGGGCAAGCCCCCTCACCACAGAAGTTACTGCGATCTTTCGGATTTGGCGGTCAGCTGTTCGCGGCAGTAGTCCGCAAACAACTGCGCCGGTTTGGTCAGTTGCCCACGCTTGAGCCATGCCGCCACGAGCCCTGAACCGGTGACGTCTTCAGCGATGTCCACGCACACCACTTTCTGCCCGTCGTAGGTGCACTCCGAATGCGGTTTGGTCACCAGGATCGAGAATCCGAACCCTTGGCCAACCATGCCCCGCACCATCTCGATCGAAGGCGAGCTGAAGGCGATGCGCGGGGTCAGGCCCAGCTCATCGAACAGGCTGACGAAGTAGGTCCGGCTCGGCTGCACGTCCAGAAGAATCATTGGCTCCAGGCACAGGTCCCGCAGCGACACCTGTGCCTGCTGGGCAAAACGGTGATCGGCGGGCAGCAGCGCGTAAGGTCGTTGCGCCGGCATCAGCGGTTCGGTCTCGATGGTGCCGTCCAGATCGTGCTCGTAAAGGATCGCCAGGTCGAAAGCGCCGGAGGTCAGGCCCTGCACCAGCTCTTGTTGCTCGCCGTCGCGGATGCGGATTTCCACCCCCGGGTACAACGCCGAAAATCCGGCGATCAATTGCGGCAGGTACAGCGGTGCGACGGTTTCGAAGCAGCCGATATCGATCTGCCCGGAGACCACATCGTTGTCGGCCAGGGCGTTCTGTTCGAACTCCTTGGCCATGCGCAGCAGTTCCTGGGCCTTGCGGTAGAAGCGTGCACCACTGGGGGTCAATGACACGCCCTGTGCATGGTGACGAATCAGCAGCTGCACGCCGAAACTGTCTTCCAGCCCTTTGATGGCCGTGGAGATCGAGGGCTGGGCGATGTACAGCTTGCGCGAGGCCTCGGCCACGCTGCCGCACTCGACGGTGGTGATGAAGTATTTCAGTTGACGCAGATTGTAGGCAGCCACAGCGAACCTCGGGGGGAGAACGGATCAGGCATCCTGGCAATTTGCGCGCCACCCCTATCCGCTCGGGTAGCGATTTGTTGTGGTTGAACAATAACCACATGCTGCGCCAGAAGGGAGATCGGCTACGTAGTTTTTTCTTGGCCTGCGAACACATTTTTACTGGTTTTCCACCGCTTGGGCCTGAGCGACTATCCAATACACAAGAATGTCCTCTGGAGCATCTGAACGTGTTCGAGCTTGAGTATTGGCAACGCAAGGCCGCTTCCCTGCGGTTTCCCGACCAGTCCGTGATCGACGGCCAGTGCCGCGCGGCGCAGTCGGGGCAGACTTTCGCCGCGATCAACCCCGCCACCGGCCAATGCCTGGCCAACGTTGCCGCCTGCGGCGAAGAAGACGTGAACTCGGCGGTACACAATGCGCGGCAGGTTTTCGAGGCAGGCACCTGGGCTGCGCGCTCACCGACCGAACGCAAGCAAGTGCTGTTGCGCCTGGCCGACTTGATCCTCGAAAACCGTGAAGAACTGGCGCTGCTCGACTCGCTGAACATGGGCAAGCCCGTCGCCGATGCCTACAACGTCGACGTGCCGGGTGCCGCGGGAGTGTTCCGCTGGTACGCCGAAAGCCTCGACAAACTCTACGATCAGGTCGCGCCGAGTGCGCAGAACGTGCTGGCAACCATTACTCGCGAAGCCTTGGGCGTGGTGGCTGCGGTGGTGCCGTGGAATTTCCCTCTGGACATGGCGGCGTGGAAACTCGCCCCAGCCCTGGCCGCCGGTAACTCGGTGATCCTCAAGCCGGCCGAACAGTCGCCGTTTTCCGCCCTGCGCCTGGCTGAGCTGGCGCTGGAAGCCGGTGTACCTGCGGGTGTGCTGAACGTGCTGCCGGGGCTCGGCGAGCAGACCGGCAAGGCCCTCGGCCTGCACCCGGACGTCGATTGCCTGGTGTTCACCGGCTCCACCGAGGTCGGCAAATATTTCATGCAGTACTCGGCGCAATCGAACCTCAAGCAGGTGTGGCTGGAGTGCGGCGGCAAGAGCGCCAACCTGGTGTTTGCCGATTGTCAGGATCTGGACCTGGCGGCCGAGAAAGCCGCGTTCGGTATCTTCTTCAATCAGGGCGAAGTCTGCTCGGCCAACTCGCGGTTGCTGGTGCAGCGCTCGATCCATGACGAGTTTGTCGAACGCCTCAAAACCCAGGCCGAACGCTGGTTGCCGGGCGATCCGCTGGACCCGTCGAGCGCTGCCGGGGCCATCGTCGACAGCCGTCAGACCGCGCGCATCATGAAGTTCATCCAGCAAGCCGAACAGCAAGGCGCGACCAAGGTCTGTGGCGGTCGGCAGTCGATCTTCAACGGCTCGGACAACTTCATCCAGCCGACGATTTTCACCGGCGTGACGCCGGACATGCCGCTGTTTCGCGATGAAGTGTTCGGCCCGGTTCTGGCCGTCACGGTGTTCGACGACGAAGCCCACGCCTTGCAATTGGCCAACGACAGCGTCTACGGTCTGGCGGCTTCGCTGTGGACCGACGACCTCAACCGCGCCCACCGTGTGGCGCGACAATTGCGGGCCGGTACGGTGTCGGTCAACAGCGTCGATGCGCTGGACGTGACCGTGCCTTTTGGCGGTGGCAAGCAGTCGGGTTTCGGCCGCGATCTGTCCCTGCATTCATTCGATAAATACACCCAGTTGAAGACCACCTGGTTTCAATTGCGCTGATAACAAAACGGAGAACTGGCGATGACCACACCACGTGATACCCGCGACTACCAGGCCGCCGACGCTGCGCACCACATCCATGCGTTCGTCGATCAGAAAGCCCTCAACGATGAGGGGCCACGGGTGATGGTCCGTGGCGAGCGCCTGCACCTGTGGGACAACGATGGTCGGCGTTACCTCGACGGCATGTCCGGGTTGTGGTGCACCAACCTCGGTTACGGGCGCAAGGACCTGGCCGCCGCGGCGAGCCGGCAGCTGGAACAGCTGCCGTACTACAACATGTTTTTCCACACCACCCACCCGCAGGTGATCGAGCTGTCCGAGCTGCTGTTCAGCCTGCTGCCGGCTCACTACAGCCACGCGATCTACACCAACTCCGGCTCTGAAGCCAACGAGGTGTTGATCCGCACGGTGCGTCGTTACTGGCAGGTGCTCGGCAAACCCGAGAAGAAAATCATGATCGGCCGCTGGAACGGTTACCACGGTTCGACCCTGGCCGCGACGGCGCTGGGCGGCATGAAGTTCATGCACGAAATGGGCGGCATGATTCCGGACATCGAGCACATCGACGAGCCGTACTTCTTCGCCCACGAAGGCAACCTGACTCCGGCAGAATTCGGTCTGCGCGCGGCGCAGCAACTGGAAGCGAAGATCCTCGAACTGGGTGCTGACAAGGTCGCGGGCTTTATTGCCGAACCGTTCCAGGGCGCCGGCGGCATGATATTCCCGCCGGAAAGCTACTGGCCGGAAATCCAGCGCATCTGCCGCAAGTACGATGTACTGCTGTGCGCCGATGAGGTGATCGGTGGCTTCGGTCGTACCGGCGAATGGTTCGCCCACGAGTACTTCGGTTTCGAGCCGGACACCCTGTCCATCGCCAAGGGCCTGACCTCGGGCTACATCCCCATGGGCGGCTTGATCCTGTCGAAGAAAATGGCCTCGGTGCTGGTGGAGCAGGGCGGTGTGTTTGCCCACGGCCTGACCTATTCCGGGCACCCGGTGGCGGCGGCGGTGGCGATTGCCAACCTCAAGGCCTTGCGCGATGAAGGCGTGGTGACGCGGGTCAAGGACGACATCGGCCCGTACCTGCAGCAGTGTCTGCGCGAAGTGTTCGGCAAGCACCCGCTGGTGGGTGACATCCAGGGCACCGGCATGGTTGCGGCGCTGCAACTGGCCGAAGACAAAACCAGCCGCAAGCGTTTTGCCAACGAAAACGACATTGCGTGGCGCTGCCGTACGATCGGTTTTGAAGAGGGCGTGATCATTCGCTCGACCTTGGGCCGGATGATCATGGCGCCGGCGTTGATTGCCAGCCGTGAGGAGATTGATGAGCTGATCGGCAAGACCCTGAAAGCGGTGGATCGTACGGCGCAGGAGTACGGCCGGATTTGATCTTGTAGCGTTCTCTCGGGCCTCTTCGCGAGCAAGCCCGCTCCCACAGGATTTGTGTCTGCCGCAAGTTTTGGGCACTACACATAACCTGTGGGAGCGGGCTTGCTCGCGAATGCGATGGCCCATTCAACACATTCTTCACCTCTTGCACCCACCTCGGGCATCCCCGCCCGCAGCGCCCTTTCGCGGTGCGCGCTAACGAGTTTTTTCATCGTTCGCATCCACATATTTCCTCATTTTCCTAATCCCGCCCTTGGGCCAACATCGATCTCGCCAGCCCACCGAATGCTGCCCGCCGAAGGGTCCCCGAGAGACCACAGGTTGCAGCCGATTCAGGGCTCGCCGTACTGCCCATGACAAAACTAAATCAACAGCTTTGGGAGTGCTCCATGATCAAGTCCTTGCTTACCCGCGTTGCCCATCCACTGGCGGTCACCGCCATCGCCGCGACGGTCGCCACCAGCGCCCAGGCCGGCACCCTGTCCATCGGTCATACCACTTGGGTCGGCTACGGCACCCTGTACCTGGCCAAGGACCTTGGCTACTTCAAGGAAAACGGTTTGACCGTCGAATTGCCGGTGGTCGAGGAAGCGGCGATGTACATGGCCGCACAAGCTTCCGGCGAGTTGTCCGGCTCGGCGTCGACCATCGACGAGGTGCTCAAGTACCGTCCGCAATTCTGCTTCAAGGCCGTGGCCGCGCTGGACGACAGCCATGGTGGCGACGGCGTGCTGGTGGGCAAGGACGTCAAGAGCCTGCAGGAACTCAAGGGCAAGGCCGTTGCGGTCAACGAAGGTTCGACCTCGCAGTTCTGGTTGTCCTATCTGCTGAAAAAACACGGCATGAGCATGAGCGACATCACCGTGCAGAACATGACGGCCGACGACGCCGCCACCGCGTTCATCGCCGGTCGCGTACCGGCTGCCGTGACCTGGGAACCGCACCTGTCGATGGTTCGCGACAAGAAGCAGGGCAAGGTGCTGATCGACAGCAGCAGCACACCGGGGGTGATCGTCGATGTGGTCGCACTGAACTGCAGCGTGATCGAAAAGCAGCCGGAAGACGTCAAGGCCCTGGTGGCCGGTTTGTATAAAGCTGTGCAGTACACCAAGGATCATCCACAGGAAGCCTACAAAATCATGGCCAAGGGTGTCGGCGGTTACCTGGCCGATCCGAAGGAAATGGAAGCGGCCGCACAGGGCGTGCGTTTTTACGATCAGGCCATGAGCGAAAAACTGCTGGGTTCGCCGGGTAAACCGGGTGACAGCGCACCGCTGATCAAGCTGGCCAACGAGACCGCCAGCGAGCTGCAAGGCAAGCCCTACAACGTCAGCAATGACGACCTGATCGACAACCGCTTCGTCACCCCGCTCTAGGAGGCTGCATGTTCAAGCGCAATTCATGGCTGAGCCGCTGCATCACGCCCAAGACCGGATTGCCGGTCTCGGTGATCTGGAGCGCGAGCGGCCTGGCCTGGGTGCTGTTGGTCGGCCTGTGGGCCGGGTTGTCCTACGGCGGCGTGGTGCCGGGCATGTTCCTGCCGACGCCGGGCGCGGTGGTCGAGGCCGCCGTGCGGTTAGGCCGCGACGGCACCCTTGGCCAACATGTGTGGGCCAGTGTCGAAGTGGTGATGGTCGGTTTCATCGTGTCGTCCCTGGTGGCGGTGCCCCTGGGCTTGTTGATGGGCAGCTTTCGCATCGTCCAGGCCTTCCTTGAGCCGCTGGTGAATTTCATTCGCTACCTGCCGGTGACCTCGTTCGTGCCGCTGTTCATCCTGTGGATCGGCATCGGTCTGGAGCAGCGGGTGTCGGTGATCATTTTCGGCGTCTTCTTCCAGCAACTGGTGATGATCGCGGACGTGTCCAAAGGCATCTCCAAGGACCTGATCAACGCCTCCTACACCCTTGGCTCTAACCGTCGTGACGCGGTGCTGCATGTGATTGCCCCGGCGTCCTTGCCGGGCGTGCTCGACACCCTGCGGGTGACCATGGGCTGGGCCTGGACTTACCTGGTGGTGGCTGAACTGGTGGCCGCATCCAGTGGCCTGGGTTACCTGAGCCTCAAGGCTATGCGTGGCTTTCAGGTGGATGTGATTTTCCTCGCCATCGCGATCATCGGCCTGCTGGGCCTGGTCACCGATCAACTGTTCCGTTTCCTACGTCTGAGGATCACCGCATGGGCTCAGTAACCGCCGCCACTCATCGTTTTGTCGCCCCTCAGGCCGCCCCGGTGAACGCGCCACGGCTGAAGGTGGACAAGGTCAGCCTGAGTTACAAGAAACCCGATGGCGGTACCTTTACCGCGTTACAGGAGGTGTCGTTCGAGGTGCCGGACCAGCAATTCGCTGTGCTGGTGGGGCCTTCGGGCTGCGGCAAGTCGAGCCTGCTGTATCTCACCGCCGGCCTGGCCGAACCGACCTCGGGTGAGATTTACGTTGGCGGCCAGCAGGTCGAAGGCCCCGGCGCGGACCGCGGCATGGTGTTCCAGAGCTACACGCTGTTCCCGTGGCTGACGGTGCGCCAGAACGTCGAGTTCGGCCTCAAGCGGCGTGGCATGCCGGCGGCGCAACGCAAGGACATCGTCGATTACTACGTGAACGAAGTGGGTCTGAGCGGTTTTGCCGACAACTACGCCAAACAGTTGTCCGGCGGGATGATGCAACGTGTCGCCATTGCCCGCGCACTGGCCAATGACCCGCAGATCCTGCTGATGGACGAACCCTTCGGCGCTCTCGACAGCCAGACGCGCCTGCAAATGCAGCAGCTGTTGCTGCGGGTGTGGGGCAACAGCAAAAAGACTGTGTTGTTCGTGACCCACGACATCGACGAGGCGATTCTGCTGGGCGACCGGGTGTATGTGATGGGGGCCAGGCCGGGGCGGATCAAGCAGATTCTGGATGTGCCGATCGAGCGTCCACGCAACCTGGACATGGTCATGGAGCGCTCGTTCATCGAGATGAAGCGCGAGATCTTCGGGCTGCTGCATGATGATCTGGAGGAGGTGCATTAAGTCAGGTTTGCACAGACCTTGTGGGAGCGGGCTTGCTCGCGAAAGCGGTGTATCAGACAACATTGATGTCGGATGTACTGGCCTCTTCGCGAGCAAGCCCGCTCCCACAGGTTTTGTGTTGACTCGGAATCAGGGCGCAACCGGCAACAGAAACCGCGCAATCACCGGCAGGTGATCGGAGATGCGCAATGTATCGTCCTGCCGCACCATCGCCTCTACCCGTTTGATCCGCGGGCTGTAGAACAGGTAGTCGACGGTCCGGTCCGGGCCGTTCAGTCCGGGATCGTTCGGGTAGTGGGTCAGCCAGCGCTCGCGGTCGATGCCACTGGCTTCGTTGTTGGTCGGGATCATCGGGTACTTGTCCCACAGCAGGTGCAACACGCTGTCGGCGGAGTAGGGCGCGCGTTGTGCATCGGGCAGGCGCCGATACTGGCCCAGCGGCAACAAGTTGAAATCCCCACCGATCAACCACGGCGTGCCACGGCTTTCGAGTTTATCGAGGGCCCTGGCCACGGCGTTCACCTGGTTTTGCAAGGTGTTGTCCGCTCGATCGGCGCGCTCCAGATGGGTATTGAGCACCGCTATTTGCCCGCCATCACTCAATGGCAAGTAGCTCACCAGCAAAGCGTCTCTGGGTTTGAATTGGCGGCTGACCGGATTGCCCGAGGCGACTGGCAGTTGCAGCCGTTCGGCATGTTCGATCCGATAACGGCTCAGGGTTGCCAGTTGCCGGCCGACACTGCCGAAGATGTGCGGATTCGGCACGAAGTCGGCTTTCCAGTCGAACGCGCTGGTGCCACACGGATACAAGTCGGCGAGCCGCTCCTGCAGCAGCTTGAACTGGTGCTGGTAATCGCTGGCCTTGGCGCCGTCGTCCAGTTCCTGCAGCAGCACGATGTCCGGTTGTTCGTCACGAATCACCCGCGCCACTTCGTCAAGGCTGAAAGCCATGTCTTCCGCTGTGGGACGTTCGTCGGTGCCCGCGGCCAGGTCATTCCAGAATACGTAGCGCTTGCCGGCCAGGTACTGGACGTTCCAGGTCATCACCTTCAACGCCTGCCCGGGGACCAGGGAGGGGGCCTGGGCACTGCAACTGACGGGCAACAATTCTTTGGCATCGGGGCGCCAGGTCAGGCTGTAGATCATCGCGGCGATCAGGCCGATCACGATCAGCAGGCCCGGCAGGATGTAGCGCAGTAGACGGGTCATGGCTCGGCTTATTAGCGTTACAGGATTGTTCCCGAGCATACCCGAGAGCGAGGGGCGCGCCCAAGGTCAGAGCGAGTTGTCATTTCGTTCAGGCAACGGGTTGATCAGCATGAACAGTCGGAACAGCACCACGCTGGTAAACAGCTGCAGGAAACTGTGGGCGCTGTCGATCAGCATGGATACCACCGGGTTCTGAGGTTCGGGGTACGCCGCCAGCGTCACGCCTTTGAGCAGCCACAACGGCCCCATCACACACAGAATGCACAGCAGGATGCGCAAGAAATGCCCTTGGGTCATGCGCAGGCTTTCCTTCATGGCCGCCAGTGGCGCCAGGCCGCGTAACACCAGCAGGTATTCGCCAAACGCCAGGGTCACCATCAGGTAGATACCCGGCAGGAAATACAGCGACAGGCCCAGCAGAATCAGCACGGTATTGAGCGCGGTCAGCAGGGCGAAGCGTGGCCACAGGCTCGCCGCCATCGCCAGCAGGTCGCGGTTGCGCGGCGACTCGCCGCGGCTGCGGGCGTCGAGAAACAGGATCAGCGCAGCGGTGTACAGCGGGTACACCAGCAAGCCGACTATCACGCTGATGCCGGGGAAACTGTCCGGCTCGGTGGAGTGGTCGACCACTTGTTGCAGCAGCGCCTCAAGCATCACCAGCGGCAGGCACAGCTGCACGATCTGGCCCAGATTGCGCTTGAAGAAATACAGCGAGTCACGCAGGACATCTAACGGATTCATCAGTGGGTATCGCAGGTTGGAAGCAGTGGCTCACTTTAACCGATCAAGCGCTCGTAGACGCAAACGTAAACGTTCGGTAAATGTCATTGAAACATCTTGTTTCAGCCTCCATTAAGGTCGGGCACCTTATCCTCATTGGATAAAGGCAACGATTTTCCCGGCAATCTACGAGGTCGCCATGAACAGCGAAGAACAAACCCTGATCGATGGACTGTTTTCCCGGCTGCAACAGGCCGAAACGGACTCAGCCCCGCGCGACGCCCAGGCCGAGGCGCGGATCAAGGAACACCTGACGCGCCAGCCCGCAGCAGGTTATTTCATGACCCAGGCGATTCTGGTGCAAGAGGCGGCGATCAAGAGCCTCGATGAACAGAACAGGCAACTGACCCAGCAAGTCCAGCAGTTGCAGGCCGAACTGCAACAGGCCAAGGCCCAGGCGACCCCGGCTCCAGCGCCGAGCAGCGGTGGCTTTTTGTCGAGCATCTTTGGCGGCAACTCTCGTGAGCCACAGCCTGCACCCACCCAGAGCTCACCACCCTCGAGCGGTGGCTGGCGCGAGCCGGGACGCTCGTCGTTCGGTTCGCAACCGTCACAGCAGAACTTCGGCGCGCCACCGCAGAACTTTCCCCAGCAGGGCTATGCACCACAGCAACAGGCTCCGGCAGCGGCCGGCAGCAGTTTCCTCGGTGGTGCGCTGAAAACCGCCGCAGGCGTGGCGGGTGGCGTGATGCTGGCACAAGGCATCAGCAGTCTGTTCCATCACAATCAGCAACCGGAAGTCGTCGAAGTCATCAAGGAAGAGCCGGCCCAGGTCAACGACCAGGGCAACAATGGCTGGGGCGATGACCAGCGCATGGCCGGTAACGACTCCTACAGCAACGATCAGGGCGGGTTCAGCGACGCTGACTACAGCGATGACTCGTTATTCGGCGGCGACGACGATTCCTTCGTCTGATACGCCATTCGTCCGGAGCGCAACCGCGCTCCGGGCCGATTATTCGCGGAACAATCCTCGGGGCTGGCATACTGGGCGACTTTTCGGGCCTGGTGCCTGATTCAGCCCTGAGGAAAGCCGGTGAAAAAAATCGCAGTGTTCGCCGATGTCCAGAACCTCTACTACACCGTGCGTCAGGCTTATGGTTGCCACTTCAACTACGCCGCACTGTGGGCTGACATCAGCAAGCAGGGCGAGATCGTCGAAGCCTACGCCTATGCCATCGACCGTGGCGACAGCAAACAGCAGCAGTTCCAGCAGATCCTGCGCAACCTCGGTTTCACCGTGAAGCTCAAACCCTATATCCAGCGCAGCGATGGCTCAGCCAAGGGCGATTGGGACGTGGGCATCACCCTCGACATCATGGATGCCGCCGACCATGTCGATGAAATCGTCCTGGCCTCCGGCGACGGTGATTTCGACATGCTGCTCGAACGCATCATCAGCAAACACGGCGTACAAGCAGTGGCCTACGGCGTACCGGGGCTGACCGCCAACTCGCTGATACGCGCCGCCAGCCGCTACGTGCCGATCGAAGGCGCGTTGCTGCTCAAGAATTGATTTTTACGGAGTAGAACCAGGTTTGGAACGCATCGCAGTCATCGACTTTGAAACCACCGGGATCTCACCGAGCAGCAGCTGCCGGGCCACGGAAATCGCCGTGGTGATCCTTGAACAGGGGCGCATCGTCGAGCGTTACCAAAGCCTGATGAATGCCGGCGTGCGCGTCCCGGCCTTCATCGAACAACTCACCGGCATCAGCAACGCCATGCTGCGCACCGCCCCGTCGGCCGAGCAGGTGATGAACGAAGTGAATGAATTCGTCGGCTGCACGCCGTTGCTCGCGCACAACGCCGCGTTCGACCAGAAGTTCTGGGACTTCGAACTGGGGCGAATCAAACGCACCCGCCTGCAGAACTTTGCCTGCTCGCTGCTGCTGGCTCGCCGCCTGATGCCCGCCGCGCCGAACCACAAACTCGGCACCCTCACCACGTTCGCCAACCTGCCCCACACCGGCAAGGCCCACCGGGCCATGGCCGACGCCGAGATGGCGGCCAACCTTACGGCACACCTGGCCGAAGAGTTGCGCCAGAAACACGGCTTGCGCGAGCTGTCCCATGACTTGCTGTGCAAATTGCAGAAAGTGCCGGCGGCGAAGGTAAACGAACACCTCAAGCGCTATCGCTGATCCCGAAAACACCGCAAGTCCCCTGTGGGAGCGGGCTTGCTCGCGAAAGCGCCAGTTCAGCCAACATCATTGTTGAATGACACACCGCTTTCGCGAGCAAGCCCGCTCCCACATTGGATATGCTGTGGTCTTGGGGTTACTTGCCGTTCGCCTCCAACTGCCCCAGCGGCACCCGCTTCTCTATCGCGCTCGACAACACAATCGACGTCTTGCTGAACCCGAACGTGGCGATCCGGTTGATCAGCTCTTCCAGCTCCGGCATCGAGCCCACCGCCGCTTGCATGATCACGCAGGGATCGCCGGTCACCCGATGGCATTCGGTCAATTGCGGGATTTTGATCAGGTCGTCGTAGGCTTTCTGGTTGCCGTGCTGGTTCAGACGCAGTTCGATCACGCACTGGATCGGCAGGCCGAGCTTGGCCATGTCGACCTTTGCCTGGTAGCCGGTAATCACGCCGCTGGCTTCGAGCTTGGCCACGCGCTCGGCCACGGCCGGGGCGGACAGGTTGACCTTGCGCGCCAGGTCCGCGTAGGACGCGCGACCGTTTTCCAGCAGGGCGCTGAGCAGCATGCGGTCGTACTTATCCATCGGGGGTGACTCCTGAAAATAGCCGACTTTCGAAATCACGGTTTATAGCGCTGAACTCCGTGTTTTGAAAAGTGTACCGGCGCTTTAAACAGGTTTTGTAACTTATTTTCCGGCGCTAGCCTTTCTAGAATAGCCGTTCACTTGTACTTGCCTGTGAGCTGCCTCCATGTCCGGCTTTCGTCGCTTTCCTTTACCCTTGATCGCTGCCTTCTTCGCCTTGTATGTGATTTGGGGCTCGACCTACCTGGTGATCCGCATCGGCGTGGAGTACTGGCCGCCGTTGTTGCTCGCCGGTATCCGTTTCGTCATTGCCGGGACTTTGATGTACGCCTTTCTGCGCTGGCGCGGGGCGCCGGCGCCGACCTGGGCGCAGTGGAAGGCTGCCGGGATCATCGGGATTCTGCTGCTGGCGTGCGGCAACGGCGCTGTGAGTGTGGCCGAGCACACGGGCGTCGCCTCCGGGGTGGCGGCTTTGGCGGTGGCGACGGTGCCACTGTTTACCTTGCTGTGCGGATATTTCTGGGGCGCACGTAATACCCGTCTCGAATGGGCCGGGATTGTGCTCGGCTTGATCGGAATCGCCATGCTCAACCTGGGTTCCAACCTGCAATCGAGTCCATTGGGTGCGGCGTTGCTGATTTTTGCAGCGGCGACCTGGGCGTTTGGTTCTGTTTGGAGCAAACACCTGCCGTTGCCTCAGGGCGCGATGGCCAGCGCTGTGGAAATGCTGGTGGGCGGCGTCGTGTTGCTGATTGCCAGCGCAGTCAGCGGTGAGCACCTGGAAAAGGTGCCACCGATTGAAGGTTGGGCCGCGTTGGCGTATCTGACCGTGTTCGGTTCGATCATCGCCTTCAACGCCTATATGTACCTGTTGAAGCACGTGCGTCCGGCGGCAGCGACCAGTTATGCCTACGTCAACCCGGCGGTGGCGGTGTTGCTGGGGATCGTGTTCGTCGGCGAAACCATTGGCATCGAAGAAGCCCTGGCGATGGCGGTGATCATCAGTGCCGTGGTGTTGATCGGCTTGCCACAATGGCGTCGCACGCCAGAGCGGCCAGTGGTGGTGACGGCAGTGCCGACAGAATCCCGTGTGAATTAGGGTAAACTGCGCGGCATTGCATCTTGTTTTGCACACTTGTTTTGAACAACCCGCGCTGAATTTTCCTACGGTATTCCCATGACTTTCGCCACCCTTGGCCTGATCGAACCCTTGCTGCGCTCCCTCGAGACGCTCGGCTACCAGACTCCGACGCCGGTTCAGGCGCAAGCCATTCCGGCGGTGCTGGCCGGTCGCGACCTGATGGCCGCCGCCCAGACTGGCACCGGCAAGACCGCCGGTTTCGCCCTGCCGCTGTTGCAACTGCTGGCCATGGAAGGGCCGAAAGTCACCGCCAACTCGGTCCGCGCGCTGATCCTGGTACCGACCCGCGAGCTGGCCGAGCAGGTTCACGAAGCCGTGCGCCAGTACGCTGAGAACCTGCCGCTGCGTACTTACGCGGTGTATGGCGGCGTCAGCATCAATCCGCAAATGATGAAGCTGCGCAGCGGTGTCGATCTGTTGGTGGCGACCCCGGGCCGCTTGCTCGACCTGTTCCGCCAGAACGCGCTGAAGTTCAACCAGTTGCAGACCTTGGTGCTGGACGAAGCCGACCGCATGCTCGACCTGGGCTTTTCCGAGGAACTGGCGAACATTTACCGCGCGCTGCCTTCGAGACGTCAGACGTTGCTGTTCTCCGCGACCTTCTCCGATGACATCCGCCTGCTGGCCGGGCAGATGCTCAACGATCCGCTGAGCATCGAAGTCAGCCCGCGCAACGTCGCAGCCAATACGGTCAAGCAATGGATCGTGACGGTGGACAAGAAGCGCAAGCCGGAACTGTTCGTGCACCTGATGCGCAAGGGCAAGTGGAAGCAGGTGCTGGTGTTCGCCAAGACCCGCAACGGCGTGGACGCGCTGGTGGAGAAACTTCAGGGCCTGGGCATCAACGCCGACGGCATCCACGGCGACAAACCCCAGGCGACCCGCCAGCGTGCGCTGGACCGCTTCAAGGCGAGTGAAGTGCAGATCCTGGTCGCTACCGACGTGGCAGCCCGTGGCCTGGACATCGAAGACCTGCCGTTGGTGGTCAACTTCGACTTGCCGATCGTCGCTGAGGATTACATCCACCGCATCGGTCGTACCGGCCGCGCGGGTTCGACCGGCGAGGCGATTTCCCTGGTCTGCGCCGATGAAGTGAATCTGCTGTCGGCCATCGAGATGCTGACCCGCCAGACTTTGAAGCGGCAGAACGAGCCGGACTTCGAACCCGAGCACCGCGTGCCGGACACCGATGCCAGTGGCCAGGTCGTCAAGAAGCCGAAAAAACCGAAGAAGCCCAAGGCTTCCGGTGGTGGCGGTGGTAAACGCAATCTGGGTCGGTGGGTTGATAGCGGTGAGGTTGCGCCGGCGGAGCCTTCGATCAAGCCTGTGCGCAAGGTGCCGGTGTTCAATACCGGGCCGCGCAAGCGTAAGCCTTGATTTACCCCTGCGTCTGTTAGGCCGCCTTCGCGAGCAAGCCCGCTCCCACAGGGGATCTGTGTCGTTCACAAATCCCCTGTGGGAGCGGGCTTGCTCGCGAAGGGCGCGCCTCGGTCTTCAGCCCTTGCGCTGTAACCATTCAACCATCCCCAACCCCGCCGCTCGCCCACTGGCGAAACACGCGGTCAGCAGATAGCCGCCGGTCGGCGCTTCCCAGTCCAGCATCTCTCCCGCGCAGAACACGCCCGGCAGTTGCTTGAGCATCAAACGCTCATCCATCGCCTCGAACAACACCCCGCCAGCGCTGCTGATCGCCTCGTCCAGTGGACGGGTTTTCACCAGTGTCAGTGGCAATGCCTTGATCGCGTTGGCCAGCAAGGCCATGTCGGCAAAGCAGTCGGCGCTGGTCAGTTCACGCAATAGCGCCGCTTTGACCCCATCGATGCCCAACTGACTGTGCAGGTGCTTGGCCATGGAGCGTGATCCCCGGGGTTTGCTCAACGCCGCTGCAACTTTATCCACAGGCCGGCCCGGCAACAGGTCCAGATGAATGGTTGCCGAGCCGTGCTGGTTGATCGCTTCGCGGATGGGGGCCGACAGGGCGTAGATCAGACTGCCCTCGATCCCGGTGGCGGTAATCACACATTCGCCGAGTCGCGGCACGTCATCGTTAAGGCCGATGGCGATGTTTTTCAGCGGCGCGCCGGCGAATTTGCTGACCATCAATTCGCTCCAGGCCTGCACCTCGAAGCCGCAATTACTGGGTTGCAACGGCGCCAGTCCTACACCGCGTTGCTCCAGTGGCAGCATCCACGCGCCGTCTGAACCCAGGCGCGACCAACTGCCGCCACCGAGGGCGAGCAGGGTGGCGTCGGCTTGCACGGTTGTTTCACCTTCCGGGCTGTCGATACGCAATCCGCCACGCTCGTCCCAGCCGAGCCAGCGGTGGCGGGTGTGGATAACTACGCCACTGTCGCGCAGGCGTTTGAGCCAGGCGCGCAGCAGCGGCGCGGCCTTCATGTCGGTGGGGAATACCCGGCCGGAGCTGCCGACGAAGGTCTCGATGCCCAGTTCATGAATCCACTGACACAACGCTTCGGCGCCGAAGCCGCGCAGCAGCGGGGCGATCTGCGGGGCGCGTTTGGCGTAGCGTGAGAGAAATGCCGGGTAGGCTTCGGAGTGCGTGATGTTCATGCCGCCGACGCCGGCCAGGAGGAATTTTCGCCCCACTGAAGGCATACCGTCGTACAGGTCGACCTTGATCCCGGCCTGGCTCAACACTTCGGCCGCCATCAGACCGGCGGGGCCGCCACCGATGATGGCGACGCGGGAAGGGGAGGAGGTCGAAGATCGGGTCATGGAGTGCGCTGCGGTTTTGGCGAATGAAGCCGGGCATTCTACCAGCCCAGACCTCTGTAGGAGCGAGCCTGCTCGCGATGGTCTTGAACGATTACGCGGGAAACCGGATGCCCGGCGGCGACGTTGCGTTTTTCGCGAGCAGGCTCGCTCCTACAGGGATCTTTGGTGAATTCGAGGGTTGGTTAAAAAACAACCACCGCTCTGTAGCCCAATCTCCGCATGGGCTGCAGGCCCTTTCACTCAGGTTATCCACAGGCAGCTCCACAGGCATTGTGGGTAAAGCATCCACAACTCAGTGACAACCTGATGACTGCCAGACGCGCTGCGCGCTGTGATGGAGGATGCCGTGACGGCGTGCCAGGGCCTGGCGGTCCTTGCTGTAGCCGCCGCCGATTACCCCGACCACCGGAATGTCACGGCCCAGGCAATGACGCATCACGCTTTCATCGCGGGCGGCGACGCCTTCGTCTGTCAGCTTCAGATAACCCAGGGCGTCGTCCTTATGCACATCGACCCCGGCGTCATACAGCACCAGATCCGGTTGGTAGAGTGGCAGCAGGTAGTTGAGTGCATCGTCCACCACCTTCAGGTAGTCGGCATCGCCCATGCCTTTGGGCAGTGGAATGTCCCAATCACTTTCGGCCTTGCGTGCGGGAAAGTTCTTCTCGCAGTGCAGGGAAACGGTCACCGCTTCCGGGGTGTTATGAAGTATTCGTGCAGTCCCGTCGCCCTGATGCACGTCGCAATCGAAGATCAGCACGCGGTTCACCCGACCACTTTCCAGCAGGTAATGGCTGATCACCGCCAGGTCATTGAAGATGCAGAATCCGGCCGGGTAATCGTAGTGCGCATGGTGGGTGCCGCCCGCGAGGTGGCAGGCCAGACCATGCTCCAGCGCCTGCTCGGCCGACAGCAACGAGCCGCCCACCGCCCGTACCGTGCGTCGGGCCAGAGCTTCGTTCCAGGGCAGGCCGAGGCGGCGCTGGTCTTCGCGGGATAATTCGCCACTCATGTAGCGCTCGATATACGAAGGGTCATGGGCGAGGGCGAGAATCTCTGCGGGACACAGGTCCGGGCGCAGCAGATCGGCGTCGCGGGTCAGGCCGCTGCCCACCAGGTGATCGCGCAACAGGCGGAACTTGTCCATGGGGAAGCGGTGATCCGCCGGAAACTCTGGACTGTAGTCTTCGTGATAAATCAGCGGCAGTGGCATGGTCATTTCATGTAGGAATGAGAGACGGATCCTACCAGCGTTGTAGACTGGCGACATTGAAATGGAGGGGCGGGGCACGATGGAGCCAATACTGGAACTTGAAAGCGCTCGGCTGCTGTTGCGCCAGTGGCGCGATGAAGATTTACCTGACTTTGCGGCGATGTGTGCCGATCCGCAGGTGATGCGCTATTTCCCGGCAGCCTTGAGTCGGCTGGAGAGCGCCTCATTGATCGGGCGAATCCGTGGTCATTTCGCCGAGCATGGTTTCGGCCTATGGGCTCTGGAACGCAAGGACACCGGCCAATTCATCGGTTTTACCGGGCTCGGTGTGGTCGGTTTCGACGCGCCTTTCACCCCGGCCACGGAAATCGGCTGGCGCCTGGCCCGCGAGCACTGGGGGTTGGGTTACGCCAGTGAAGCGGCGTGGACCGCTCTGCGCTGCGGGTTTGACCGCTTGCTGCTGAGCGAAGTCGTGTCCTTTACCGCTGACAGTAACCTGCCGTCGCAGAAAGTCATGCAGGCGATTGGCATGCATCACGATCCGGCCGATGACTTCGATCATCCCAAGCTCTCCGTCGATCATCCCCTGCATCACCACGTGTTGTACCGCATCAGCCGTGAACAATGGCTGCAAACCTTGCATGGATAACCTGACACGGACGTTTACAATGGACCACATGTTGGCCCGGGCCAGAAACTGAATCGACCGCCGCAGCCAAGACTGGGCGGTATTGCGTTGTGTGAGGAGAGTCTGAATGAGCCAAGTGTTGGAAGATCTGGTCGACCTGCTGACGCTGGAGCCGATCGAAGAAAACCTGTTCCGTGGCCGTAGCCAGGACTTGGGTTTTCGTCAGCTGTTCGGTGGTCAGGTGCTCGGTCAGTCGCTGTCGGCGGCCAGTCAGACGGTTGAAGAGGCGCGCCATGTGCATTCGATGCACGGCTATTTCCTGCGCCCAGGCGATGCCGGGTTGCCGGTGGTGTATCAGGTTGACCGGGTGCGTGACGGTGGCAGCTTCAGCACGCGTCGGGTAACGGCGATCCAGAAGGGCCACCCGATATTCACGTGCAGTGCGTCGTTCCAGTACGACGAAGAAGGCTTTCAGCACCAGACCGAAATGCCGCAAGTGGTCGGTCCGGAAAACCTGCCATCGGAACTGGAGATCACCCAGCAGCGCGCGCACCTGATCCCCGAGAAAATGCGCGAAAAACTGCTGTGCCCGAAGCCGATCGAATTTCGCCCGGTGACCGAGAAAGATCCCTACAACCCGCTGCCCTCCGATCCGGTCAAGTACGTCTGGTTCCGCGCCGACGGGGCGCTGGCCGATTCGCCGGCGCTGCATAAATACCTGCTGGCCTATGCATCGGACTTCGGTCTGCTGGTCACCTCGATGCAGCCCCACGGCAAGTCGGTGTGGCACAAGGATATGCAGGTCGCCAGCCTCGATCACGCGCTGTGGTTCCACCAGGATCTGCGTGCCGATGACTGGTTGCTCTATGCGATGGACAGTCCGTGGGCGGGCAATTCCCGTGGCTTCTCCCGTGGCAGCGTGTTCAATCGCGCCGGGCAACTGGTGGCCTCGGTCACCCAGGAAGGCTTGATCCGTCACCGCAAGGATTGGGCATGAGCCTGGCCGAAGTGCGTCACTGGGTGTTCGACATGGACGGCACCCTGACGGTGGCCGTGCACGACTTCGCGGCGATTCGCGTGGCGTTGGCGATTCCTGCCGAACACGACATCCTGACCCACCTCGCCGCACTGCCGGCCGATGAAGCCGCAGCCAAACATGCATGGCTGCTGGAGCACGAGCGGGACCTGGCCCTTGGTTCGCAACCGGCGCCGGGCGCGGTGGAACTGGTGCGCGAACTGGCCGGGCGTGGTTATCGCCTGGGCATTCTCACGCGCAACGCCCGGGAGCTGGCGCATGTCACGCTGGAGGCCATTGGCCTGGCCGACTGCTTTGCGCTGGAGGATGTGTTGGGCCGCGATGATGCTCCGCCCAAGCCGCATCCGGGCGGGTTGCTGAAACTGGCCGAAGCATGGAAGGTGCCGGCGAGCGAGATGGTGATGGTCGGTGATTACCGCTTCGATCTCGATTGTGGGCGGGCAGCGGGAGCGCGGACTGTGTTGGTGAATCTGTCGGATAATCCATGGCCGGAATTGACCGATTGGCATGCGGCGGATTGTGTTGAGTTGCGGCAGATGCTTTCGGCTTGAGGGCGTTGTTGTCGGGTGAACCGCTTTCGCGAGCAAGCCCGCTCCCACATTTGATCTCGGGTGCTCACAAATGATGTGTACACCGCAGGTCCAATGTGGGAGCGGGCTTGCTCGCGAAGAGGCCCTTCCAGACACCACAAATACTACTGCCCGAACAATGCCTTCTGCCCCTCTGGCGAGGTAAACATCCCATCCCCGTTATGCCCGACCCCGGGCACTTCAACCAATTGCTGCTTCAACCCTTGCGGTTGCAGCCGCTTTAAATAATCGAAGTAAAAACGCCCGCGGGCCAATCGAGACGGCCCTTGCGCCCTGGCCTCACAGCTTTTATCCAGCGCCGGATGATTCGGGTCGGTGTCCTGCTGCCCCAGCAGATAAACGACTTCACGCTTGAGGTAACTTTCCTGCAACTGTGCTGCGGTTTGTCCTTCTGCGTAAGCCGGTAAATCCGCCAGCCCGTACTTCCAGCGATGGAAATTCGGGCAACCGGCGTGGCTGAATGCCACGGGCCTGCGCTCATCGAAATAAGCGTAGGAGGACGGATTGGCGATCACGTAGCGTACCTGCACGCCGGCAGCATCGAGGTCGGATTGCGCGTGACCGAGCAACGCATAGCGCTGAACCACCTGCGCGCCGCCGGAGTGCCCGGCGATGACGATTTGCTTCACATCCGGAAACTGCTGACGGTCACCCAAGCGGGCGATGATTTCGTCGAGCGCCGCGTAGGAACTCAGCCGAAAGGGTGCCGTGGATTCGCCGCCGGCCATCCATTCATTGCCTTGCCAGCGCAAAACGGTGTCGGCCACCGGATGGACCGCAACGTCGGTTTCATTGAGGAATTGCGGGGCGATCACCAGGGTCGTTGCGCTTTGCCCCGCCAGTTCGGCCGCGTGCTCACCACTCTGCAGATAGGTTTGCGCATTGCGCAAGCGACCGTGGAGGATGATCAGCACCCGTTCGATTTTTGCCGGGGCGGGGCTGATGCCCACCGCGATTTCACCTGACTTCAACAGCAGGCGCCCTGAGCTGAGTTCCTTGACCCCATGCTCGGCGGCCTGGGACGTTGTGCAAGTAAACAGAACAACCAACAACCACTTCTTCATTTACAGATTTTTCGCCGCAAAGGTATCGCACTGGCCAACCTGGCCTTGGGCGAAACCGGTTTTGAACCAGCGCACCCGTTGCGCCGACGTACCATGGGTGAATGAGTCCGGGACCACACGGCCCTGACCCTGTTGCTGCAAACGATCGTCGCCGATGGCGTTCGCGGCGTTCAGTGCTTCTTCGATGTCGCCCGGTTCCAGCCAGTTCAGGCGCTTCTGCGCATTGTTGGCCCAGACGCCGGCCAGGCAATCGGCCTGAAGTTCCTGGCGAACCAGCAAACCACCGTCGCCTTCCATCTGCCGGCCTTGTTGGCGCGCTGCCTGAATTTTCGTGGACACCCCAAGCAAGGTCTGCACATGGTGTCCGACTTCGTGAGCGATCACGTAGGCCTGGGCGAAGTCGCCCGCGGCGGAAAAGCGTTGGGACATTTCCTGGAAGAACGCCATGTCCAGGTAGACCTTCTGGTCAGCCGGGCAATAGAAGGGGCCGGTCGCCGAGGTGGCCAGACCGCAGGCCGAATTCACGCGGTTGCTGAACAGCACCAGGGTCGGGTCCTTATATTGGCGACCGGCCTGCTGGAATATCGCGCCCCAGGTGTCTTCGGTATCGCCGAGGATCGAGCGCACGAATTCCGCGCTCTCATCATTGGCCGGCGGTGCCTGGCGACTCTGGTTGGTGGCGGGCGCCGATTGCTGCTCCATTTGCCCGGTCAGTTGTCCGAGGATCTGCAGTGGATCCTGGCCGGTGATCCAGCCGATGCCGACAATCAGGAGGATCGCCGTCAGGCTCAAACCCTTGCCACCGCCAAAACGCATGCCGCCGCCACCACCGCCGACATCATCGCCACGGGCGTCGACCACGTTGTCGCTGCGTCGGCCTTTTTTCCATAGCATGTGGGAATCCTCTTCTGTTCCGGGGAAAGCGTCGTCCGATGAGTGTTGCTGCCAAGTGGGAGCGGCGCCAGTCCGGCCGTCCGTCTTTTTTCCGCGAACAGGTTGATTCCCGGCTACCCGTGAAGGGTTGCCGAGAAGGTCTCAGGCTTGTATTGAACACGGATAACCCATCGAATTCCGTTGGGCGATGGGTTTTTATCGTGAGGGCGATCGCCGGTCCTGCGAATTATTCGTCAAATGCATCCCACACCGGCGCAAAGTCAGGGCTGACCTGGCGCTCGCGTTTGGACAGGCTGGCGATCAAGGCACGGTCTTCATTATCCAGTCGCACATCCAGCGCCGAGAGATTGGCCAGTTGATTGGGCTCGCTGCTGGCCTTGGGGATCGCGGCCACGTTGGGTTGATCGAGCAGCCATTTGAGCGCGACCTGCGTCGGCAGTACGCCGTGTTTCGCGGCGATCCGCCGGATGGCCGGAATGTCGGATACCTTGTTGCGTGCCAGTGGCGTGTAGGCTGTCAGCGCAAGATCCTGTTGACGGGCGTAGTCGAGCAGGGCGTTTTGTCCGAGCAGCACGTGGTACTCGACCTGGATCGCCGACAGCGGCGCCCCCAGTTCTTCGACGACTTTGCGTAGCAGGGGCAGTGGAAAATTCGCCACGCCAATGTTGCGCGCCAGGCCTTGCTCCCTGAACGACACCAGGGTTTCTATGGTGCGCGGCAAATCCCAATCGGTGGTTGGCCAATGGAGCATGAACAGGTCGACGTATTCGCTGTGCAGGGCTTTGAGGCTACGGTCCATGGAGTGACGCATGGCGTCGGGTTGCAGTTGGTCCCACCAGACTTTGGTCGTGACGTGGATCTGCTCGCGGGGTGTCGGACTGTTCGCCAGCGCCTGACCGACCGCGTCTTCGTTGTTGTAGGCAGCTGCCGTGTCGATGTGCCGGTAACCCAGGGTCAGAGCCTGTTCCACTGCTCGGGTGCATTCCTCGCCGAGCATTGGCCAGGTGCCGAGGCCGAGTTTCGGCATGTTCAAACCCTGAGCGTTAATGATGTGCTGCATGGTCGATCTCCTTTTCATAAGCAGTGACGCCTGCGATATGGCGCGCGGCGATATAGCCGAATGTCAGCGCCGGGCCGAGATTGATGCCGCCAGCGGGGTAGTGACCGCCCATGATGCTGGCCATGTCGCCGCCCGCCGCGTACAGCCCGGCGATGGGTTGCGCCGCGCCGTCCAGGACTTGGGCATGTTGGTTGACCTTGAGCCCGGCGAAGGTACCGAAGCAGCCCGGCTGGACTTTCACGGCATAGAAGGGGCCTTGTTCGATCGGCGCGACGCATGGGTTGGGCTGTTGCAGTGCATCACCCTGCTTGCGGTTGTAGGGTGTGGAACCACGGCCGAATTGCGGGTCCTCGCCGTTGCGCGCGTGGCGGTTGTAGTCCGACACGGTGGTGCGCAAGCCAACCGGGTCGATGCCGCAGGCTGCAGCCAATTCCTCAAGGGTGTTGCCGGTTTTCAGATAGCCGCTGCGGATGAAGGATGACAGCGGCACAGGAAATGGCCGAGAGATGCCCAGGCCATATCGACGCTGAAAGCCATGGGTGCAGATCAGCCACGACGCCACTTCTTCACCCGGTGGGGCGGCGGCGACCATGGCCGTGACGTAGTCGTAGTAGCCGTTGGCTTCATTGACGAAGCGCTGGCCGTTGCTCAGCACTCCGATGATGCCCGGCTTGCCGCGCTCGATGATGTGCGGGAAGTGTCCCGTGCTGCCGTCGCTGTGCGGCACCTGCGAAACCGGTGCCCAGGCGACGGCGGACGCCATGTCGGTATTCACCCGGGCACCGGCACTTTCGCCCAGGCGCAGGCCATCGCCGCAAACGCCGAGGGGCGGCAAGGCCAGATGCTCATGCCCGGTCGGTGTGCGGGGGAACAGGGCCTTGCGGCGGTCGATGTCATTGGCGAAACCACCCGCGGCGAGCACCACGGCCTTGCGTGCATGGATGCGCACCGAGCCTTTGGCGGTGTTGACCACCGCGCCTCGTACCTGGTCATTCTCGCGCAGCAATCGGCTCACGGGCGCTGATTCCCAGAGCAACACACCGAGGTCATCGGCGGATTTCGCCAGGCGCGCCACCAAGGCCACGCCGTTGACCAGTTGCATCGCCCGGCCATGTACGACGAGATCGAACAGGTGGCGGCTGAAGCGCCGCGTAACGTGCCAGGCCGCCGACAGTGAACGGGTCAGGTTGAGGAATGCCGTGAGGTCCGCCCCCGCCATGATCGGCATGCCCATGAACGATGTTTCCCGCATGGTTTTGCGCAGACGCTTGAGCAGTGTGCCGACTTTTCGTGCGTCGTACGGGGCGGCGATCACCGAGCGTCCACCGGTGCCGGCCCCCGGCGTGTCGCCATGAATGTCGGCAATGGCGTTGCCGTCGGCGAACTGCAGCGAGGTGTGCTGCTCGAAGAACGACACCATCCGCGGGCCGGCTTCCAGGAAAGCGTCGATCATCGCCGGATCAAAGCGCTCGCCCAGTTCGTGTTTCAGGTAAGTGCGCGGCAGTTCAACGTCTTCGACGATGCCTGCGCGTCGGGCCAGCGGGTTGCAAGGCACCCAGGCCCAGCCACCGGACCAGGCCGTGGCACCGCCGAACACCGGGTCCTTTTCTACCACTATGACTTTCAGTCCATGCCACGCGGCGGTCACGGCCGCCGACAGTCCCGCCGCACCGGAACCAACGATCAGCACATCGCAGTCGATGTCGGGAAGAAAGTGCGCTTGGGCAGGCATTGTTTGAACTCCGGTGTTTTATTGTTTTGGAATCTTGTTCCAGAAAATATAAGAATCAGGTGAAGCCGAACAAGTCTTGAGGGTGTAAAACGGGCGGTTATCGAACGTTCAGTTCCAGATTTCGCATTCGTTCAGATGTCTTCTAGAATCGAGCAAATTTTGCGTGGAAGCGACCATGGCCGGCAGTCAGATCGAACGTGTTTTCAGTGTGCTCGAAAGCCTCACCAGCGATCCCCGTGGCCTGCCGATGCAGACCCTGGCAGAGCAACTGGATATCCCCAAGAGCGCGACCCATCGCCTGCTGGCCGAGCTGATCCGCCTCGGTTACGTGCGGCAGAATCCGGATAATCTGCGTTATCACCTCTCGACCAAACTGGTGGCGATGGGCTTCCGTTATCTGTCGAGCAGCGGTGCCGACATCGTGCAGCCAGTGCTTGACCGCCTGGCGCAGGAAACCGGCGAACTGGTGCGTCTCGGGGTGATCGACGGTGAGCGTCAGATTTGGATCGCCAAGTCCCAGGGCGCGCGCTCCGGTCTGCGTTACGACCCGGACATGGGCCGCGATGCGCCGTTGTTTTACACCGCCTCTGGGCATGCGTGGCTGGCCTGCATGAGCGATGCCGAAGCCTTGTCGCTGGTGGAGCGGCAGGGCGCACAAGTGCCGGAACATGTGGGGCCGAACGCGCCGCGCTCGAACATCGAATTGCTCGAACGCCTGCGTCTGGCGCGGGACCAGGGCTACGCCTGGGTCGAGGAGAGCTCGGCGGTCGGCACTTCGGCGATTGCGGCAGTGGTGCGCCATCCCGCCGATGGGCGGGTGATCGGCGTGCTCAGCATCGCCGGGCCGAGTGCACGGATGCCGGGGGCGCGGCTGCATGAGCTGGCGCCGTTGTTGCTGGCGTACACCGAGGAGTTGTCGGCGGCGAGTCTGGCCTCGGAGTTGTTCAACTAAGGCCTGTGCAAATCGACTGTGGGAGCGGCGGTGCGGCGATCCGACTTGCTCGCGAATGCGGTGTGTCATGGGATCTGGATGGCGCTGACACACTGCATTCGCGAGCAAGCCCGCTCCCACATTTTGAACAGTGTCTAGCTTGAGAAGCTGTGCGCTGTTCGAACACTTTCAGGATAGGTCTGTGTAAGAATCTGGAACTAGGTTCTAAATTATTGGGGTTCATCGCTCCAATAACACTCACAAGAGGACCGTATCTTGAATTCGCCACTTCGCATCGCCCTGATCGGTGCTGGCAACATGGGCCAGCAGCACTACCAGCATCTGCAATCCCTGACTGAAGCGACGTTGTGCGCCGTGGCCGATCCGGGACCGCAGGCGGCCAGTCTTGCGGCGCAATGGGGCGTAGCCTGTTTCGCCGATCATCGTCAGATGCTGGAGCAGGCGAAACCGGACGCCGTGATAGTCGCCAACCCGAACACGCTGCACGTCAGCACGGCCCTCGATTGCCTCGCGGCCGGCGTGCCGGTATTGCTGGAAAAACCGGTGGGCGTGCACCTGGATGAAGCCAAGGAGCTGGTGACTGCCTCGAAGGCGAGTGGCGTTCCGGTACTGGTCGGACATCATCGTCGCCACAATCCGCTGATCGTCCGCGCCCACGAGCTTGTCCACAGCGGCGCATTGGGTCGGTTGACCACGGTCACGGCGCTCTGGCAGTTGCGCAAGCCCGACAGCTATTTTGAAACACCCTGGCGGCGCGAGGCCGGCGCGGGGATGCTGTTGACCAACCTGATCCACGACCTCGATCTGCTGCGGCATTTGTGCGGTGAAGTGCGCCAGGTTCAGGCCATCACCAGCAACGCCATTCGCGGGTTTGCCAACGAAGATTGCGCGGCAATACTGCTGCAATTCGACAACGGTGCACTGGGCAGCCTGACCGGCTCCGATGCGGTGGCTGCACCCTGGAGCTGGGAGCTGGATTCGGGGGAGAACCCGGTGTATCCGCGTCATCCTGATCAACCGTGCTACTTGCTGGCCGGGACAGGTGGGGCGCTGAGCATTCCGCAGCTTAAACACTGGCACTACAACGATGTCGATGGCGGCTGGCATCAACCGTTGCTGGCAACCCAGGAAAACTTCAATGCCGATGAAGCCCTGCGTCTGCAGTTGCAGCACTTCGTGCGTGTTGCACGCCGGGAGGTCGAGCCGCTGGTGAGTGCCGCCGATGCCGCGCGTACGTTGGCGCTGATTGAAGCCATCCGCGAAGCCGCCGAAACCGGGCGTGCCTGCGCGCCATCCTTGATCGAGGGGTGAGCATGAGCGAGCGTATCTTCTCCCTGGCCAGCCTGACCGTGCTGGAGTTGTCACCGCCCGATATGGTCGAGGTCGCCGCGCGGGCCGGTTACAGCCATGTCGGCTTGCGTCTGGTACCGGCAACCCCGGAGGAGCACCATTTTGCCCTGGTGGCCGACCACGAACTGCGGCGCCAGACCTTGGCGCGTCTGCGCGATACCGGTATTCGGGTGCTGGACGTCGAAATCCTGCGGCTCAAACCGGAAACCGTCGTCGCCGATTTCGAAAAAGTCCTGGCGGTGGGTGCCGAGTTCGGCGCCAGTGAGTTGCTGGTGGCCGGCAACGACCCTGATGAACAACGGCTGACGGAACATTTTGCCGAACTCTGTGATCTGGCGGCACTCTATGGGCTGCACCCGTATCTGGAGTTCATGCCCTGGACCGATGCGCGCAATCTTCAACAAGCCGTGCGTATTGTAGAAAACGCCGGGCGGGAAAACGGCGGAGTGCTGGTGGACGCCTTCCACTTCGATCGTTCGGGATCGCGCCTGGAAGATCTGGCCAAAGTTGCTCCCTCACGGTTACGGTATGCACAGTTGTGTGACGTCGCAGGACTACGGCCGACCGATATGGCGGAGATCTTGCGCCAGGCGCGTAACGAACGGCGTTTTCCCGGCGATGGCGATTGTGATCTGCAGGGGTTGTTGGGGATTTTGCCGGCTGACATTCCATTGAGCCTGGAGATTCCCACCGTGCAGTTGCTGGAGCAGGGCGTGAGTGGGTTGGAGCGGGCGCAGATGGCGCTGGATAAAACCCGGGAATTGTTTGCGCGGCTGTAATCGGTGCTGCGCACCTATCGCGGGCAAGCCACGCTCCCACAGGTTCTATGCTGATTGGGTGGAAGCGTGGTTTGCCCGTGATGCTTTTGACTTTATGTAAGGAAACCCAATGACCGTCAGCACCCCGCTTTCCGGCGTCAATCAGCCCTTCAAAGGGATCCTGCTGATCGTTGTCGCAACCTTCCTGTTTTCCACCCACGACGCCTTTTCCAAATACCTCTCCGGTTTCTATCCCATTGTCATGGTGGTCTGGGCGCGCTACGTGGTTCACACCTTGTTGATGGCCGGGATTTTCCTGCCGCAGTCCGGGTTGCGGGTGCTGCGTACCAAACGGCCATTGCTACAGGTGATCCGGGCGCTGTGCCTGCTGGGCACCAGTCTGTTTTTCACCACGGGGCTGATGTACATCCCGCTGGCCGAGGCCACGTCGGTCAACTTCCTCGCTCCGGTATTGGTCACCGCGCTGTCGGTACCGCTGCTTGGCGAACGGGTGACCCGGGGGCAATGGCTGGCGGTGATTTTCGGTTTTAGCGGAGTGCTGATCATCGTTCACCCCGGGGGCGATCTGTTTACCCCGGCGGTGTTGCTGCCGTTCTGCTCGGCGCTGTTTTTCTGCTTCTACCAACTGCTGACCCGCAAGCTCAGCGAGATCGACAGCCCGACCACCAGTAACTTCTTCGCAGGCTTGTGCAACACGCTGGTGATGAGTGCGCTGGTGCCGTTCTTCTGGCAGACGCCGAACCTGATGCATGGCGCGATGATGCTGGCGCTGGGGGCCTGCGGGATGACGGCTCACCTGTTCCTGACCCAGGCTTTCCGCCTCGCGGCACCAGCACTGCTGGCACCGTTCAGCTATTGCCAGATCATCTTCGCCGGCCTGCTGGGCTGGCTGCTGTTTTCCCATACGCCGACACTGACCACCGTGCTCGGCATC
The DNA here is from genome assembly GCF_019956305.1 of Pseudomonas sp. BF-B-30. Classification (NCBI taxonomy): domain Bacteria; kingdom Pseudomonadati; phylum Pseudomonadota; class Gammaproteobacteria; order Pseudomonadales; family Pseudomonadaceae; genus Pseudomonas; species Pseudomonas sp. BF-B-30. Next base: position 98,758 of record NZ_JAHBDG010000022.1, on the reverse strand, counting down.
GCCGTGATCTGCTGCAGCGGGTTGGCGGCGGCGTGGCAGCAAAGCCGCAAGTAGAAAGTAACCGGAAAACAACGGTGGGAGCAGGCTTGCTCGCGAAAGCGGAGTGTCAGTCACCATAAATATCGACTGACACTGCGCATTCGCGAGCAAGCCCGCTCCCACAGGGGCATTGCGCTTAACTTTAGTCAGTGACGGTCGGAATCTTGCGCGGTGCCATGAAGTACATCCAGATCAGCGCGATGAAGTACATCGCCGGAATCATGGTGAACAGCACGGTGTAGTTGTTGTTGGTGATTGTCAGGATGTGGCCGACCAGTTGGGTCATGAACATCCCGCCAATCGCCGCACACATGCCACCGAAGCCGAACACCGTACTCATCATGTGCTTGGGCGTGTAGTCCATCACCAGGCTCCAGATGTTCGCGGTCCAGGCCTGGTGCGCGCCGATGGCCAGGGAGATGGCGGCCACCGCGACCCACAGGTTGCTGGAACCGGCCGCCATGATCACGCCGATGATGCAGCAGGCGAACAGGAACATGGACATCAGTCGCGCCTTGATCGGGTTGACGCCGCGACCGATCAGGAACGAGGAGAGGATGCCGCCGCCAACGCTACCGAAGTCGGCAGTGAGGTAGATGATGATCAGCGGGATACCCATCTGGGTGACGTTGATGCCCAGGTTGTATTGCTGGTTGAGGAACGGTGGCAGCCAGTACAGGTAGAACCAGAACACCGGTGCGGTGATCGAGTAGGCGAGGGCGAAGGCCCAGGTGCCGCGCATGCGCAGGATTTTCGAGAACGGCACGCGGGTTTGTTCCGGCTCGACTTCTTTCTGGATGTAGTCCAGCTCCGACTGTTTCACGCTCGGGTGGTCTTCCGGGTTGAAGTACTTCAGGCCCCAGAACAGCAGCCAGACCCCGCCCAGTGCCGACATGCACAGGAACGCGGCTTGCCAGCCCCAGACGTGCAGGATCAGTGGCAGCAGCATCGGCGTGAACATCGCGCCGACGTTGGTCCCGGCATTGAAAATACCGGTGGCTACCGCACGTTCACCGGCCGGGAACCACAGGCGCGTGGTTTTCACGCAGGCCGGGTAGTTGGCCGCTTCGGTCAGGCCGAGGATGAAGCGGCAGACCATGAAGCCGACCGCCGAAGTGGCCAGGCCGTGGGCACCGGTCGCCAGGCTCCAGAGCAGCACGGCGCAGAAGAACACGCGCTTGACGCCGACCCGGTCGATCAAACGGCCTTGCAGCACGAAACCGATGGCGTAACCGACCTGGAACCAGAAGTTGATGTTGGCGTAGTCCATCGCCGTCCAGCTCATTTCCTTGGCCAGGATAGGCTGCATCACGCCCAGGGCGGCGCGGTCGATGTAGTTCAGGGTGGTGGCGAAAAACACCAGCGCCAGCATGCCCCAACGGGTTTTGCCGACTGCCATGGCGCCGCGAATCTTGTCGCCGATGCCACCTGTGGCGGTGCTCATGGCAGGTGCCATGCGAGAACTTTGAGAAGGAATCATGTGTGCCATCCGTTCAATGACTGACAAGCGGGGCTCGTCGTGACTTCAAGGGCGCGTGATCAATCGGTCTGTCGCGGCGTGCGCGAAAGGGCTGATCGGCTGTGTTCGTCGGCTGACGGGTTATTCAGCGAGCGGCACGGTTGTGCCGGCGGAGCGCGGGGTTCGGATGGACGCCAGGCAAGGCGTAATGACGGTAGAGCGAGTGAGCAAGGCGTTGAATGAGCGCATGAGCGTATACCCGTTTTTTGAAATTTTTATGTGGTGTTCTGGGTCTTGTTGACCGGGGCCGACGATTTCAAGACCGGACCCAATGTGGTGTTGATGTTGCGCAGTGAACAAAAAATCGTCAATTCGCTATCGGCCATTGTGTTCGATAATCGCACGCAAAACTAACTGGGTAGTACACTTTGAATTGCTCAATGCATCGACCAGCTCAATAATCCATCCACTCTTTTAAAAGCGGCGCAAATTCCCTGTAGCCGAAGCCTCCACCGGGAGCCGAAACATGCAGCGTTCCATTGCCACCGTATCCTTGAGCGGTACCCTGCCGGAAAAACTCGAAGCCATTGCCGCCGCCGGGTTCGACGGCGTCGAGATTTTCGAGAACGACCTTCTCTACTACGACGGTAGTCCACGGGAAATTAAACAGATGTGCGCCGATCTCGGGATCGCCATCACCCTGTTTCAACCGTTCCGTGATTTCGAAGGCTGCCGCCGCGATCGCCTGTCGCGCAACCTGGAACGCGCCGAGCGCAAATTCGACCTGATGCAGGAGCTGGGCACTGACCTGGTGCTGGTGTGCAGCAATGCCTCGGCCGAGTCCATCGGTGATGAACAGGTTCTGGTCGACGACTTGCGACTGCTGGCCGAGCACGCCGGGGCACGTGGCCTGCGCATCGGCTACGAAGCACTGGCCTGGGGCCGGCATGTGAACACCTGGCAACAGGTGTGGAACATCGTGCGTCAGGCCGATCACCCAAGCCTCGGTGTGTTGCTGGACAGCTTTCACACCCTGTCGCTCAAGGGCGATCCAAGTGCTATCGCCGAGATCCCCGGCGACAAGATTTTCTTCGTGCAAATGGCTGACGCGCCGATCCTGGCCATGGACGTGCTGGAGTGGAGCCGGCATTTTCGCTGCTTCCCGGGCCAGGGTGAATTCGACTTGCCGGGCTTCCTCGCGCCGATCATCAAGAGTGGCTACACCGGGCCTCTGTCGCTGGAAATCTTCAACGATGGCTTCCGCGCCGCGCCGCCACGAGCCAACGCCGCCGACGGCTTGCGTTCGTTGCTGTACCTGGAAGAGAAAACCCGCGAGCGTCTGGCCCAGGAAGCCAAGCCTGCGACCAACTCTGAGATTCTGTTCGAAACGCCCAAGGCCAGTGAGTACAACGGCATCGAGTTTCTCGAGTTCGCCGTGGACGAAAGCCTCGGCGCCAAGCTCTCGCATTGGCTTGAGCGACTGGGTTTCGTCAAGGCCGGGCAGCATCGTTCCAAGAGCGTCAGCCTGATGCGCCAGGGCGATATCAATTTGATCCTCAACTCTGAACCTTACTCCTTCGGCCACAGCTTTTTCGAAGCCCACGGCCCTTCGTTGTGCGCTACCGCCGTGCGAGTCAAGGACAGCGCCAGTGCGCTGGCACGAGCCGTGGCTTACAAGGGTCAACCCTATCGCGGGCTGGTGGGCCCCAATGAACTGGAACTGGCGGCGGTGCGTGCGCCGGATGGCAGCCTGATTTATCTGGTGGACCAGGATGCCGACGTCTACGGTACCGACTTCAATCTGCTGGCGGATGCACCGGTCAGCGGTGGCCTCAAGCGCATCGACCACATGGCCATGGCGCTGCCGGCCGACAGTCTCGACAGCTGGGTGCTGTTCTATAAGAGCCTGCTGGATTTCGAGGCAGACGATGAAGTCGTGCTGCCGGATCCTTATGGTCTGGTGAAGAGCCGTGCCTTGCGTAGCCGGGACAGTTCGATCCGCCTGCCACTGAACATTTCCGAGAACCGCAACACCGCGATCTCACACGCGCTGTCGAGTTATCGCGGCTCCGGCGTGCACCACATCGCGTTTGATTGTGATGACATCTTTGCCCAGGTCAGCCGTGCAAAAGAGGCGGGCGTGCCACTGTTGGATATTCCGCTCAACTACTACGATGACCTGGCGGCGCGGTTCGATTTCGACGACGAGTTCCTCAGTGAGCTGGCCTACTACAATGTGTTGTACGACCGCGACGCCCAGGGCGGTGAACTGTTTCATGTGTACACCGAGCCGTTCGAGGGGCGGTTCTTCTTCGAGATCATCCAGCGTAAAAACGGTTATGCCGGCTACGGCGCGGCCAACGTCGCGGTGCGCCTGGCGGCCATGGCCAAATCCCGTAGCGGTGCATTGCGCCAGGCGAAGTTGTAGGTAATTCGTAAACGCGGGATTAAACGTGGGCCGCGCGGCTTCCTTCACTGTGCCGCGCAGCCCATAATCGCCAGCCTGTGCAGTGATGGCCGTGAGCCCGCAATGACAATGACTTCAGAACTCCCCGCAGCCTCCGTAGAACCTGGTGCCGAGCCGCGCAAGAGTCGCAAGAACAACCCGGAAAAGACCCGCGAAAACATCCTGCAGGAGGCGATTGTCGAATTCGTCCAGCAGGGGCTTTCCGGTGCCCGCGTCGATGCCATCGCCGAGCGCATCCACACCTCCAAGCGCATGATCTATTACTACTTCGGCAGTAAGGAACAGCTCTACGTCGAGGTGCTGGAGAAACTCTACGGCGATATCCGCAACACCGAAAATCGCCTGCACCTGGCAGAGCTGGCGCCGGTCGAAGCCATTCGGCGGCTGGTGGAGTTCACCTTCGATCACCATGATCGCAACGTCGATTTCGTGCGCATCGTCAGTATCGAGAACATTCACAACGCCGAGTACGTGAAGCGCTCCGATGCGATCAAGGCGATGAACAACACTATCCTCGATTCACTGGGCGAGATTCTGCGTCGCGGCGCCGAGCAGGGGCTGTTCCGTACCGGGCTTGATCCGCTGGACGTGCATTTGCTGATCAGTTCGTTCTGCTTCTATCGCGTCTCGAACCGCCACACCTTTGGTGAGATTTTTCAGATCGACCTGCCGGACGAACGTATCAAGCAGCGTCATCGGGAGATGATTTGCGAGTCGGTTCTGCGGTACCTGCAAGCCTGAGGCGAGGTGAGGGGGTTGCCCCCTCACTTCACTCATTCAGTCATTCATGCTCTGGAAATGCTCAAGCATCCGCTGGGCATCCGGGACTACGCCGCTGAACAACTCGAATGCTTTGACCGCCTGAAACACCGCCATGTTGCCGCCGTCCAGCGTCCGGCAACCGAGGGCGCGGGCGTTGCGCAGCAGTTCGGTTTCCAGTGGGAAGTAAACGATCTCCGCCACCCACAATTCGGCTCGCAGCAGCTCGACCGGCACGGGCATGCCCGGCAGTTTTTTCATGCCCATCGGCGTGGTGTTCACCAGGCCGTCAGCCTGGGCCATGGCGTCGGACAGGTCATACCCGGCCACCGCCCGACTGACGCCGAAATGCTGATTGAGGTTGTCAGCCAGATCCTGGGCGCGGCGGATGTCCACGTCAAAAATGCTCAGCTGTTGTACGCCTTCGCTCAACAACGCGTGGGCCACCGCCGCACCTGCGCCACCAGCGCCCATCTGTACGACACGTTCAACGGCAACGCCTTTCAAACCCCGGCGAAACCCCTCGGCAAAGCCCAGGCAATCGGTGTTGTGGCCGATGCGTTTGCCATCCTTGAGCACCACCGTGTTGACCGCACCGATACCGCGGGCCTCCGGCGAGAGTTCGTCGAGCAGCGGGATGATCGCCTGCTTGCATGGAAAGGTTATGTTCAGCCCGGTGTAGTTCATGCGCTCGGCAGCCATCAACAGGTCGGGCAGGGCGTTGCTGTCGAGCTTCAACTGATCAAGATCAATCAGGCGATACAGGTAGCGCAGCCCCTGGGCATCGCCTTCATGCTCGTGCATGGCCGGTGTGCGGGACGCCTGGATGCCGGCGCCAATCAGCCCGGCCAGTATCACTTGGTTCTGAGTCACGGCGATCACCCCTTCAAACGATGACTGAAGTGTTCCAGCGCCAGGCGATAGCCATGACTGCCAAAACCGGCCATCACCGCCGTTGCAATGGCGGATACGAACGAATGGTGGCGGAACGGCTCGCGGGCGTGCACGTTGGACAGGTGGACTTCGATCACCGGCAGTTCGCTGGCGACCAGGGCGTCGCGGATGGCGACCGAGGTGTGGGTCCACGCGGCAGGATTGATGACGATCCCGGCGCAGCGACCGCGGGCGGCGTGAATCCAGTCGAGCAATTCGCCTTCATGGTTGGTCTGGCGAAACTCCACCGCCAGGCCGAACTCTTCGGCGGCGCGTGCGCACAGGGCCGAAATGTCTGCCAGGGTTTCGTGGCCGTAAGTCGCCGGTTCACGGGTGCCGAGCAGGTTCAGGTTCGGGCCGTTGAGCACCAGAACGATAGGGGGCATCGGAATCTCTCCACTTGTTATTTTTGGAATCGGCCGAGGGCTTCAGCCTGTGGAGATAAATTGTACTAACTAGTTAATTTGGTCAATTGGAGTGAAGGCACGTTGGCGGTTTGTGGGCGGTGATCGGACACTTTTGCTGTTCAGCGCGGCAGATGCTCCACCAGAAAATCAATGAACGCCCTCAAGCGCAGCGGTACATGGCGACTTTGCGGGTACAGCAAGGTAAACGGCCGCGATCGCCCGCCATAGGGCTTGAGCACTTCCACCAGCGAGCCGTCGGCCAGTTCCTTTTCAACGATAAACCGGTAGGTCTGAAACAACCCCGCCCCGTGTTTGGCCAGGGTCACACCGCCCAGCACATCGTCGGAGCAACTGAGGTTGCCCTCGGCCAGAATCTCCCGGGGCACGCCTTCATCGTTGAACAGCCAGGCAATGCGTCGGCCGCTGCTGGGCAATTCGTACTGGATGCACTCGTGGTTTTCGAGGTCGTCGAGGGTTTGCGGAGTGCCGGTCCGTTTCAGGTAATCAGGGCTGGCGATCATCACCAGGGCGGCATCTTCCAACGGTCGGGCGATCAGGCCGGAATCCGGGATGGCTCGCACGCGAATCGCCATGTCGTAGCCTTCGCCGACGAAATCGATGTTGCGATTACTGATGTGCGACTCGACCTTCACCGCCGGATAGCGCGCCCGAAATTCGGGCAAAAGCGGCAAAATTCGATGATGCGCGTAGGTGGTCGGAATACTGATGCGCAACGTACCGGACGGCACTTGCTGCTGGCCCATCACCTCGCGCTGGGCCTCGACCAGTTGCGCAAGGGCCTGGCGACATTCTTCGTAATAACGGCGACCACTGTCGGTCAGCTTCACACTACGCGTGGTGCGCGCGAACAGGCGCACACCAAGGCGTTCTTCCATGCGCGACACCGAACGGCTCACGGCAGCGGGGGTGACACCGGCCACCAGCGCCGCGGCAGTAAAACTGCCGGCCTCGGCGGCCAGGCAAAACAGCCCGATGCTACCCAACTGAAGATCGTCGAATTGTCGCTGCATGATTGATTACACCGGGGATCAGATGAAGAAACTGGACCAGTATTTATCAGGTGCCAGCGTCGTAATGAAAGGATTTCTTACCATTGCGCGCGGTGTTCCTCAGGGCCGGGTAACGCCAGGACGCTAGTCTGAGGACGCAAGAATTGATTCGACGGCCAATGCCAGCGGTCGGATTCTCCAGGGAATGTCGAATCCTCGGACTCATAAACCTAACGGATGGGTTAGCATGAAGGTATGTAATCACAAGGGACTGTCGGTGGTGATCATGTTGCGAGACGAGCATTGTCCGCCTCATGCGCATGTGGAGGCGGGTACATGGAGTGCGAGGTTCAGGTTCAGCTTTTGGCACAACGGGGTCGAGCTCTGGGATGTAGTTCCGCTTTCGCGTCGGCCACCGTTGGCAGTGCTTGAGGGATTGCGCCAATCGCTCCAGCAGCCTGCCCATTTGCGGCGCGCCCGGGGCATCTGGTGGCGAAAATTGCAAACGGCTTGTCTTGATAATCAATTGTGGGACTGGCAAAGCAACGAAGTCGTTGTGGTGAAAAGGGTTGTCAGTACGACCAACATGATTGGGTCGGCTTGCTACGAACCTGAGTCGAACAAGACGTTGCTGTCCCTGATAGGCACACAGGAAAGTGTAGAGATCGAGTTATGAAAACGATAAAAGCCAAGGTTCAGGCCGATAATCCCGTAACGGAAAGCAGCCTGGACAAAGCCATTGAACGTGGCGAGTTACGTAGAAAAAATAGCCTGCAAGCGACGGCGGTTACCTACCTGCCCCCGTGTCTGGCCGTCAGCTTCGAAGACGGCAGCGGCGTATTGTTGCCCGTAGCCAACTATCCGGAGTTCGATGATTTTGAGGGCGAGGAACTTGCCAGTCTGACTGTCGGCTACGCGGGTACTGCCCTGTGCCATGAAGGCAAGGACCTGCATGTATCTATTGCCGGGTTGATTTCTGCGAGCAAGCCGCTGATGGCCATGGCGGCGTCGGTCGTTGCTTCGCGCAATGGTCGCCAGAGCAGCGCCGCAAAGTCTGAAGCTGCGCGGGCCAATGGCAAGAAGGGCGGGCGCCCGCGCAAGGTCGATGTTGTCTTGCCGGTACCCACAAAAAAGCCGTCGTGAAGACGGCTTTTTTGTGCCTGGCAGGTGTCATCAACGCCGGGTCAGCATCACCCCGGATTCCATGTGATGGGTCCACGGGAACTGGTCGAACATCGCGCATCGGCTGATGCGGTGGGTGTCGTGCAGTTGGGCGATGTTGGCTGCCAGGGTCTGCGGGTTGCAGGAGATGTACAGGATGTTGTCGAAGCGCCGGGTCAGCTCGCAGGTGTCCGGGTCCATGCCGGCGCGGGGCGGGTCGACAAAGACGCTACCGAACTCGTAGCTCTTGAGGTCGATGCCGTGCAGGCGGCGGAACGGACGCACTTCGTTCAGGGCTTCGGTCAGTTCTTCGGCGGACAAGCGCACCAGGGTGACGTTATCTACCGCGTTTTCGCTGAGATTGCTCAAGGCCGCGTTGACCGAGGTCTTGCTGATTTCGGTGGCCAGCACCTTGCGCACGCGGGTGGCGAGGGGCAGGGTGAAGTTGCCGTTGCCGCAGTACAGCTCCAGCAAATCATCGGAGCGATCGCCGAGCGCATCGTATGCCCAGTTGAGCATCTTCTGGTTCACCGTGCCGTTGGGCTGGGTGAACGCGCCTTCAGGCTGGCGATAGCTGAAGGTGCGGCCGCCGACTTCCAGCTTCTCGACCACGTAATCGTGACCGATGACTTCGCGCTTGCCCTTGGAGCGGCCGATGATGCTGACGTTCAGGTCCGTCGCCAGTTTCGACGCCGCTGCATGCCAGTGCTCGTCCAGCGGGCGGTGATAGCACAGGGTGATCATCGCGTCGCCGGCCAGAGTGGTCAGGAACTCCACCTGGAACAGCTTGTGGCTCAGGGGCGCGCTGGCTTGCCACGCTGCCTTCAGTTGCGGCATCAACTGGTTGATGCGCAGGCTGGCAATCGGGAACTCTTCGATCAGGATTGGCGTGCGTTTGTCTTCCTGGGAAAACATCGCGTAGTGACGCTCGCCGGCCTCGCGCCACAGGCGGAACTCGGCGCGCAGGCGGAAGTTTTTCAGCGGCGAATCGAAAACGGCTGGCTCCGGTGCATCGAACGGGGCCAGCAGGTCACGCAGGCGCGTGACCTTTTCTTCGAGCTGAACGGCGTAGGCCTGGGAATCAAAAGTCATGCGTTGAACCAACCCAGCTTGATCACGAACAGAATCGACAGGATCACCAGCGCCGGGTTCAGCTCACGGCCACGACCGGACATCAGCTTGATGGCGGTCCAGGAAATGAAACCGAAGGCGATGCCATTGGCGATGGAGTAAGTGAACGGCATTGCCAGCGCGGTGATCACCACCGGCGCGGCGACGGTAATGTCGTCCCAGTCTATTTCGGCCAGGCCGGATGTCATCAGCACGGCGACGAACAGCAGTGCCGGTGCAGTGGCGAACGCCGGAACGCTGGCGGCCAGTGGCGAGAAGAACAGCGCCAGCAGGAACAGGAACGCCACCACGATGGCAGTCAGGCCGGTGCGGCCGCCGGCACTCACGCCAGCTGCGGATTCGATGTAACTGGTGGTGGTCGAGGTGCCCAGCAGGGAACCGGCCATGGCGGCGGTGCTGTCGGCGATCAGGGCACGGCCCATTTTCGGCATGTGACCGTCCTTGCGCATCAGACCGGCGCGCTTGGCCACACCGATCAGGGTGCCGGAGTTGTCGAACAGATCGACGAACAGGAAGGCGAAGATCACGCTGACCAGGCCGATGTCCAGTGCACCCTTGATGTCCAGTTGCAGGAAGGTCGGGGCCAGGGACGGCGGCATCGACATCACGCCGCCGAACGGGGTGAAGCCCATCACGATGGAAATGATGGTCACCACCAGAATGCCGATCAGCACTGCGCCGCGCACGGCAAGGGCTTCGAGGGCGACGATCAGGGCAAAACCGAGGGTGGCGAGGATCGGGGCCGGTTGTTTCAGGTCACCGAGGCCGACCATGGTCGCCGGGTTGCTGACCACGATGCCGGCGTTGTGCAGGGCGATCAGCGCCAGGAACAGGCCGATGCCGGCGGCAATCGCCGAGCGCAGCGGTAACGGGATGCTGTTGATGATCCATTCACGGATGCGGAAGATCGACAGCAGGAAGAAGCACACCGCCGAGATGAACACTGCACCCAGCGCCACTTGCCAGGTGTGGCCCATGTGCAGGACCACGGTGTAGGTGAAGAAGGCGTTAAGGCCCATGCCCGGTGCGAGGGCGATCGGGTAGTTGGCGATCAGGCCCATGGTCGTCGAGCCGATGGCAGCTGCCAGACAGGTGGCGACAAACACTGCGCCCTTGTCCATGCCGGTCTCGCCGAGGATGCTCGGGTTGACGAACAGAATGTAGGCCATGGCCAAAAAGGTCGTGACGCCCGCCAGAATCTCGGTCCGCACGTTGGTGTTGTGTGCCTTGAGTTGAAACAGCCTTTCCAGCATGTCTGCTCCCCGTGGCGCGCCGGGCGCCGTGAATGTATCGACCTCAACAGCAAAGCACAGGCAGCAGAACGCGCCTGAAAATTACTGTGGGCCGGAAAAAGCCGCGCATCATACCAGTAGCTTGGGAATATGGCTGCTTTGGCGGTGATCGTCGTCGATGTTTTGCGACAAAGCCAAGTGCGCCATACTGCGCGCTGGTTTTTTGGGGTGGATGGGTCCTGCATGAAAAAGCGTCTGGTTGCCGCCCTCGGAATAGGGGGGGCGTTGTTTCTCGGGGCGCAAACGGCCGTGGCGGCCTCGGCTCCACCGCTGACGCAATTGAAAGTGCTCAAGGTCGCGTCGCCGTCCTGTGGTGTCGAGAGCATCGACGAAGGGCAAACCCGGACTCGCTGCGATCACATTGGCCCGAACATCATGGTCTACGTGCTGGAAGTGGGTTATGGGCGTGAGGCCCATGTCGCCCTGGACGGTTTCGAGGTGAATGGCACCCGCACACCAGTTTGTGCGTTCAAGAACGGCAACCTGACCAGTTGCACTCCCGGGGAAAAAACCGTCGGCTATTTGTATGCCCTCGATCTGGCGGACAAGCAGGAAGGCACGCTGACCTTCAGCAATACCTCGATCAACGCGCCCGGCAATACGATGTCGACGCAGCTTTATATCCAGTAACCGCACGTATCGAACAAGGGTCAGAAAGCTGACTACGCTTAAAAGATCATTCCGTGGACAGTACCCGATGACCTTTAGAGCCTTGATTGCCCTCGCCGAGGGCACCGATGACCTGCAAACCGTGACCCTGATCGACGTACTGCGCCGCGCCAAAGTAGAAGTGGTGGTGGCCAGTATCGAAGGGCGACGCATGCTCACCTGCGCCCGCGGCACTCGCCTGACGTCCGATGCGATGTTGGTGGACTTGCTGGCGCAACCCTTCGACCTGATTGCCTTGCCCGGTGGAGCGGTGGGTTCGCAGCACCTGGCAGCCCACCAACCCCTGCAACAATTGGTCAAGGATCAGGCGGCGGCCGGTCGCCTGTTCGCCGGCATCGCCGAAGCGCCCGCCGTGGCACTGCAGGCCTTTGGCGTATTGCGTCAGCGGCGCATGACCTGCCTGCCTTCGGCCAGCCATCAACTGCTGGGCTGTAACTTCGTCGATCAACCGGTAGTGGTCGATGGCAACTGCATCACCGCCCAGGGCTCGGCTGGCGCATTGGCATTTGCCCTGGCGCTGGTGGAACAACTCTGCGGAAAAGCCACTCGTATGGCCGTGGCGGGGGAGTTGCTCGTTTAGAGAGTGTCAGACCTTCGCCTTTTCCTTCTCTTCAACTTTAGCCACGTGCATGCGATCGCGGCTGGCCAGTGTCGGGAACAGTTTGACCCACACCCCGGTCACCACCAGCGTGCCGATCCCGCCCATGACCACCGCTGGCACGGTGCCGAACCAGTGGGCAGTCAGTCCCGATTCGAATTCGCCCAACTGGTTCGAGGCACCGATGAACAGTCCATTGACGGCGCTGACCCGGCCGCGCATTTCGTCCGGGGTTTCCAGTTGAACGAACGAGGCGCGGATCACCATGCTGATCATGTCTGCCGCGCCCAACACCACCAACACCGCCAGGGAAAACCAGAACGAGGTCGACAGGCCGAAGGCGATGGTTGCCACGCCGAAGATGCCCACGGCCGTGAACATCACCCGCCCGACGTTGCGCTCCACGGCAAACCGCGCCAGGAACAGTGACATCAGCAGCGCGCCTACCGCGGGCGCCGAGCGCAGCAGGCCAAGCCCCCACGGGCCAGTCAGCAGAATGTCCTTGGCGAACACCGGCAGCAGCGCTGTGGCGCCACCCAATAGCACCGCAAACAGATCGAGGGAGATCGCCCCGAGAATGTCCGGACGACTGCGGATGAAGCGAATGCCCGCCAGCAGTGAGTCCAGCGTGGCCTTGCCCTTGTTCAGCGGGGTTTGTCGGGCCGGCAGGTTGAGCATCAGCGAACAGGCGATGACATACAAAAGCACCGTCGGGCCATACACCCAGACGCTGCCGAAGGCGTAGAGCAAGCCGCCGAGGGCTGGAGCGACGATGGTTGCCGATTGCTGGGCCGATTGTGCGGCGGCCACTGCACGGGGAAACAACGCGCTGGGCACGATACTGGGCAACAGGGCCTGGGTGGTCGGCATTTCAAAGGAACGAGCGGCACCGAGCAGGAAGGCCAGGATAAAGATCATTTCCCGGGTGACATGGTCGGTGGCGCTGCCGATGGCCAGTGACAGGGCGATTAATGCCTGGAGGGACTGGCAGATCGCCGCGACCTTGCGCCGGTCATAACGGTCGGCGACGTGCCCTGTGTGCAGCATGAACAGTACGCGCGGGGCGAACTCGACCAGGCCGACCAGACCCAGGTCGAGCACATTGCCGGTCAGCTGGTACAGGTTCCAGCCGATGGCCACGGTGAGCATCTGGAAGCCGCTGGCGGTAAATACCCGGGCCAGCCAGAACGCGAGAAAAGGGCGATGGTGACGTAACAGCAAGGGCTCTTGGCTGGGCATCTGCGCGAAGATCTGGGGAGAGGGGAGTGGCGAGATTATCACCAACCTGTAACAGAAAGTTGCCGTGACAAAAGATTTAGTTAGCCAGACATCGATTTCAGTAGCACTACCAATCCCTGTGGGAGCGGGCTTGCTCGCGAAGAGGGCGGCACATCCGGCATTGAAGTCGTCTGACACTCCGCCTTCGCGAGCAAGCCCGCTCCCACAGGAAATGTATTTCAGCTCGTGACCAAGGCCGTGAGGCAACTTGTCACGCGGCAAAAGACCACGCGGTTCATCCCCGAAATTGGGACTACTCTTTCAACGTTGATTGATCCAGATCAAAACCCACAAAAGGAATTGATCCGGCGGCCGCAAGGCCAGACTCCCTGCGTTGTGATGCGTGCAAAAAAAAGAACAAACAGAGATTCGCCACACTCCATATCCGTGGGGGCCGTGGGTGCAGGCTTCCAGCCGGCAGCCGTACTACCTGACAGAGGAAGACTTATGTTCGGTTTAGAGGCACTTGATCTCGCCCGAATTCAGTTCGCGTTCACCATCTCGTTCCACATCCTGTTTCCGGCCATCACCATCGGCCTGGCGAGTTACCTGGCGGTACTCGAAGGCCTGTGGCTGAAAACCCATAACGACACCTACCGCGACCTCTACCATTTCTGGTCGAAGATCTTTGCCGTCAACTTCGGCATGGGGGTGGTTTCCGGGCTGGTAATGGCCTATCAGTTCGGCACCAACTGGAGCCGCTTCTCGGACTTCGCCGGTTCCGTGACCGGGCCGTTGCTGACCTATGAAGTGCTCACGGCGTTCTTCCTTGAGGCCGGGTTCCTCGGCGTCATGCTGTTTGGCTGGAACAAGGTCGGGCGTGGCCTGCACTTCTTCGCCACCGTGATGGTGGCCATCGGTACGTTGATCTCGACTTTCTGGATTCTTGCCTCCAATAGCTGGATGCAAACCCCGCAGGGCTTCGAAATCGTCAACGGTCAGGTCATACCCACCGACTGGCTGGCGATTATCTTCAACCCGTCGTTCCCGTATCGCCTGATGCACATGGCCACGGCAGCCTTCGTCGCCACGGCCTTCTTCGTCGGTTCCTCCGCGGCCTGGCATTTGCTGCGCGGCAAGGACAACCCGGCGATCCGCAAAATGCTCTCGATGGCCATGTGGATGGCATTGATCGTCGCGCCGATACAGGCGGTCATCGGCGACTTCCACGGTCTCAATACGCTCAAGCATCAGCCGGCGAAAATCGCCGCCATCGAAGGCCACTGGGAAAACAAGGGCGACGAGGCGACGCCGCTGATCCTGTTCGGCTGGCCGGACATGAAAGAGGAGAAAACCAAATTCGCTGTCGAAATCCCGTACCTGGGCAGCCTGATTCTCACGCACTCCCTGGATAAACAGGTGCCGGCGCTCAAGGAGTTCCCGCCTGAAGACCGGCCGAATTCGACCATCGTGTTCTGGTCGTTCCGGATCATGGTGGGGCTGGGCTTGCTGATGATCTTCACCGGATTGTGGAGCCTGTGGCTGCGCAAGCGCGACACCCTCTACACCTCGCGGCCGTTCCTGTACCTGGCGCTGTGGATGGGGCCGTCCGGCCTGATCGCGATCCTCGCCGGCTGGTTCACCACGGAAATCGGCCGTCAGCCTTGGGTGGTCTACGGTCTGATGCGTACGGCGGATGCGTCGTCCAACCATAGCTTCATGCAGATGAGCATCACCCTGATCCTGTTTGTCGTGGTTTATTTCGCGCTGTTTGGCGCCGGTCTTGGCTACATGATGCGCCTGGTGCGCAAGGGGCCGAAGATCGACGAAGGCAAGGAAACCAACGACGGTGGCCCCGGCCAGAAACGCACACCGGCCCGTCCGCTGTCCGCCGCCGACGACGATCACGCCGATGCCGGCCAAAGCCTGACCAAGGAGATTTGAATCATGGGTATTGATCTTCCGCTGATCTGGGCCGTGATCATCATCTTCGGCATCATGATGTACGTGGTCATGGACGGTTTCGACCTGGGCATCGGGATTCTCTTCCCGTTCATTCCGGGCAAGACCGATCGCGATGTGATGATGAACACCGTCGCCCCGGTCTGGGACGGCAACGAAACCTGGCTGGTGTTGGGTGGCGCGGCGTTGTTCGGCGCGTTTCCGCTGGCTTATTCGGTGGTGCTCTCGGCGTTGTACCTGCCGCTGATCCTGATGTTGATCGGGTTGATCTTCCGCGGCGTGGCCTTCGAGTTCCGCTTCAAGGCCAGGGACGACAAGCGCCATCTGTGGGACAAGGCGTTCATCGGTGGCTCGGTCACTGCGACGTTCTTCCAGGGCGTTGCGCTTGGCGCGTTCATCGACGGGCTGCCTGTGGTCAATCGGCAGTTCGCCGGTGGTTCACTGGACTGGTTGACACCGTTCACGATGTTCTGTGGTGCGGCGCTGGTCGTGGCGTATGCCTTGCTCGGTTGCACCTGGCTGATCATGAAGACCGAAGGCAAGTTGCAGGAGCAGATGCATGACCTGGCACGGCCATTGGCCTTCGTGCTGCTGGCGGTGATCGGCATTGTCAGCATCTGGACCCCGTTGGCCCACACGGATATCGCCGCACGCTGGTTCACCATGCCGAATCTGTTCTGGTTCATGCCGGTGCCGATCCTGGTGCTGGTGACGATGTACGGACTGATCCGCGCCGTGGCCCGCAACGCGCATTACACGCCGTTCCTGCTGACTCTGGTGCTGATCTTCCTCGGTTACAGCGGGTTGGGCATCAGTCTGTGGCCGAACATCATCCCGCCGTCGATCTCGATCTGGGACGCCGCCGCGCCGCCGCAAAGCCAGGGCTTCATGCTGGTGGGCACGCTGTTCATCATCCCGTTCATCCTGGGCTACACCTTCTGGAGCTACTACGTGTTCCGCGGCAAGGTCACCCATGAAGATGGTTACCACTAGTCTGCTGCACAACGAATCTGTGGGAGCGAGCTTGCTCGCGATGGCGTCCTGACAGACGCCATTGATCTACATCGGAGGATTTATCAATGAACGGCAAACATTCCCTGCACGACATTGAAGAAGCCGAAAAAAAGCCGCTGTGGCAGCGGCTCGGCTGGTTGGCCCTGATCTGGGTCGGCAGCGTGGGCGCCTTGTTCATCGTCGCCAGCCTGATGCGTCTGTTCATGAACGCGGCCGGCCTGACCACGCACTGAATATCTCTCCCGTGGCCTCGAGGCACGGATTTACGACCCTCCTGCCGGAGGGTTTTTTTTTCCTGTTACTTGCGCGCCTTGAGGATCACGAACTTCGGATTGGCCGCCACTTGCTCGACCCCACGGAACAATCGCGCCAGCTTGCTGTGGTAACCCAAGTGACGATTGCCGACGATGTACAGCGCGCCGCCTACCACCAGCGCTTCGCGCGCCTGCTGGAACATCCGCCAGGCCAGAAAGTCGCCCACCACCTGTTGCTGGTGAAACGGTGGATTGCACAGCACGACGTCAAGCGATTGCGGTTCCTGGCCGGCCAGGCCATCGCCGGCACGCACGATCATTTCCCGTTCGCCCAACGCTGCGCGCCAGTTTTCGGCGGCCGATTGCACGGCCATGTACGACTCGTCCACCAGTGTGTAGTGGGCCTCGGGGTTTTGCAGGGCGCTGGCGATGGCCAGGACGCCGTTGCCGCAACCGAGATCGGCGACCCGCGCCGAACCGAGGTTTTTCGGCAGGTGTGGCAAAAACGCCCGCGTGCCGATGTCCAGGCCTTCGCGGCAAAACACATTGGCGTGGTTGAGCAGTTCGATGGCCGGTTCGTCGAGTCTGTATCGCGTTGGGTAAGGCGACACCGCTGGGGTTTTGTCTTCAGCGGTGGCAATCAATAGCCGCGCCTTCTTCACCGCCAACGAGGCTTGCACGGGGCCGATGTAACGCTCCAGCAAGTCGCCCGCCGCCCGGGGCAGATGCTTGATCATGGCTGCGGCAACCACTTGGGCGCCAGGTGCCAGTTGACCTTGCAGGCGGATCAGTTGTTCTTCCAGCAGGGCCAGGGTTTTCGGTACACGGATCAGCACACAGTCGAACGGCCCGGCAGGGGTTTCACTGGCGGGTACGCTCGGCAAGACATCAAAGGCCAGGCCGTTGCGCACCAGGTTCTTTTCCAGACCCTGGAAAGCCAGGAACGAATCACCGCTGCTGACCACCCGCACCTTGCCCGCCAGGCTGGCCGCCAACGCGCCGAAACTGTCATTGAGCACCAATACCCGGGTGTCCGACGCCGGTTGCTGTTCGGCCAGATGATTGAGCAGGTATTCATCGGCCGCATCGAAAGCTTGCAGCGGTTCATTCTGCTGTTCGGGCTGGCGGATCAGGTCGAGGCTGGCGAAGGGTGTTTCGAGCAAAGGCATGGGGCGGGGCTCTGGGTAATCAACGGATGTCCCGCTGCCCGAAGGCGTTGGAGCGGGCGGAGCCGTCCGAGTGTAATACGACGTGAAGGTCTACACGCCATCACTCAGGAGGGACCGCAAATGGTACGTTTTTTTTGTCTGGATTGCCCGCGGGTTTTCCCGCAGCCGGGCGCTTTCAGATGGCTCCGGACCGGGCCGCGGCAATGACGGCCGCAATCTTGTTGTTGACGCCGAGCTTCTCGATAGCCCTCTGCACATGAAAGTTGATTGTGCGTTCACTCAAACTGAGGATCCTGGCAATTTCATAGGCCGTCTTGCCATCGGCTGACAGTTTCAATACTTCGAGTTCCCGCCGTGACAAGGGAGGAGCCTGGGGGCGAGCCGGTTTTTTCGGTTGCATCCCGAGCGCCAGCGCGTGCAAATGGCGGCTGATGAACACCGAGAATCCAAGATGCTCGTACAGCTCATAGGCTGAAATCGGGCAGTGGCTTCTGGCCAGGCTGAGAATACTGCGCTGACCGGTTTCCTCATCAAAGATCGCCTGGGACCAGCCATGCTGCAAACCGTGTTGCTGCAGCAACTGCCATAGCCATGGCGCCCTGGAAAAAATCTCTTCGCTCCAGAGAACCGGCAACATTGAATGATTGCAATGCGCCACTATCGGATCTATTTGCGTGGCGTTGTTTTTTTCATATTGAGTGTTCCACTCATGGGGGAAATTATTCAGGTTCAGCGTACTGGTATCGACTCCGACTGAGTTCGAAGTTATTGAAAAGCCACAAAATTTATATCCAAGGTTTCTAGCGAAGTTGAGCGCGATTAGATAGGCAGTTTTGATCTCTTGCGTGTGTGACAATTGCTTGAGCTGTGACTCCTTCCAGATTTCCATACAAGGGGCTCCATCACCGTGTCTTCTGGGTGCGGTCTTGGATCCAAGATTCGGCACGTCACGAAGTGTAGGATAATTCCTACGGTGATGGTGCGACAATTTTGCTCTTTTGAATGTTGGAAAAGTGTATTTCAGGTTCTTAAGCAATCGATGGGATATAAAATGCCATATGTCATTTTATAATGATGGGTGTGTGCCGCATTTGGTAAGCAGTCACTAGTGCGGATTAATGTCACTACAAACTGTCGGTGGTTACGCTGCTTTCTTTGCGGGACACTGGGGTATCTTTCGATTGGAGCCTTCCATGTCCGTCAGTGAAGAAAAATTTACCCGTCAGACCTTGCTTGAGGTTCATCCGCTGACCCAGAGCCTGTTTACCTTGCGTGCCACCCGGGATGCAGGGTTTCGTTTTCGGGCGGGGCAGTTTGCCCGGTTGGGCGTCACCAAGGCTGACGGCAGCACGGTATGGCGCGCCTATTCCATGGTGTCCTCGCCCTTTGACGAGTTCCTCGAGTTCTTTTCCATTGTCGTACCGGGCGGTGAGTTCACCAGCGAGCTGAGCCGACTGGGTGTTGGCGATGCATTCCTGGTCGACCGCCAGGCCTTCGGTTATCTGACGCTGGACCGGTTTGTCGATGGGCGTGATCTGTGGTTGTTATCCACAGGCACGGGCATCGCGCCGTTCCTGTCGATACTCCAGGATTTCGAAGTCTGGGAGCGATTCGAGCGGATCATTCTGGTCTACAGCGTTCGCGAAGCCCGGGAACTGGCGTATCAGGAGCTGATTGCAGGGCTGGCGAAGCGTGATTATCTGGCGGAGTACGCCCATAAACTGCAATTGATCACCACGGTCACTCGTGAACAGCATCCCGGCTCATTGAACGGGCGGATCACCACGCTGATTGAAAACGGCGAACTGGAGCGGGGCGCGGGTGTTGCGCTGACGCCTGAGCATTCACGGGTCATGCTGTGCGGCAATCCGCAGATGATCGATGATACGCGCAAGCTGCTTAAACAGCGGGACATGCACTTGAGCCTCAGCCGGCGACCTGGTCAGGTGGCGGTGGAAAATTTCTGGTAAAAAAAAGGCGCCTCGAAGGCGCAATGCCTGTCAGTTAAGCCCCGGACATTGTGGGAGCGAGCTTGCTCGCGATAGCGGACCGTCAGTCACCCCTTGTGTGACTGTCCAACCGTCATCGCGAGCAAGCTCGCTCCCACAAGGTTTACGGTGCTTAAACGCTTAACTGACTGGCATTCGCCTCGAAGGCGCTGTTTTTTTGCTAATGCCGTCAAGGCCGGTTGTTCTGGGCCTTGAGCAAGTCGCGGATCTCGCCCAGCAACTCTTCTTCCTTGGTTGGAACCGGCGGCAGGCTAGGGGCCACGGCCTCTTCGCGCTTCAGGCGGTTGATGACCTTGACGCCCATGAAGATCGCGAGAGCGACGATGACGAAGTCGATGATGGTCTGGATGAATTTGCCATAGGCGAGCACCACCGCCGGAATCTCGCCCTCCGCTGCCTTGAGCGTTATGACCAGATCACTGAAGTCCACGCCACCGATCAGCATCCCGATTGGCGGCATGACCAGGTCACCGACAAACGAGGTAACGATCTTGCCGAAGGCCGCACCGATGATGATGCCGACGGCCATGTCGACCACGTTGCCTTTGACCGCGAAGGCCTTGAACTCATTTAGCACGCCCATAGGTTATTTCCTTGTTACAGATGAGGTTGATGAACGCAGTGTAAATCAGCAAATCGCATTCTGCTTGAATCAACTGCCTGCCGTGCTTGCCAGCAATCGACACCGGGTGGTGTAAAAAAATTCACCGATTGATCTTATCTGTGGGCGGCCGGACCTTGCGCGGTGTTTTGCATGTGATGTTTTTTCAGCGATATGGTTTCGTTTGTGTGAGCAAACCAAGGTTGAGGGAGGCCATCCCTGAAGCGAGACGTTAAAGTTAATCGGGTAGTCAGTGGTCAGGGGCGGTATTGAAATTGATTGCAGTTGTAGCGATATTAACTGTTTCGTTAGTTTGGGGGGGTAACAAGTAGCGTGCTTCCCTGAATTAATCACTGTGCTCTGTGTGAGTGTTTCAGAGTTGTGCATTAAGTGTGCAAATGAATAAAGTTTGTATAAGTTTTAAGGTTGTCCAGGCGGCATGTTCTTAGAGCTTGTTGATTACATTGGACTAAAAACTTATACAAGGTTTTGTTTGGCGGGTGTTTATCAATATACCTGATTTTTATAGGGGTATTTGTAATCATCAAAAGGGTTGCGAAGTATCCGGCCGCACTCGCGCGCTTGAGCTGAGCTATCATCGCGTTTTTTTCCGGGAGTTCCGATGGCCAAGGCCAAGCGCATGTACGGCTGCACCGAGTGCGGCTCAACCTTCCCCAAATGGGCCGGCCAGTGCGGTGAGTGCGGAGCCTGGAACACGCTCACCGAAACCATGGTGGAAAGCGGCGGGGCAGCCGCCCCCAGCGGTCGTACCGGCTGGGCAGGCCAGCAGGCGCAAATCAAGACCCTGGCCGAAGTCAGTGTCGAAGAAATTCCGCGCTTCTCCACCGCTTCCAGCGAGCTCGACCGGGTTCTGGGTGGTGGTCTGGTGGATGGCTCGGTGGTTCTGATCGGTGGCGACCCCGGCATCGGCAAGTCGACCATTCTGTTGCAAACCTTGTGCAACCTCGCCAAAAGCATGCCGGCGCTGTACGTCACCGGTGAAGAATCCCAGCAGCAAGTGGCCATGCGTGCGCGGCGCCTGGGGTTGCCCCAGGATCAACTGCGGGTCATGACCGAAACCTGCATCGAAGCCATCATTGCCACGGCCCGTCAGGAAAAGCCCAAGGTGATGGTGATCGACTCGATCCAGACGATCTTTACCGAGCAACTGCAATCGGCACCGGGCGGTGTGTCCCAGGTGCGTGAGAGCGCAGCCTTGCTGGTGCGTTATGCCAAACAGAGCGGTACGGCGATTTTCCTGGTGGGCCACGTCACCAAGGAAGGCGCGCTGGCTGGCCCTCGGGTGCTGGAACACATGGTCGACACCGTGCTGTATTTCGAAGGCGAGTCCGACGGGCGCCTGCGTCTGCTGCGGGCGGTGAAGAACCGTTTCGGTGCAGTCAATGAGCTGGGTGTGTTCGGCATGACCGACAAGGGCCTGAAAGAAGTCTCCAACCCCTCGGCGATTTTTCTGACCCGTGCCCAGGAGGAAGTCCCGGGTAGCGTGGTGATGGCAACCTGGGAAGGCACGCGGCCGATGCTGGTGGAGGTACAGGCGCTGGTGGACGACAGTCACCTGGCCAATCCGCGTCGGGTTACGCTGGGGCTGGATCAGAACCGGCTGGCGATGTTGCTGGCGGTGCTGCACCGTCACGGTGGCATTCCGACCCACGATCAGGACGTGTTTCTCAACGTGGTCGGCGGGGTCAAGGTGCTGGAAACGGCGTCCGACCTGGCGTTGATGGCGGCGGTGATGTCCAGTTTGCGTAACCGACCGTTGCCCCACGATCTGCTGGTGTTCGGTGAGGTCGGGCTTTCCGGTGAGGTGCGTCCGGTGCCGAGCGGTCAGGAGCGATTGAAGGAAGCCGCCAAGCACGGGTTCAAGCGGGCCATCGTGCCCAAGGGCAATGCGCCGAAAGAGGCGCCGGCCGGGTTGCAGATCATTGCCGTCACACGTCTGGAGCAGGCGTTGGATGCGTTGTTCGAGTAATCTGCAGGGGAAACACAAACCCTGTGGGAGCGGGCTTGCTCGCGAAAGCGGTGTGTCAGTCAACAGAGATGCTGAATGTAACGGCCTCTTCGCGAGCAAGCCCGCTCCCACACTGGATGGATGCCGGGCGGTCAGACTTCGATCAGGGCACCCAGTTCGCGCTCAAGCTCCTGCTGGTCGCCCAGGTTGAGCTCGATCAATCGCCGCAGGCGCTCGATGGACTCCAGACTGATGTGCAGGCAGACAAAGCCGAGTTGGCCATGGTCGTCGTGGGCCAGTTGCACATCCATGGTGATGTCGGCTTCTTCGCTCAGATGAATGTCGACCAGAAAATCCTGCTGCGGATTGCCCTGCCAGTGTTCGGGTCGTTCAATCAGCAAGCCCTTGAGCGACAAGTCAATCAACTTCACCGGCCAAGTGGACTCCCCCTGACTCAGCTCGGTTCGGGCATCGAACGCTATACGTTTGAAGCGGCGACGTTCGGCAGGGTACTCGCTCATGGCGCGATCCTCGGAAATGTACGCTGACTATAGACCCGCATGATCAAAGGCTGCCAGCACGTGCAGGTGTCCAGACCAATGTCGGGCTATGGTCATTGCCGTCAGGAGAGCTAAACTCGGGGTTGCTGTCTTTCTTGTCCACTCTGGCTGGAATAATAAAATGAAAAATAATAATAGCCCGCTACGCCATTTGCCTTGGCTGGTGCTGGCAATCGTAGGTGCGTGTGCGCTGGGTGTCGTGGCATTACGCCGGGGCGAGGCAATCAACGCCTTGTGGATTGTGGTCGCTGCCGTGGCCATCTATCTGGTCGCCTACCGCTACTACAGTCTGTTCATCGCTAACAATGTCATGCAACTCGATGCGCGACGGGCCACTCCCGCTGTGCTCAACAATGACGGTCTGGACTACGTGCCGACCAACAAGCACATTCTTTTTGGTCACCACTTCGCGGCCATTGCCGGCGCGGGGCCTTTGGTCGGTCCGGTGTTGGCGGCGCAGATGGGCTACCTGCCCGGCACGCTGTGGCTGATCGCCGGCGTGGTGCTGGCCGGTGCGGTGCAGGACTTCATGGTCCTGTTCATGTCCACCCGCCGCAACGGTCGTTCCCTGGGCGACATGGTCCGTGAGGAAATGGGCCGCATCCCCGGCACCATCGCACTGTTCGGCTGCTTCCTGATCATGATCATCATCCTCGCGGTGCTGGCGCTGATCGTGGTGAAGGCCCTGGCCGAGAGCCCTTGGGGCATTTTCACGGTGATGGCGACCATCCCGATCGCGATGTTCATGGGCATCTACATGCGCTACATCCGCCCGGGTCGCATTGGTGAAATCTCGGTGATCGGCGTATTGCTGTTGCTGGGCTCGATCTGGCTCGGCGGGCAGATCGCCGCGGATCCGGTGTGGGCCAAGGCCTTCAGCTTTACCGGTATCCAGATCACCTGGATGCTGATCGGTTACGGTTTTGTGGCGGCGGTATTGCCGGTGTGGTTGATCCTGGCGCCTCGTGACTATCTGTCTACCTTCCTGAAAATCGGCACCATCGTTGCCCTGGCCATCGGCATCCTGGTGACCATGCCCGAGCTGAAAATGCCGGCCCTGACCCAGTTCGTCGACGGCACCGGCCCGGTATGGAAGGGCGGTCTGTTCCCGTTCCTGTTCATCACTATCGCCTGTGGCGCGGTGTCGGGTTTCCACGCGCTGATTTCCTCCGGCACCACGCCGAAGCTGCTGGATAACGAAACCAACGCTCGCTACATCGGTTACGGCGGCATGCTGATGGAATCGTTCGTAGCGATCATGGCCATGGTTGCCGCTTCCGTGATCGAGCCTGGCGTGTACTTCGCCATGAACAGCCCGGCGGCCGTAGTCGGCGGTGATGTGGTGGCCGTTGCGACAGCCGTCAGCAACTGGGGCTTTGCGATTACCCCGGAAGCACTGCAAGCGGTGGCCCACGACATTGGTGAAACCACTATCCTGGCCCGTGCCGGTGGTGCGCCGACCCTGGCGGTCGGGATCGCGCAGATCCTGCACAGTGTTCTGCCGGGCGAGAACACCATGGCGTTCTGGTACCACTTCGCGATCCTGTTCGAAGCGCTGTTCATCCTCACCGCAGTCGACGCCGGTACCCGTGCCGGGCGCTTCATGCTCCAGGACTTGCTCGGCTCCTTCGTCCCGGCGCTCAAACGCACCGAATCCTGGACCGCCAACCTGATCGCCACCGCCGGCTGCGTGGCGATGTGGGGCTGGTTGCTGTACCAGGGTGTGATCGATCCATTGGGCGGCATCAATACCCTGTGGCCACTGTTCGGTATCTCCAACCAGATGCTGGCCGGTATCGCGCTGATGCTCGGCACCGTGGTACTGATCAAGATGAAACGCCAGCGTTATGTTTGGGTCACCATGTTGCCGGCGGTATGGCTGTTGATCTGCACCACGACGGCGGGCTTCATCAAGCTGTTCGACGCCAACCCGGCGATCGGCTTTCTGGCCCTTGCGAAGAAATACAGCGATGCCTTGGCCAACGGCCAGATCCTCGCCCCGGCCAAGGACATCACCCAGATGCAGCACGTGATCTTCAACGCCTACACCAACGCAACGCTGACTGCGCTGTTCCTGTTCGTGGTATTCAGCATCCTGTTCTATGCACTCAAGGTCGGCATTGCTGCCTGGGGTAAAAAGGAACGTACGGACAAAGAATCGCCATTCCAGGCGCTGCCGGATGCGTAACCAGAGGATTGCAGCATGTTCAATGACTTGAGTCGCCTCGGTAAATACCTCGGTCAGGCCGCGCGCCTGATGGTCGGCATGCCCGACTACGACAACTACGTCGAGCATATGCAGACCAAGCACCCGGACAAACCGGTGATGAGCTATGAGATGTTCTTTCGGGAGCGTCAGGAAGCCCGTTACGGTGGCAAGGGTGGGCCGAAGTGCTGTTGATCCGGTTGTCGGATTAACAGCCATACCTGTGGGAGCGAGCTTGCTCGCGATGGCGGACTGTCAATCAACAGTGATGTTGAATGTTAAGCCTCTATCGCGAGTAAGCTCGCTCCCACATTTGTTTTGTGTTGTTTTTTCACTGTGTGAAAAAGGAGATCCAGTTTGTCCTCTCCCATCCCGGTCACAATCCTCAGCGGCTTCCTCGGCGCCGGCAAGACCACTTTGTTGCGTCACCTGCTCAAGGCCGAGCACGGCCTGAAAATCGCCGTGATCGAGAATGAATTCAGCGATGCCGGTATCGATACCCAGTTGTTGGGCGATGAGCCGGTACAAGTGATGACACTGTCCAACGGCTGCGTTTGCTGCACCATCCACACGGACCTGACCAAAGCGCTTTATCTGTTGCTCGAGCGTCTGGACCAGGGCGACATCGCCTTCGACCGCCTGGTGATCGAATGCACCGGCCTGGCCGACCCGGCGCCCGTGGCACAAACCTTTTTCATCGACGAAGAGTTGCGCGAGCGCTATATCCTCGACGGCATCATCACCCTGGTCGACGCTGCACATGCCGACTTGCACCTGACCCAGACCATCGCCCAGGCGCAGATCGGTTTCGCCGACCGCTTGCTGGTGAGCAAGCGTGACCTGGTGGATGAAGCGACCTTCACCGCGTTGAGCGAGCGCCTGACCCGTATCAACCGACGCGCCCCGATCCGGGTGGTTGACCATGGAAAGATCGACCTGGCCGAATTGCTCGACGTGCGCGGCTTCAACCTCAATGCCGACCTCGGCGGCGGCGTGAGTTTGCGCCCGGTCAGCCAGGCCCCGTCCATCGACCGCATTTCCAGCCTGGTGCTGCGCACTGAAAAAGCGCTGGATATCGACAAGCTCAGCGAGTTCATGAACGAGTTGCTGGAGGAGCATGGCAAGCAGTTGCTGCGCTACAAAGGCGTGTTGAACATCCTCGGCGAATCGCGTCGCATGGTGTTTCAGGGGGTGCTGAAACTTTATGGTTTCGACTGGGATACCGAGTGGGCTGAAGACGAAGTGCGCGAGAGCGTGATCGTGTTCATTGCCGATGACTTGCCGGAGGAAAAGATTCGCGAGGGATTTGCGCGGGTGGCGGCGGTCTGAAGTTTTATGGCGTCTGTGAGGACGCCATCGCGGGCAAGCCCGGCTCCCACAGGTTTCTGGTTGAACACAAAGTCTGTGCTTGGCCTCGAACACTGTGGGAGCGGGCTTGCCCGCGATGCGATCTAGCCGGCAACACAATGTTCACGGGGTGTATTGAGCAGTGTCTGCTCCAGATGATCCAGATGCCGGTTTATCAGCATGACCGCTGTCGCAGCATTTCCACGTTCAACAGCATCAACAATCGCCAAATGCTCCTGCCACGCGCAAAAACTGTGCGTCTGCTCCTCACACTGCGCAATCGCCAATGACGTTAGCGGCACCAGGCTGCCAAGAAAATGCGCCAGCGGTGCATTTCCAGCCATTTCGGCCAACTGCAAATGAAACTCTCCCGACAAACGAATCGCCTGGCCACGCTCGGCGCATTGACGCTCGTTATCGACCAGTGTCCGCAGGCGCTTCAAGTCTTGCGCGCATGGCCGCTGACACGCCAGCCGTACCAGCATGATCTCGGCCAGACGCCGGGCATGCAGTGTCTGCCGGGTCTGCTCGGCATCAAGTTCGGCGACGCGGGGACGATGGTTGACTCGAAGAATGATGATTTGCTGGTGGGACAGTCGCGTCAGCACATCACGCATGTCGCTGCGCCTTGCACCGAACATCTGCGCCAGGCTTTCTTCGGTAAAGCGACTGGCTGAATGGATACGCTGCTCGAAAATGGCATCGAGGACCCGCGAATACAGATCATCCACCGAAGGGCGGACGGGCAGGGTAGCGAGCGTTTGTGGCGAAGCGAAGCTGTTCATGGCCAATCTCCAGATCGAAGAGGTTTCAACTGCCGAGGTTGTCTTCCGGGATGTTCAGTTCGATGCCCATGCGCTGGCCTTCGCGCAAAATGTGCCGACGCATCTCGGCGCTGGCCTGGGCGCTGTTCTTGCTGCGGATCGCCCGCACCACGGCTTCGTTTTCTTCAAGGCGTTCAGCCAGATGCTCCGGGGAGTTGCGCAACACTTCGGCGCTTTGCTTGAGGGCATTGCTGGTTTGCTGGACCACGCTCTGGAAGATCGGGTTTGACGTCAGCGTGAACAGCTCTTCGTGGAACGCGATGTAGGCGCTTACGCCGGCTTCACTGTCATTGGCCTCCAGGGCTTCACGCATGTCCATCAGGGTCAGGCGCAGTTGCCCGACTTCCTTGCTGCTGATCGACTGCGCCACGAGGCCGACGATGAATGGCTCCAGGGTGTAGCGCAGTTGCAGCACGTCTTCCAGGCTCGCGGCGGCCACCGCGCTGTCGTAGGGCTGCTCATCGCTGAGACTGGCCTCAAGTACGACGACGCCTTTGCCCGGCATCGAACGCACCAGGCCAAGGGTTTCCAGGACGATGACCGCTTCACGCAGGCTTGGGCGGCTGATACCCAGTTGTTCGGCCAGCTCGCGTTGCCCCGGCAGCATTTCGCCGGAGCGCCACTGACCACGGGCCAGTGCGGCCCGAAGTTTTTCTACGACTGAATTGACGACCGTTGAGGTGGTAATCACTGTGTGCTCCATGGATAAAGGCAGGGGAACCCGCCATCTGGCGGGCTCCCACATGATTCAAAACTCCTGCTGATGCGCCGGCGCGACCGGTTTTTTCGGCTGGAAGGTATAACCCATCTGGCCGGAAAGCACCTTGTTCGCACGCTGGATATCGATGTCCTTCTCCCAGCGGGCGATGGCCACGGTGGCGACACAATTGCCGATCAGGTTGGTCAGCGCGCGGCCGATGCCCATGAACCAGTCCACCGCGAGCACCAACACCAGACCGACCACCGGAATCGCCGGGATCGCCGTCAAGGTTGCCGCCAGAATCACCAGTGCCGATCCGGGAATCCCGTGGGCACCTTTGGAGGTGATCAGCGACACCAGCAAAATGGTCAGCAGGTCAGTCATGGCCAACGGCGTGCCGGTGGCGTTGGCGATGAACACGATGGCCAGGGTCAGGTAGATCGAGAAACCGTCGAGGTTGAACGAGTAACCCGTTGGAATCACCAGCCCCACCGTCGAACTGCCGATGCCCAGATGTTCGAGCTTGCGCATGATTTGTGGCAGCACGGCGTCGGACGAAGCAGTGCCCATGACGATCAGCAACTCTTCGCGCAGGTACTTGAGCAATGGCCACATCTTCAAGCCGGAGAGGCGCATCACCAGGCCGAGAATCAGGGCCACGAAGGCCACACAGGTCAGGTAGAAGAGGCCGACCAGGCTGCCCAGGTGTTGCAGCGAGTCCAGGCCATATTTACTGGTGGTGAAGGCGATCGCACCGAATACACCGATCGGTGCCAGTCGCACGATCATGCCCATGATGCGGAAAATCACGTGGCTGAGTTCATTGATCAGCCGCGAAATACCCGATGCCGCCTCGCCCACCAGATTCAGTGCACTGCCGAACAGCACGGAGAACAGCAGGACCTGCAGGATGTTGTTATCGGCAAAGGCACCGATCACCGACGTCGGGATCAGGTCCATCAGGAACTGTGTGGTGGTGTGCATGTGCTGGCCGCGCTGGGCAATGTCGCCCATGTCGGCTGCGGAAAGCTGCTCCAGGTGAATGTTCGCGCCGCTGCCGATGCCGGTGCTGAAGGCGAACACCAGACCGATCACCAGGGCGATGGTGGTCAGCACTTCAAAGTAGATCACCGATTTGAGGCCGATACGGCCGACCTTCTTCAGGTCGCCGGCACCGCTGATGCCGCTGACCACTACGCAAAACACAATCAAGCCAATGAGCATTTTGATCAGCTTGATAAAACCGTCACCGAGCGGTTTGAGCTGAGCGGAGTATTCGGGAAGGGTCAGCCCACAGACGATGCCGAGCACCAGTCCGAGAACCACTTGGAGGAAGATTGAACGCGAGCACCATCTGAGCATGGGAGGAATCCTGGTCGGCGTCCTGGCTGCCGTGTGCGGAGCACATCAGATTCAGGACTTAATTATTGTGGTCTTACCGGTATGTCCAGTGCAGGCTCAGTCTATGGTGTGTTTTTGGCTATCCGCAAGCAAAAAAACGAAAATTGGCATGACCGGTCTTACCAGTTGTTCGCCGGGCCCCGATCTTGAGCGGTTTTGCGAACAAAAAAAATCGGCAATGGATGCCGATTTTTTTGTCCGGGGTGCTCCACCTGATGTCAGCCTCATGGGTTTACTTTCAAGGTGTTTTTCAGGACTTTGTATGAGGTGCTTTTCTTTCAAGAATGCTCAGAATGAAAGTTATTTTTGAGCGTTCCTCCGTGCGGGCAAGGTAAACATATGGCGAGCCTCTAAAAGTTTGGCCGCCCACATATTTATTATCTTCAGTTACAAGCGAAACAGGTATGTGAGTGGGAGTAATATTATCCAGGGTTATCGGTCTGTTTTTGTGGTCAATAAGGGTGAAGGTTGTCGGATCGTCATCGTCTGAATCTACCGCGCCCAAAACATTAAGCCAACTTTCGCTTATAAGCTTGTTGTAATACTCTCCCGAGTTTTTTATGGACAGTACATAGCCATTGGCCGTGTACCGAAAATGCAGCTTCAGTGGGTGGACCGAACCGCCTTGCTCGTTGGGGCGGATGCCGAGCAGGCGAGAGTGATCAAGGGTTTGCGGTTTGCCGGTAAAGAATCCTCCGCTGAACATATGTACAGTGGCCAGTGCCGGTTTTTCATGAAGCAGTTCAAGAAAGTTAAGTTTGTGATCGAACATTCTAAGCGTAGCGATAAAGGACTTTTCAATAGAGTTGCTCATTATGAAGCCTGCTATTTGAGTGTGAAGGGTTGTGCTTTGATGCAGGGTTCAGATTAAGCATTTTTGATAGTGTTTTGGTGTTGTGTGTGTTGCAGGAAGTTGGAGGTGGAAGTGTCTGGTGATGAACTTTGATCGCTGGTAACAACGGTTGTCGATTTGTTGGTTCGCACTGTTTGTAAATGTCGCAAGCAAAAAAAACCGGCCATCTCTGGCCGGTTTCTTATGACTGCGGTTTAGCGGGGCTGATTAAGCACCGTATACCGGCAGCTTCTTGCAGATAGCCTTGACCTTCTCACGAACGGTATCGATCACCGCTTCGTTGTTCAGGTCAGCCAGGATGTCGCAGATCCAGCCGGCCAGTTCCTTGCACTCAGCTTCCTTGAAGCCACGAGTGGTCACAGCCGGGGTGCCGAAGCGCAGGCCGGAGGTGACGAACGGGGAGCGTGGGTCGTTTG
The DNA here is from genome assembly GCF_019956305.1 of Pseudomonas sp. BF-B-30. Lineage (NCBI taxonomy): Bacteria > Pseudomonadati > Pseudomonadota > Gammaproteobacteria > Pseudomonadales > Pseudomonadaceae > Pseudomonas > Pseudomonas sp. BF-B-30. Next base: position 68,330 of record NZ_JAHBDG010000022.1, on the reverse strand, counting down.
GCACGGAGTTCTTGTTCACGGTGATGAACGCTTTGCCCAGAGCGGCATCGGCGTCTTTACCGGAAATTTCCTGCTTGATCAGCGACAGCAGGAACAGGTGGTTCTGAGTACCGCCCGACACTACGTCGAAGCCGCGCTCGATGAACACGCCGGCCATGGCCTGGGCGTTCTTCACCACTTGTTGCTGGTAAGCCTTGAACTCAGGCTGCAGCGCTTCCTTGAAGCAGATCGCCTTGGCCGCGATCACGTGCTCCAGTGGACCGCCCTGGGCGCCCGGGAATACCGCGGAGTTCAGCTTCTTCTCGATGTCGGCGTTGGCGCGAGCCAGGATCAGGCCGCCACGTGGACCACGCAGGGTCTTGTGGGTGGTGGTGGTCACCACGTCAGCGAATGGAACCGGGTTCGGGTAGACGCCAGCGGCAACCAGGCCGGCCACGTGGGCCATGTCGACGAACAGGTAGGCACCTACCTTGTCGGCGATTGCACGGAAGCGAGGGAAGTCGAGGATCTGCGAATAGGCAGAGAAACCGGCCACGATCATTTTTGGCTTGTGCTCAACGGCCAGGCGTTCGACTTCGTCGTAGTCGATCAGACCGTTGGCGTCGATGCCGTACTGGATGGCGTTGTACAGCTTGCCGGAGGACGAAACGCTGGCACCGTGAGTCAGGTGACCACCGTGGGCCAGGCTCATGCCCAGGATGGTGTCGCCGGCCGACAGCAGGGCCAGGTAAACGGCGCTGTTGGCTTGCGAGCCTGCGTGCGGCTGAACGTTGGCGTAGTCGGCGCCGAACAGCTCTTTGGCGCGGTCGATAGCCAGCTGCTCGACGATGTCTACGTACTCGCAACCACCGTAGTAGCGCTTGCCCGGGTAACCTTCGGCGTACTTGTTGGTCAGTACCGAGCCTTGAGCTTCCATCACCGCAGGGCTGGTGTAGTTTTCCGAAGCGATCAGCTCAATGTGCTCTTCCTGGCGCTGAGCTTCTTGCTCCATGGCGGCAAAGAGATCGGCGTCGTACTTGGCAATAGTCAAATCACGGCTGAACATGGCGGTCCTCAAGGATCGGGGGCGGAAAAGGGGGGCATTCTAACCTAATGGGTTTTAGATGGCATATGAAACGGCATCATGTCGCAGACAAGTGGTGTTCATGCGGGGATTAGCGGTGATCGTGCCGGCCTCTTCGCGAGCAAGCCCGCTCCCACAGGGCTCTCGGGTGTACACAAAGTGTGCGAACACTGTAGATCCACTGTGGGAGCGAGCTTGCTCGCGATGAGGCCAGTTGCCGCGCCGCAAATCTCAATCGAACATGAACAGGGCATCATTGCTGAACTGCCCTTCGAACCGGCCCGCCGGCATCGGCCGACCGAACAGATAACCCTGTACCTCGTCGCAACCGTGCTCCCTCAGGAAATCCAGCTGCTCATGGGTCTCCACGCCTTCGGCGATCACCGCCAGGTTGAGGCTGTGGGCCATGGCAATGATTGCCCGGGCAATTTGTGCATCCTGCTCGCCGCTGGGCAGGCCATCGACAAAGGTGCGGTCGATCTTCAGAACGTCGATCGGGAACTGCTTGAGGTAGTTGAGCGATGAGTAACCGGTACCGAAATCGTCGACCGCAATGCTCAGGCCGAGGTTTTTCAGGCCGTCGAGGATCTGCATCGCCTCGCTGACTTCGCGCATCAGGATACTTTCGGTCAGTTCCAGTTCCAGGCACGCCGGCGGCAGGCCGGTTTCCTTGAGGATGGTGGCGATACGCGTACCGAGCTGGCCGTCGGAGAACTGTCGCGCCGAGATGTTCACCGACACCTTCGGCACCCGTACCCTGGCCTGATGCCAGGCCTTGAGTTGACGGCAGGCTTCGCTGATCACCCAGTCGCCGACATCCACCACCAGCCCGAGCTCTTCTAGCACCGGAATGAAATCCCCCGGCGGCACCAGCCCGCGGCGTGGATGACGCCAGCGCAACAGTGCCTCGGCACCGGTCAGGCGCTTGCCGTCACCGCTGAACTGCGGCTGGTAATACAGCACGAATTCGTTCTGTTCCAGGGCATGGCGCAAGTCGCTTTCCAGCTCCAGACGTTCCAGCGCGCTGGCGTTCATGTCCGCCTGATAGAACTGGAAGTTGTTCTTGCCACGCTCCTTGGCGTGGTACATCGCAGTGTCGGCATTCTTCATCAACTGGCTGAGTTCGTTGCCGTCCTGCGGACTCAGGGCGATGCCGATACTGGCCGTGACGAAGAACTCGCGGCCTTCGAGCACGAATGGTTTCACCAGGCTGGCGAGAATCTGTTCGGCCACATGGATCGCCCGGTTCAGGGCGATTTCACGGTTGGCTCGCGGTTGCAGGAGCAAGGTGAATTCGTCACCGCCCATGCGCGCCACGGTGTCGTCATCGTCGACGCAACCGAGCAGGCGCGTGGCCATTTCCTTGAGCATGCGGTCGCCGGCGGCGTGGCCCAGGGAGTCGTTGATCGGCTTGAAACGGTCGAGGTCGAGGAACATCAGCACCACCCACGACTTCTGCCGTTCGGCCGATTGCAGTGCCGTGTGCAGGCGATCCTGGAACAGTGAACGGTTGGGCAGGTGGGTCAGGGCGTCGTAGTAGGCGAGGCGATGAATCCGTTGCTCGCTGGCCTTGCGCTCGCTGATGTCGCTGAAGAAACACACATAACTGGCCAGGTCGCCTTCGTCGTCGAGTACGGCGGTGATCCCGACCCAGGCCGGGTAGTGCTCGCCGTTGCGACGCTTGAGCCAGACTTCGCCTTCCCAGGTGCTGTGCTGGCCCAATTGCTTGAGCACGTAACGCAGATGGGCTTCTTGCTGGTCGTCGACGGTCAGCATGTTCGGCAGTTGGTCGAGGACCTGCTCCACGGCGTAACCGCTGACACGACTGAAGGCTTCGTTGGCCTGGACGATGTAGCCGGCCGGGTCGGTGATCAGGATCGCCGAGGTCGAGTGTTCGAATACCGTGGCGGCCATGCGCAGATCTTTTTCGGCCCGGCGTTGCTGACTGATGTCGCGGCCGACGCCGAGCACGCCTTCGAACGTACCGTGTTCGTCCCAGACCAATACCAGGCGCAGTTCGATCGGGATCTTGCGCCCGTCGGCCCGCAGGCAGTCGAACAGGAACAGTTGGGTTTGCACCTGGCTGCGCAACAGCGCCAGTTGGTCCGGTTGATCCAGCGCTTTGCTGACCCGGTCCATCAGGTGGTAGATGCCGGTCAGCTGTTGCGGGTTGGCGATGGTCGATTGCCAGCCATTCTGGAAAATCCACTCGGCGTCGTAGCCCAGCACTGCTAGTACCGAAGGGCTGACGTAATTGAGGTTAAGGCGGCTGTCGGTGGAGAAGATCACGTCGCTGATGCTTTCGGCAAGCATGCGGTAGCGCTGCTCGCTGTCGCGCAGCGATTCGCTGGCTTCGATCTGGTCGGTGATGTCCTTGGCTACACCGATGATCCGCGTGACCTGGTCGTCCTTGTCCCGCGCCAGTGCCTGCTCGCGAATCTCGAAGCGTCGCCACTGGCCGTCCCGATGGCGGAAACGCAACTGGCACTGCATCAACTGGCGATAACCGGCCTGGCGCTGGATCTGGCGAGAGCGGTGGTAATAGTCGGCGTCTTCGGGATGCAGGAGGATTTCCCAGAAGTATTCGCCCATCTGGTGCAGTTCGGTGCGGTTGTAACCCAGGGTCTGGCCCAGATGGTGGTTGCTGTAGATCATGCGCTGGCTGATCACATCCTGCACATACAGATGATCCGGCACGGTGCGCACCACATCCGACCAGAACCCTTCGCGCTCCTGCAGCGACAGCTCGATGAGCTTGCGACTGGTGATGTCAGTGATGCTCAGGATCACTGCATTATAGTCGTCCGGGGTTTGCGGCAGGCACAGCACCAGCCACAGGTGCTGGACGCGGCCGCTGGCGTCCTGCAGCTTGATTTCCAGCTCAAGCTGTTGCTGTTGGTTGAGCATCGCGTCGAGCATCTGGTTGCCGATGGCGGTGCCGTCCTGCGGATTACCGTCGATCAGCAGTTTCCAGGCTTGGTCGGCGCTATCGACATTAAGCAGTTGCAACGCCACCTGGTTGACCTCGGTGATCCGCAGTTCCTTGAGCAATGGCCGGCGTTGCTCCGGGATCGCCAGCCACGCTTGCAGTTGCTCACTGCCCTGCAGTTGTGCCTTGTCGAAAAAGACCTTGAGCCCGGACATATCGAGGACGCACAAGGCCACGCCGGTGCCTTCGAAAATGTCCTGGTAACGCCGGCGGCCTTCATTCAACTGGCGCTGACGCCGGCGCGTGTTCAGCAAGGCGAGGAACGGCAGCATGGAAAACGCCAGGCCCAGCAGACATTTGCCGATGAACGCCGGCAGCAGCTCTTCCAGCACGCGCTGACGGTCGAACAGGCCGCGCAATTGCCAATCGCTGCTGCTCAGCGGAACCGTCAGCACGCTGTTGGCGACATCGTCCTCGGTCAGCGTGCCCGGATTGACCGAGGGCAGCGCTTCGTCGCGACTGATGATCTGATGGTTGATGCGGTTCTCCACCAGCCACAACGGGCGGCCGCCGGCCTCGCGTTGCTTGGTCAGGGACGAAAAGAAGGTGGGCGTCAGGCGCAGGACCCAATAGCCTCGGGAACTGCCGCTGGCCTGATGCAACAGTAAATGCACAACGGAACCGTCGGTGGCGTTGCTGAAGTAGTGCGCCTGGGCGTGGCTGCGGCGTACCAGTTCACCCAGGTAGTTGTTGTCATCGCTGTCGGGAGCGCTGTCACTGATGACTCTTCCCGAGGGGCTGAGCAACGCCAGGCTGCGCAGATCAGGCAGTGACTGTTGCAGCTTGCGCAACAGGGCCTGCAGTTCATTGGCGCCTTGCGGTTGCTCGACGATCGGCAACAGGTTGAGGGCGATCTGCGCGTTGAGCGTCATGTTCAGGCTGACCTGCGCGGCCAGATCGGCGGTGTAGTCGATGGTGTACTGACGCTGGTTCTTCTGGGTTTCGCGCAACTGGTCGAGCAACTGCCAGAACAGCAGGGCCAGCAGCAATAATACGAGTGTCGCCAAGGTGCCCTTCAAAGTCCCGCGCAGGGGGGAGCCGAGCACTGTGGCCGGCGCACTGGAAATCGGAGGCGGAGGGGCAATGGACAAGCTGTAATCCTGCGGTTTGGCTGGACTGGCGCGACATGCACTATAAGCCGGACGCCCGAAGGGCGGCTAGCATGCCTTGAGTTGTGGCGAAGTGCCAGCCCCTGTCCGTCGGCTGGACTGCCACCGGTCATTAAGGTAGCTTTGCGGGTTACGCGGGAGCGTTCCAGCTCCTAGACTCAGACTTTTTTCAGCGCGCACGTCTTGATCTCCTCAAGCGGGCGACGCGCACAGTCTGGCCGGGCATTGCCTGCGCTCCAATCATTCATCAGTCACTGACCCTAGGTTCTCCATGGCTCAATACGTATTCACCATGCATCGGCTGGGCAAAGTTGTTCCGCCGAAGCGGGAAATCCTGAAAAACATTTCTCTGTCGTTCTTCCCCGGCGCCAAGATCGGCGTGCTCGGCCTCAACGGTTCGGGTAAATCCACGCTGCTGAAAATCATGGCTGGCGTCGACACCGAGTTCGAGGGCGAAGCCCGTCCGATGCCGGAGCTGAACATCGGCTACCTGCCCCAGGAACCACAACTGGATCCGACCAAGACCGTGCGTGAAGTGGTCGAGGAAGCGGTCAGCGTGATCAAGGACGCCCAGGCACGCCTGGACGAGGTCTACGCCGCCTACGCCGATCCGGATGCCGACTTCGACAAGCTGGCTGCCGAACAGGCCAAGCTCGAAGCGATCCTGCAGGCCAGCGACGGCCATAACCTGGAGCGTCAGCTGGAAGTCGCCGCCGATGCACTGCGTCTGCCTGCGTGGGATGCCAAGGTTGAAGTCCTCTCCGGTGGTGAAAAACGCCGTGTGGCGCTGTGCCGTCTGCTGCTGTCGGCACCGGACATGCTGCTGCTCGACGAACCGACCAACCACCTGGACGCCGATTCCGTCGCCTGGCTGGAGCACTTCCTGCACGACTTCCCGGGCACCGTGGTCGCGATCACGCACGACCGTTACTTCCTGGACAACGTTGCCGGCTGGATTCTGGAACTCGACCGCGGCGCGGGCATTCCTTACGAGGGTAACTATTCGGGTTGGCTGGAAGCCAAGTCCGATCGTCTGGCTGCCGAATCCAAGCAGCAGTCGGCTCACGAAAAAGCCATGAAGGAAGAACTGGAGTGGGTGCGCAAAGGCGCCAAGGCCCGCCAGTCGAAATCCAAGGCTCGTCTGCAACGCTTCGAAGAAATGCAGTCGCAGGAATTCCAGAAGCGCAGCGAAACCAACGAGATCTACATCCCGGCCGGTCCACGCCTGGGCGACAAGGTCATCGAATTCAAGAACGTCACCAAGGGCTATGGCGATCGCGTGCTGATCGACAACCTGTCGTTCTCCATGCCTAAAGGTGCCATCGTCGGCGTGATCGGCGGTAACGGTGCCGGTAAGTCGACCCTGTTCCGCATGCTGATGGGCAAGGAAACGCCGGATTCGGGCAGCATCGAAGTCGGTGAAACCGTGCAGCTGGCTTGTGTGGATCAGAGCCGTGAGGACCTGGACGGCAGCAAGACCGTGTTCCAGCAGATCTCCGACGGTTCCGACCAGATCCGCATCGGCAACTACGAGATCCCGTCGCGTACCTATGTCGGTCGCTTCAACTTCAAGGGCGGCGATCAGCAGAAGTTCGTCAAGGACCTGTCCGGTGGTGAGCGCGGTCGCTTGCACCTGGCCCTGACCCTGAAAGAGGGCGGCAACGTCCTGCTGCTCGACGAACCGTCCAACGACCTCGACGTCGAAACCCTGCGCTCCCTGGAAGAGGCCTTGCTGGACTTCCCGGGCGCCGCCATTGTGATCTCCCACGACCGGTGGTTCCTTGACCGCGTCGCGACGCACATCCTGGCGTACGAAGACGACTCGCAAGCGGTGTTCTTCGAAGGTAACTACAGCGAATACGAAGCTGATCGCAAAAAGCGTCTCGGCGAAGCAGCTGCCCAGCCGCATCGTGTACGTCACAAGAAACTGGCCTGATTTCGGGTTGGTTGCATAAAGAGCGGAGCCTTCGGGCTCCGTTTTTTTTTGCGCGTTTTTTCAGTGATACCGCGGCGCATTCATCGCGAGCAAGCTCGCTCCCACAGGGTTTTGTGAAGGGCCAAATCTCAATTCAGCAGAAGATCCCCTGTGGGAGCGGGCTTGCTCGCGAAGGCGGTGTTACTGATGGTGCATTGCTCGAATGGTGAATCCCTATTCAGGTGCAGAATGAGTCCAAAAAACGGACTTATTTATATCCTGTGCACCATTTAATTTCATGAATGCGACATTCTGCTCTGTTCCTGTGCGTGAATCGTTTGTTACAGTCCGGCTCAATCTCCTCCAACGACAATAAATTTGCCGAGACTTTTCCATGATCGAATCCGTCGAATCCTTCCTTGCGCGCCTGAAAAAACGCGACCCGGACCAACCCGAATTTCACCAGGCTGTCGAAGAAGTCCTGCGTACCCTGTGGCCGTTTCTTGAAGCCAATCCGCATTACCTGACCTCCGGCATCCTGGAGCGCATCTGCGAGCCGGAGCGGGCGGTGGTGTTTCGCGTGTCGTGGGTCGACGATCAGGGCAAGGTCCAGGTCAATCGTGGTTTCCGCATCCAGATGAACAGCGCGATCGGCCCGTACAAGGGGGGCCTGCGTTTCCACCCGTCGGTGAACATGGGCGTCCTGAAATTCCTCGCGTTCGAGCAAACCTTCAAAAACTCCCTGACCTCGCTGCCCATGGGCGGCGGCAAGGGTGGGTCGGACTTTGATCCGAAAGGTAAAAGTGATGCGGAAGTCATGCGCTTCTGCCAGGCCTTCATGAGCGAGCTGTACCGCCACATCGGCGCCGACGTTGACGTACCGGCCGGTGATATCGGTGTCGGCGCGCGGGAAATCGGTTTCCTGTTCGGCCAGTACAAGCGCCTGAGCAACCAGTTCACAAGCGTGCTGACCGGCAAAGGCCCAAGTTACGGCGGCAGCCTGATTCGCCCGGAAGCCACCGGTTTCGGTTGCGTGTACTTCGCCGAAGAAATGCTCAAGCGTCGCGGCCTGGCCGTGGAAGGTAAACGCGTAGCGATCTCCGGCTCCGGCAACGTCGCGCAATACGCGGCGCGCAAGGTCATGGACCTGGGCGGTAAAGTGATTTCGCTGTCCGACTCCGAAGGCACGCTGTATTGCGAAAGCGGTTTGACCGAGGAGCAATGGCTGGCGGTGCTGGAACTGAAGAACGTACAGCGCGGGCGTATCCGTGAACTGGCCGGCCGTTTTGGCCTGGAGTTCCGCGCAGGTGAGCTTCCGTGGAGCCTGAGCTGCGACATCGCGCTGCCGTGCGCGACGCAAAACGAACTGGATGCCGAAGCCGCTCGCACCTTGCTGCGCAACGGCTGCATCTGCGTGGCCGAAGGCGCGAACATGCCGACCACCCTTGAGGCGGTGGACCTGTTCATCGAGGCGAACATTCTGTTTGCGCCGGGCAAGGCATCCAACGCCGGCGGCGTGGCGGTGAGCGGGCTGGAAATGTCGCAGAACGCCATGCGCCTGGCGTGGACCGGTGGCGAAGTGGACAGCAAACTGCACGCGATCATGCAGTCGATTCACCACGCTTGCGTGCATTACGGCGAAGAGAATGGCCGGGTCAACTACGTCAAGGGCGCGAACATCGCCGGCTTCGTCAAAGTCGCCGATGCCATGCTGGCCCAAGGCGTCGTCTAAGTCGGTTCGATACGGATCACTTCAATCAGTTGATCCCCGGCGGGGCGCTGCCACAGCACTTCGTCGTTGAGTCGTGCGCCGAGCAGCGCCCGACCCAGCGGTGAGCTCCAATTGATCAGGCCGTGGGCGGCATCGGCCTGATCTTCGCCCACCAGTTGTACCCGGCGTTCGGTGGCGTGTTCATCGGCGTAGGTCACCCAACTGCCGATCTGCACTTTCTCGGTCGAAGTCGCGGCGGGAACCACTTGAGCGCTGCCCAGGCGCTGCTTGAAGTAACGCAAATCACGTTCGAGATCCGCCAGGCGCTGCTTGTCGGCCTGTTCGCCTTTTGCCGATTGTTCGGCGTGCAGGGATTGCAGTTCGGCGACTTTTCCCTGCAACAGGTTCAGGCCTTGCGGTGTGACGTAATTGGTCTGCGCGCTGACCTGCCGTTCGACTGGCTGATCGGCTTGCGCGGCGGCACTATCTTCATTGACGAAGGCACGGCTCATGGAATTCTCCCGGTATAGGATTTGGGCCATGGTCGCAGGCATTTGGTTTCACTGGATGTCTGAAAGCGACTTACGGCGAGTGATAGGCCCGGGCGGCGTCCTGATCCTTCTGCGCATACCACCACATCTCACTCTCCCAAGCCGATACGCGACCCATAGATAAAGTCTAGAAGTGGATTCGTCGGGTGGTTGTGAAAGGTGTGTAGGCGTTTTGACGAATACCACTTAACCCCTGTGGGAGCGGGCTTGCTCGCGAAAGGGGCGTGTCAGCCAGCATCAATGTTGAGTGCTATATCGCATTCGCGAGCAAGCCCGCTCCCACAGGGTAAGTGGTGTGTCAGGTCAGTAGTGATACCACTTCAGCTCAAGTATCACTTCGTTCTCGGCCGTCGCCAAATGGCTGAATTCGCGCCGGGCGCTCAAACGCAGTCCGAGATTGCGGGATATTTCCCATTGCTGATTCAAGCTCAGGCTACGGCGCACCTCGCCATTGGTGAAAAAGTCGCCCTTGGCTTCCAGGCTCAAATTGCCCAGCGGGTTTTTCCACAGCACACCACTGTTGAACCCGGCGGCCGGGGCAATGAAAGCGGCGAAATCGTTGTTGTGCTCGATGCGCACAGTGCCCAGGGCAAATCCGAGCAGGTCATCGCCCAGTTGCCAGGTGCCACCGCCACCGCCGTTGACGTGGCTGACCAGGGTTTGGTCATCGTGCTTGCCCGGCACTCGCTCCAGACCACCGGTGACTTGCCATGACAGCGGTTGCAGCAGCTCGTTACGCGGGGTCAGGGAGCGAATCGTTGCCAGGTCCAGTTGTTGCACTTGCCATTCATTGCTTTCGTACTGGCGCAGTTTCAATTGCAGGATTTCGATCTGCGCACCAAGGGGAAAGCTTTCGTTGTTGTCGTTGAGGTCGTGATAAGCCATGCGCAAGCCGTACTCGCCAAAGGCTTTATCTCCACGGCTGCCGAGGCCGAGCTGCCAGGTGCGGGACTCGTGACCGTCTTCAGGCAGGCCCGGTTGCGGGATATCCAGCTCCGGCGCCGGGTTCTGGTTGATGGCCCGCAGCAGTTCGAAGCTGCGCTGGGCGCGTGCCGGGTCGCGTTCCTGGCCATTGGCGCGGTAACGCTCCAGACGATAGGCCGCATCGATGATCAGCGCCTGACGGTCGCGGGCTTGCGCCTTGAACGCCGGGTCCTGCAATTGTTTCTGATCGGCGCTGACTTTCAGCACCCACTGTTGCTCTTCAGGGTCCAACGGCTCGGCGCGGCTGAGCAACTCGCGCTCCCGGGACGGACGATACTGGATCGATTCCACCAATCCGGCATCTTTCACGGCTTTGACGGTGTCGGTCGGGATGGCGGTGAGTGGGAATTGCTCGGTCAGGCGCAGGCCCGGTCGGGCCACTTGCAGCAGTTCCAGCAAGCGGTATGAGCAGTTTTCGTCGAAGAAGAAATAGTCGAACTTGATCTGCTTCAGCTCCCAGACGTGCTCGACCATGCGCGCGGTTTCCTGTTGGGTCAGGTTCAGGCGGTACTCCCACAGGTCGCGGTTTTCCAGGCTGCGGTATTCCGAGAGCTTTTCCTGATAGGGCACCATCGCGAACAGGCCGGGATAGCCGCCCATCAGGCCTTTCCAGGCATAGATGATGCTGTTGTCCGAGCCCTCGATGTAGGCGCCGAAGTTGATCGCGTAACTGAGCAGCGAAGTCTTGTCGCTCTTCACCTCGGCCTGGTCGATGCGCAACAGGGTATGGCCGAACATCGAGGACGGGCTGTTCAGGTAAGCCGCCGGGAAGATCATCACCGCGCTGTCGGGCGAGACATCCTTGAACCATTGCTTGAACCCGGCGCAGTCCGGCGTCGGCAGTCCGGCCAGGCCGAGTTGGTCTTTCAGCCAGCGGGTGCGGGCCGGGTAGACGCATTGAGCGTGTGTTTCACCGGCACTGGCCGGGGCGTACAAGGCTTGTACAGTCGCCGCCAGTTCATGGTCCGGATGTTCATTGCCGTCAGCGGCGAGGAAGAACTTGCGGTCACTGACATAGCTGCGCCAGCCGCCGAGCTTGGCGGTTTCGTAATGGCCCAGGGATATCCAGAAAGGGTCGTTGGCCAGTTGCTGCAAACGTTGTGGTTCGATGTGAGGCGCGGCGGATAGCGGGGCGCAGACACACAGCGCCAGCCAGGCAAGGCGTTTGAGCATAGAAGGCAACTTAAACAGGAAAAAATAAAGACCCAACGAGGTGGATGCCGTTTGCCTGTAGGCGCTGGCTTGCCAGCGATGGTTTCAAAGGCGCTGTGTTTATCCAGTAAACACGCGTGATCGTTAACGACCATCGCTGGCAAGCCAGCTCCTACAGTCAGCGACATTACCCAAAGAGGGGCAGGTCCAAAAAACAAAACCCGCTTCCCGAAAGAAGCGGGGCGGGTCGAGCTTAAGCCTGAGTCGCGTACTTGGCCAGACGAGGGTCGGCTTTGAGCACGGCCAGGGTATTGGTATGCACGTCTTCTGCGGTCACGTCAGCCTTGCTGAAGATCTGCTGGAAGTGCTCGTGAGTGACGGCAGCGAAGTGCGCACGGTCTTCCGGCGCCACGCCCAGTACCACGGCATAGGTGGTCAGCGCTTCGCCCTGACCCTTGGCCATGTCTTCGGACAGCTCGTTCATCATGCCATTCATGGCAAACCAGGATTTGCCGCCATAGGTCAGCGACGCATTGGTTGCGCAACCGTTGGTGCCGGAGGTCATGCCGAAGGTTGCGTTGCCGGAGGTGCCGTTGGTGGTGGATGCCAGGAAGTGAGCTGGAGTACCACGCTGGCCTTCGAACAGCATGTTGCCCCAACCGCAATCCGGACCGCCAGGCGCTTGCGCCATGGCATTGATGGATACAGCGGTGAAGAGAGTACCAAGAAGAATCCGTTTCATAGCTTTGTTCTCTTTGTGTGCGTACCAATAGACAAGGGAGTCTGGCCCCGGCTCTGCATGCAAACTGCCTGCGCGACGATCATGCTGCGTTGAAAGCAGGCTCGGAATGCTCATGTAGGCCCCTACACTCCGCGTCCTCGCCTGCTTTCGCCTTGCCTGATCGCCGCTCGGCGAGTTTTCCTGCAGACCCTTCCGGTGCCAGTGGGCCGGTCATTAGTCCAGCCGCGCAGTTTGGAGTTTAGGCACGATCACAGGGTTCCGTGATTTTTTGCAAAACATTCATGGAAAACGGCGGCGCAAGCCCGGCCCGCCTGGGGTTGGCCGGTTGACGGTGATCAGGCCTGCGGCGCTCCTTGCCAGTCGGGCATGGGCGGCGCCAGAATGCTGCCATCTGCCCCGCCTGATTGTTAAGGAAGCCCGATGCCTGATCCTGTTGCTGCCAGCTTGCGTCTAGCGCCCGAAGCGCTGACCCGTCCGTTTTCCGCTGAACAGTTCAGCTTCTCTACCACCAATGATCTGGAGCCCTTTCGCGGTGTGCTTGGCCAGGAACGTGCGGTCGAAGCCTTGCAGTTCGGTGTGGCCATGCCACGCCCCGGTTACAACGTATTCGTCATGGGCGAGCCCGGTACTGGCCGGTTCTCGTTCGTCAAACGCTACCTCAAGGCCGAAGGCAAGCGCCTGCAGACCCCGGCGGACTGGGTCTACGTCAACAACTTCGATGAACCGCGCGAACCACGTGCCCTGGAGTTGCCGTCGGGCACTGCCGGTAACTTCATTGGTGATATCAACGGTTTGATCGACAACCTGCTGGCGACATTTCCGGCAGTATTCGAGCATCCGTCCTACCAGCAGAAGAAAAGCAGTATCGACCGCGCCTTCAACCAGCGCTACGACAAGGCCCTGGACGTCATCGAGCGTCTGGCGCTGGAAAAGGAAGTTGCGCTGTACCGCGACGCCAGCAACATCGCCTTCACCCCGATGAGCGACGGCAAGGCGTTGGACGAAGCTGAGTTCGCCCAGTTGCCGGAAGCCGAGCGCGAGCGCTTTCACGAGGATATTTCGGCACTGGAGGAGCGCCTGAACGAAGAGCTCGCCAGCCTGCCGCAATGGAAACGCGAGTCGAGCAACCAGCTGCGTCATCTGAACGAAGAAACCATTACCCTGGCCTTGCAGCCATTGTTGTCGCCATTGTCGGAGAAGTACGCCGAGAACGCGGCGGTATGCGGTTATCTGCAGGCGATGCAGGTGTACTTGCTCAAGTCCGTGGTCGAGCAGCTGGTAGACGATAGCAAGACCGACGCTGTCGCCCGCAAGTTGCTGGAAGAACAATACGCGCCGAGCCTGGTGGTCGGTCACTCGGCCAGCGGCGGTGCGCCGGTGGTGTTCGAGCCGCACCCGACCTACGAAAACCTTTTTGGCCGGATCGAATACAGCACCGATCAGGGTGCGCTTTACACCACCTACCGCCAACTGCGGCCGGGTGCCTTGCACCGAGCCAATGGCGGTTTCCTGATCCTTGAAGCGGACAAAATGCTCAGCGAGCCGTTCGTGTGGGATGCACTGAAACGCGCCCTGCAATCACGCAAACTGAAAATGGAATCACCGCTGGGTGAACTGGGCCGCCTGGCCACCGTGACCCTGACTCCGCAACACATTCCGTTGCAGGTCAAAGTCGTCATCATCGGTGCCCGTCAGCTGTATTACACGCTGCAAGACCTCGATCCGGACTTCCAGGAGATGTTCCGCGTCCTGGTGGATTTCGACGAAGACATCCCGATGGTCGACGAGAGCCTGGAGCAGTTCGCCCAGTTGCTCAAGACCCGTACTTCCGAAGAAGGCATGGCACCGCTGACCGCCGATGCGGTGGCACGCCTGGCGACTTACAGCGCACGTCTTGCGGAGCACCAGGGGCGCCTGTCGGCGCGAATCGGCGACTTGTTCCAACTGGTCAGCGAGGCGGACTTCATCCGCCATCTGGCCGGCGATGAAAGGACCGACTCCGGGCACATCGAACGCGCGCTCAAGGCCAAGGCTACCCGCACCGGTCGTGTGTCAGCGCGGATTCTCGATGACATGCTGGCCGGGATCATCCTGATCGACACCGCGGGCGCGGCGGTCGGCAAGTGCAATGGCTTGACGGTGCTGGAAGTCGGCGACTCGGCCTTTGGTATACCGGCGCGGATCTCCGCCACGGTGTATCCGGGCGGCAGCGGTATCGTCGACATCGAGCGCGAGGTCAACCTCGGTCAGCCGATTCACTCCAAAGGCGTGATGATCCTTACCGGTTATCTGGGCAGCCGTTACGCTCAGGAGTTTCCGCTGGCGATTTCCGCGAGCATCGCCCTGGAGCAATCCTACGGTTATGTCGATGGCGACAGTGCTTCCCTGGGCGAGGCCTGCACCCTCATTTCGGCCTTGTCGAAAACCCCGCTCAAGCAGTGCTTTGCCATCACCGGTTCGATCAACCAGTTCGGCGAAGTGCAGGCGGTCGGCGGAGTCAACGAGAAGATCGAGGGCTTCTTCCGTTTGTGCGAAGCCCGCGGGTTGACCGGCGAGCAGGGGGCAATCATTCCTCACGCCAACGTCGCCACCCTGATGCTCGATGAGAAGGTACTGGCGGCGGTGCGTGCGGGTCAGTTCCATGTCTACGCGGTCCGTCAGGCCGATGAAGCATTGAGTCTGCTGGTCGGCGAGCCGGCCGGCGAACCGGACGAGAATGGCGAGTTCCCTGAAGGCAGCGTGAACGCGCGGGTCGTGGAGCGCCTGAGGGTTATCGCGGAAATGATCAGCGAAGATGATCTCAAGGAAGCCGAGAAGGAGTTGGCGCAAGAGGCTTTGGCGGAAACCAAGCCGGCCTGATGCAGTAACCCATGTGGGAGCGGGCTTGCTCGCGAATGCGGTGAATCAGCCAACATAAATGTTGAATGTTTTGACGCTTTTGCGAGCAAGCCCGCTCCCACATTTGTTTGTGTGAACCCTGGAAAGCGTCGTCGAACTGACGTCAATATTCACACTATGACCATTCGGCGCCTTTCGGTCTTGCCTCGGCCTGCAAGCCAGACTTTTCTTCTATTCTCTGCTCAAGGATATCGACGTAATCACAGGATCGAAACAGCCTTCCCATGGGGGCTGAACACCGGATCTACCGAGGGTCGCCGCCATGTCGCGCAACCTCTGCCTCACCCGTCAATGCCTGGGCCTTGTGACCCGTATCGAATGTGCCATCCGTCCATTGGCGGGAGATACGGGCATGTGGACTCTGCTGTTCGCCGCCGGAATGGCCGGTGAACAACCTTCGGCCATCAAGGCCCAAGGCCCGTTCCACGGTCCGTTCGTCGCTGAATCAATCCTCGACACCATCGTTGAAAGCCTGACCCTGCACGGCTACGAGTTGGCCGACGATCCACAAATCTGGTGCCTGCACCTGCAAGCCCAACTGCGGGAAATCAACGGTGGTCGCTGCCGGAACATGGGCGGCTTCGAGTTTCACCCCGAGCACTGAGTGGCACTATTGATCAAGGCGCGTCATGTCGGCCTTGTCGAGTTTGACTTCGAAACCATATTGCACGGTGGTGAGATCAGTGCGCTGATAGGTTTCCAGGCGCGTAGGCTGTCCGTAGAAGTAATGCACGGCAAACTGCGCCGGCCCCTGTGCGCTCGCGCCATGACTGACCGATAGAATCTCCTTCAAGTAACTACCGCTGTCGTCCTTGGCGAAAAAGCGCCAGTCCTGGGCGGGAAATACCTTCAGGTCCACCACCAGTGCATTGTCTTTGAGCGCGAGGCCCTTGGGCAGTTGACGGGCTTCGACGGTTTGCTTGTCGACCGTGGCCAGGAACAACGGCATCGAGCCCACCGCATAGGCCGGGGTTTGTGGAAACAGATTCAGATCGTAAGTGATGGTGCCGCGCAGGGGATCGATCTGGTACGCCTCTGACGGCAGTTCGATCGGCTCGTCGCGATTGCCACGAGTGTCTTCGGTAAAGAAGCTCACCGGACTTTCACCGGGGTTGAACGATGTGCCGAGCAGCTCATCGTTGAAGGTACGCAGGTGAGTGAATTCGATTCGCGCAGCGCTGGGGTCGTCGACCGACTGACTGATGCTGACGTTCTTTTTCAGCTGATCCTCACTCAGCGTTGCCCCTTTCAGCCAGCCCGCCGCCTGGTCGTCATAGACCACCACGGACAGGTTCAAGGGCTGGATGGACTTGTCCGTGGTATAGGCATCGAAGCGCCGGATCGGTAGGTCGAGGTCCTTTCGGGTGACCGTGACGGCGGAAAAATCCAGCATGCTGACTTCGAGAGTTTCGATCGTCCCGTTGAAGTACACCTTCGAATAATGTCGAGCCTGCTGTTTCTCAAAGTTGCGTTGTTCTTCATCGAGCTGTTTTTCCAGGGACTCGCTCCAGCTCTTTTGCTGCTGCATCTTGGCCAGTTGCTGCTGATAGAAGGCAATTTGTACCGAGGTTTCGTTGATTGAACCGGCGCGCGCGATGAATTGCCCGGTGCTGTCCCTGGCCTGGACGATCAGCGGGTTGAGCGGTGCTTCACTGACTTCGGGGGCCAGCGGCGTGCTGTTGTTGTATTCGATTTCCGCGTAGTTGTTCGTCAATGTGAGGAGGGTGACGCTCAGGTTGTCATTGGTGCGGGTCTGGCCTACGTCCTTTTTCGTCAGGTCGAAGCTGTAGAGGCGCCGTGGCGCGATGACTTCGACGTTGCCTTGCAGGCTCACCGGTTGCGGTTGCTGCTTTCTGTCAATGTCGAGGCCTTCGATGAAGGGGTAGGCCACGGTCAGGTCATCGGGGTTGGTCAGGTTGGAGCTCGATGGGCTGAGCTGAATGCCGGGGTCGGTTTCCGACCATTCCGGCTGGAAGGGAATCACTCGTTTGTTGCTTAGCGTGACCGACTGCCATTCCAGGCCATGGGGAAACAAAAACGCGGCAGGAACGCTGAACGTGAAGGGAAACACTGGCTGCAGATCGATCAGATAGTCGGAACTGGAGTCCTTTTGCAGCACGAACAACCCGTTGATGTAGGTGTCGACCAGGGCCTGCGGGCTCGGGTAGTGCTTGAGCATGGCGAGGGCGTCTTCGCCGTAT
Organism: Pseudomonas sp. BF-B-30; assembly: GCF_019956305.1. NCBI lineage: Bacteria > Pseudomonadati > Pseudomonadota > Gammaproteobacteria > Pseudomonadales > Pseudomonadaceae > Pseudomonas > Pseudomonas sp. BF-B-30. Next base: position 51,015 of record NZ_JAHBDG010000022.1, on the reverse strand, counting down.
TCGGTTTCCACCGGCTTGCTGTCGAGCTTGAGTTGCGCGCGTTCGAGCAGCAGCAGTGAGCCGCCCAGTTCCGACACGGCATCCTTGAGCTTCGGATCCTGAATGGCGTCCAGCGACTTTTCGAACTGCGCGGTTTTTTCTTCGAGGCTGACCTGGCGTTTTTCTTCGCTGGGTGAGCAGCCGCTCAGCAGCAGCGCCAGGCAAATTCCGGCACTCGTCAAAGGCAATTGCACATCCATTTCCAGTCTTCCTGTCCGACATCACTGAGCAGCCAATGATTTGGACACTAGCAGAAAAACTTTGATACACAGGCGCAGGTGACGGATTTTTCGACGGTTTCTGGCTGCTTCTGGGTATGGACGGGTGGCTGGTATACTCGCCGCCATTTCCAGTCCAACGTGTGAGATTCAATGGAACGCTTTATCGAAAATGCAATGTACGCCTCGCGCTGGCTGCTGGCGCCGATCTATTTCGGCCTGTCCCTCGGACTGCTGGCGCTGGCACTGAAATTCTTCCAGGAAGTCTTCCACGTCATCCCGAACGTGTTTTCGATGGCCGAATCGGACTTGATCCTGGTACTGCTGTCGCTGATCGACATGGCCCTGGTGGGCGGTTTGCTGGTGATGGTGATGATTTCCGGCTACGAAAACTTCGTCTCGCAACTGGACATCGACGACAGCAAGGAAAAGCTCAACTGGCTGGGCACCATGGACTCTTCGTCGCTGAAGATGAAGGTGGCCGCATCGATCGTGGCGATCTCGTCCATTCACCTGCTGCGCATCTTCATGGACGCCAAGAACGTCGATCCCGAGCATTTGCAGTGGTACGTGATCATCCACATGACCTTCGTGGTCTCGGCCTTCGCCATGGGTTACCTGGATAAAGTCACCAAGCACTGATTTACCCATCTGCTGTAGGAGCGAGCCCGCTCGCGATGGACTCAAGATCGCCGCGGGGTGTCAGGTTTCCCGCGTCATCGTTGGCAAGCATCGCGAGCGAGCTCGCTCCTACAGAGGGGCGTGATGAAACAGACGGGCGGCGTCGCTTGTGGCTTGTGCTTTGATGCGCCGAGGCCTATCCCTGTAAGTATGTTGGTTCGCCACTGCTGAGGTGCGCTCATGACCCTGAATGAGTTGAATGCGTATGCCGTCGCCGGGAAGGTCGATGAGCTGAACCTGATCTCGATGGAGGGGGGCATCTACCTGTTGGAGGCGCGGATGCATGGCGCGGCGTATCCATTGAGCGATACCCACGGACACATGATGAGCCTGCGTTCGGTGGAGCATGCCCGTGATGTGCTGCGCTCCTTTCCCAAGTTGCACTTCAACCTTGTGCACACGGTCGTGCATGACGAGATGTGCGGGCTGGTTGCCGATGTGGAGGAAAGCCTGAAGGTGCCGATCGCCTGAGGCCCCTCATCAATGACATGACATATGTGCTAGTCTGCTGGCCCTTTTGGTTCCGGGCGCTCCGGGACGCGCTGTGCACGCATGGCAAGTTCCCGAGCCGTCCGCACAGCGGAGCAGTGTCATGTCCGAAGTAAATCTGTCCACCGACGAAACCCGCGTCAGCTACGGTATTGGCCGTCAGCTGGGCGACCAACTGCGCGACAACCCGCCACCGGGCGTAAGCCTGGACGCGATCCTGGCAGGTCTGACCGACGCATTCGCCGGCAAACCAAGCCGTGTGGGTCAGGAAGAAATGTCCGCCAGCTTCAAAGTCATCCGCGAAATCATGCAGGCCGAAGCTGCAGCCAAGGCTGAAGCGGCTGCTGGCGAAGGCCTGGCCTTCCTGGCTGAAAACGCCAAGCGTGAAGGCATCACCACTCTGGCTTCCGGCCTGCAGTTCGAAGTCCTGACCGCTGGCGAAGGCGCCAAGCCATCCCGTGAAGACTCCGTGCGTACTCATTACCACGGCACCCTGATCGACGGCACAGTGTTCGACAGCTCCTACGAGCGCGGCCAGCCTGCGGAATTCCCGGTTGGCGGCGTGATCGCCGGCTGGACCGAAGCCCTGCAACTGATGAACGCCGGTAGCAAATGGCGCCTGTACGTGCCGAGCGAGCTGGCATACGGCGCTCAAGGCGTTGGCAGCATTCCGCCGCACAGCGTACTGGTATTCGACGTCGAACTGCTCGACGTTCTGTAAGACCCGCTGATTACCTGTACCTGTAGGAGCGAGCTTGCTCGCGGTGGGCGTCAACGATTACGCGGCCATTCTGAATGAACGCGGTGTCTTTGAGTTTTTCGCGAGCAAGCTCGCTCCTACAGAGTCTTGCGGTGATTTTCATATTTCGATCTTGTGGTGCAGTTCACTGTGCGGGCGCAACGCCCGGGCATAGCAGAACAGAAACAGATTACGCACCAGTTCCTTGAGCACCACCGGCTCACTGGAACTCAGGCCATTGAGGTCAAGATCACCTTGGTCCTGCAGTTCGCTCAAGGCTTCTTCTTCAAGCACTGCACAGACTTCCCCGGTTTCCCGATGCAGGATCCTGAGGTAAGGGTGTGGGCGGTCCAGCCAGGCATCGATCAGATAAGTCATGGTTCTCATCTCCATTGAAGGTTTGATGAGAATAATTCTTATTCATCAAATAGCAAGGGCCTATTGGCGGTTTACGCTTTTTTCCGGGTAAAGATTGCGTCAGGTCAAAAGGACTGGCGTTTGGCTATTGCGAGGAATTACTGGGCGAAGCAGGGGAGGGGGGCGCCATCCCGCGGCAGGCGCGGGATGGATAACAGCAGGCTCAGACTTTTCTGACGAACTCGGACTTGAGTTTCATCGGGCCGATGCCGTCGATCTTGCAGTCGATGTCGTGATCGCCATCGCACAGGCGGATGTTCTTGACCTTGGTGCCGACCTTGACCACCAAAGACGTACCCTTGACCTTGAGGTCCTTGATCACGGTGATGGTGTCGCCGTCTTGCAGGACGTTGCCGACCGAATCCTTTTTCACTGTGTCATCGGACACTGCTTCGGCTTCACCGCTGGCGGACCATTCGTGGGCGCACTCGGGGCAGATCAGCTGGGCGCCGTCTTCATAGGTGTATTCGGAATTGCATTTTGGGCAGGGTGGCAACGTGCTCACTAAGGCTCCTTGGATTCAGGATCGCTAAAAAGCGTACATTGTATAGGGTTTTAGCGGGGAGGGGTGCAGCGCGGGAAACCTGTGGGGAACAAACCTGTGGGAGCGAGCTTGCTCGCGATGGCGTCCTTTCAGTCAACAACGATGTTGAATGTAAGTGCCTAATCGCGAGCAAGCTCGCTCCCACAGGGGGCTTGCAGTGTTGTCAGTGCGTACGCGCGACCGCGAACTCGCTCAGTTCAACCAGTGCATCGCGGTACTCGCTGGCAGGCAGCGCTTCGAGACACTGGATTGCGCGTGCCACATAGTCGCGTGCCAGTTGCGCGGTGTACTCCAGCGAGCCCGAGGCTTCCACGGCTTCGCGGATGCTTTCCAGGTCTTCGATTCCGCCTTTCTGGATCGCCTTGCGCACCAGGGCGGCCTGTTCCGGCGTACCTTCGCGCATGGTGTAGATCAGTGGCAGGGTCGGCTTGCCTTCGGCCAGATCGTCACCGACGTTCTTGCCCAGGGTTTCGGCGTCGCCTTTGTAGTCGAGCAGGTCGTCGACCAGTTGGAAGGCCACGCCCAAGTGATCACCGAATGTACGCAGGGCTTCGGCCTGTTCCGGCGCGGCCTGGCACAGGGCGGCGGCGCTGTGGGTCGAGGCTTCGAAGAGCATCGCGGTCTTGCCGCGGATGACTTCCATGTAGGTTTCTTCGGTGGTGCTGACGTCCCGCACCTTCGACAGCTGCAATACTTCGCCTTCGGCGATGATGCGCGTGGCTTGCGAAAGGATCTTCATCACCGGCATCGAGCCAAGTTCGACCATCATTTCGAATGAGCGCGAATACAGGAAGTCACCGACCAGTACGCTTGGCGCGTTGCCCCACATGGCGTTGGCGGTCGAGCGGCCACGGCGCATGCCGGACATGTCGACCACATCGTCATGCAGCAGGGTGGCGGTGTGCAGGAACTCGATGGTCGCGGCCAGCAGACGCAGGTCATCGCCTTCGCGGCCCAGGGCCTTGCCACACAGCAACACCAGTAAAGGACGCAGGCGTTTGCCGCCGGCCGAGGTAATGTAATCGCCGATTTTCGATACCAGCGGCACTCGGGAAGTCAGCTGCTTCTTGATGATGCCGTCGACGGCGCTAAAATCGTCCGCCACCGCGCGGTAGAAAGCTTGGGGTTGCATCAGCGACAGTCGCTCCAGAAGGGTTGCGCGGCATGCTAGGACCCACGCTTGCAGGTGTCAAGGCGCGATGGACGGCCTCTTGCAAGGCTAGCGTGGCTTGCGTACAATCGCGCACCCTGAACTTCCTGGGCAGCACCTGCCTTACGCAATTGCAAGCGGGCCTCCAGCCCCATGCAGCCATGCCAGCCAATACCTCTTCTTATAAAGAGCTGGGTGAGCAGGATTATCGGAGAAATACCATGTCTTATGCAGTAATCGTTACTGGCGGCAAGCAGTACAAAGTCGCCCCAGGTGAATACCTGAAGATCGAAAAACTGGAAATCGCTACCGGCGAATCCGTTACCTTTGATCGCGTTCTGTTGGTTGCCAACGGTGACGACGTGAATATCGGCGCTCCAGTTGTTGCTGGCGCTACCGTTGTGGCTGAAGTGATCTCCCAAGGTCGTCACGATAAAGTCCGCATCATCAAGTTCCGTCGCCGTAAGCACCACATGAAGCGTATGGGCCACCGCCAGTGGTACACCGAGATCAAAATCACCGGTATTCAGGCTTAATTACAGCCTAATTCCTCACTAGGAGAATTGAACTCATGGCACACAAAAAAGCTGGTGGTAGTACCCGTAACGGTCGCGACTCAGAAGCCAAACGCCTTGGCGTGAAGATGTATGGCGGCCAGGCTATCAAAGCAGGCAACATCATCGTGCGTCAGCGCGGCACCCAATTCCACGCTGGCTACGGCGTTGGCATGGGTAAAGATCACACCCTCTTCGCTAAAGTCGAAGGCGTGATCAAGTTCGAAGTAAAAGGCGCCTTCGGTCGTCGTTACGTGAGCGTAGTCGCAGCTTAATTGCGCGATCGCTGGAAAAGCCCTGTCTCGCGACGGGGCTTTTTCGTTTGTGGGGTGAGTCTCTTGCAAAGCTGTTTGTATGGGCTGTCGGCGTACGATGTAGGTATCGTGGTTCAGGGTCGCTGCGCTCATTTTTGCAAGAGTCTTATGTCTTGATTGTTTTTCGGCTCGTCCGTATGGCGAGAGGCGTTTGTTATGAAGTTTGTTGATGAAGTATCGATTCGCGTAAAGGCTGGTGATGGCGGCAATGGCGCCATGAGTTTCCGTCGGGAAAAATTTATCGAGAACGGTGGCCCGAACGGCGGTGATGGCGGTGACGGCGGTTCCATCTACATGATGGCCGACGAAAACCTCAACACCCTGGTGGACTACCGTTACACCCGGCACTTCGATGCCGAGCGTGGCTCCAACGGCGGCAGCACCGACTGCACCGGCAAGAAGGGTGAAGACCTGATCCTGCGTGTTCCGGTCGGCACCACGGTGATCGACTCCGCGACTCAGGAAGTCATCGGCGACCTGACCAAGGCCGGTCAGAAATTGATGGTGGTGCAGGGCGGCTGGCATGGTCTGGGCAATACCCGTTTCAAATCCAGTACCAACCGTGCGCCGCGCCAGACCACTCCGGGCAAGCCGGGCGAGCAGCGCGACCTGAAGCTGGAAATGAAAGTACTGGCTGACGTAGGTCTGCTGGGTTTGCCGAACGCCGGTAAAAGTACCTTTATCCGTTCGGTTTCGGCTGCCAAGCCGAAAGTTGCCGACTACCCGTTCACCACGCTGGTGCCGAACCTGGGTGTGGTCAGCGTCGATCGCTGGAAGAGCTTCGTCATTGCCGATATTCCGGGTTTGATCGAAGGCGCTTCCGAAGGTGCTGGTCTGGGCATTCGCTTCCTCAAGCACTTGGCGCGTACGCGTCTGCTGCTGCACCTCGTGGACATGGCGCCGCTGGATGATGCCAGCGCACCGGATGCCGCTGAAGTGATCGTCAACGAGCTGATCAAGTTCAGCCCGTCCCTGGCGGAGCGTGATCGCTGGTTGGTCCTGAACAAGTGCGACCAGATCCTTGATGAAGAGCATGATGCTCGCGTCAAGGAAATCGTTGATCGCCTGGAATGGACTGGTCCGGTCTACGTGATCTCGGCCATCTCCAAGCTCGGTACCGAGCGTCTGTGCCACGACATCATGCGTTACATGGAAGATCGTGCCGATCGCCTGGCCAATGACCCGGCCTACAAGGAAGAGCTGGCTGATCTCGATCAGCGCATCGAAGACGAAGCTCGCGCGCAACTGCAGGCGCTGGATGACAAGCGTGCCCTGCGTCGCAGCGGCGTGAAGTCGGTCCACGACATCGGCGACGATGACTGGGATGAAGAAGATGTGGATGACGAAGACGGTCCGGAAATCATTTACGTGCGTGACTGATTCGTTGCGATAAACTTAAGCGCCGCTCAATCGAGCGGCGTTTTGGTATCTGGAAATCGATTGTTGGCCACGAGTAACCACGAATAACGTCACGGGCAGTGCTAGGTCGCGCTGCCCTCAAGCTAAGGTTGAAGATGATGCGGAGCAAGGTGACAGGTGCGCAGCGTTGGGTCGTGAAGATCGGCAGCGCTTTGCTGACGGCGGACGGCAAAGGCCTGGATCGCGCGGCAATGGGTGTCTGGGTTGAGCAGATGGTGGCCTTGCATGAGGCGGGCGTCGAGCTGGTGCTGGTGTCCTCCGGGGCGGTGGCGGCCGGCATGAGCCGTTTGGGCTGGACCTCGCGACCCAGTGCGATGCACGAACTTCAGGCTGCCGCCGCAATCGGCCAGATGGGGTTGGTGCAGGCCTGGGAGTCGAGCTTCGCCAAGCATGGCCGGCATACCGCGCAGATTCTCCTGACTCACGACGACTTGTCCGACCGCAAGCGCTACCTGAACGCCCGCAGCACCTTGCGTGCGCTGGTCGAGCTGAAGGTTATCCCGGTGATCAACGAGAATGACACCGTGGTCACCGACGAAATCCGTTTTGGCGACAATGACACCCTGGCGGCGCTGGTGGCGAACCTGGTCGAGGCGGACTTGCTGGTGATCCTGACGGATCGCGACGGCATGTTCGATGCTGATCCGCGCAACAATCCGGATGCCCAGCTGATTTACGAAGCGCGCGCCGATGATCCGGCGCTCGACGCGGTGGCGGGTGGCACCGGTGGTGCGCTGGGGCGTGGTGGTATGCAGACCAAATTGCGTGCTGCGCGTCTGGCGGCCCGTTCCGGTGCTCACACCATCATCGTTGGCGGGCGGCTTGAGCGTGTGCTGGATCGCCTCAAGGCGGGCGAGCGCATCGGCACCCTGCTGTCGCCGGAGCGCGGCATGTTGGCGGCGCGCAAGCAGTGGCTGGCCGGTCATCTGCAAACCCGTGGCACCCTGGTGCTGGATGCGGGTGCGGTGACTGCATTGTCTCAGGGCAACAAGAGCTTGCTGCCGGTTGGGGTCAAATTGGTGCAGGGCAGCTTCCGTCGCGGCGAGATGGTGGTTTGCGTGGCGCCGGACGGTCGCGAGATTGCCCGTGGCCTGGCCAACTACAGTGCGCTGGAGGCGCAAAAAATCATCGGTCAGTCGTCTGAGGCGATTGTCGGTCTGTTGGGTTACATGGCGGAACCGGAGCTGGTTCACCGCGATAACCTGATCCTGGTCTGAAGGAATACCTGAATGCGCGTGGCAAAAGGATTGTTGGGATTGCTGTTGGCGATGCCGCTGCTGGCGTCGGCCGAAGAGATCGGTCAGGTGTCGACGGTGTTCAAGTTCGTCGGGCCGAATGACCGGATCGTGGTCGAGGCCTTTGATGATCCCAAGGTCGACGGCGTGACCTGCTATCTGTCGCGCGCCAAGACCGGCGGGGTGAAGGGTGGTCTTGGTTTGGCCGAGGATCGTGCCGAAGCGTCTATCGCTTGCCGGCAGGTCGGACCGATCAGCTTCAAGGGTGAGCTCAAGGATGGTGACGAGGTGTTCAAGGAGCGCACGTCTCTGGTGTTCAAGACCATGCAGGTGGTGCGCTTCCTCGACAAAAAGCGCAATACGCTGGTGTACCTGGTGTACAGCGATCGCCTGATCGAGGGCAGTCCGCAGAATGCGGTGACGGCGATTCCGATTTTGCCTTGGGCACACGCTCAGTAATCTTGCGCAAAACGAAATGTGGGAGCGGGCTTGCTCGCGAATGCGGTGTATCAGATGACATGTGCGTCTACTGACACTCCCTCTTCGCGAGCAAGCCCGCTCCCACATTTTTTTGTGTCGCGTTCATCAAATCGCAGGCAATAAAAAACCGACCCTGAGGTCGGTTTTTTAATGAACGAGTCGCTTAGGCAGCAGCGGCAACGTTCAGGGCCTTCACGTGGCCATTCAGGCGGCTCTTATGACGAGCGGCCTTGTTCTTGTGGATGATGCCTTTATCGGCCATACGGTCGATAACTGGCACAGCCAGAACGTAAGCAGCTTGAGCTTTGGCAGCGTCTTTTGCGTCGATGGCCTTAACTACATTCTTGATGTAGGTACGAACCATGGAACGCAGGCTGGCGTTGTGGCTGCGACGCTTCTCAGCCTGTTTTGCACGTTTTTTGGCGGAAGGTGAGTTGGCCACCGTCGAGCTCCTCGAAAGACTTTTTAGGAAATAGCAAACAAAATAGGCCGCGAATCATGCCGATGAGTTGAGGTCTTGTCAAGGGCGGTTGAGACGTTCCGCTAAGTGGTAGGTGCTACACCTCTGGATATTTCTTTCCAGCGTGCGACCTGTAAACTCGCGAGCTTTGGCTCTGTGCTGTTGCGGCGCGGAGTATCGCATAAGTGGGCGCGTAGTTCGCCTGCTGTTTATCGACAGGCACAAACTCTTTCAATGAATCTGCTCAAATCGTTGGCCGCCGTCAGCTCTATCACGATGCTTTCCCGGGTTTTGGGATTTGTTCGTGACACCCTTATTGCGCGTGCATTCGGCGCGGGAATGGCGACAGACGCCTTCTTCATCGCCTTCAAACTGCCCAATCTGTTGCGGCGGATTTTTGCCGAAGGGGCGTTTTCCCAGGCATTCGTACCGATTCTTGCCGAATATAAAAGTCAGAAAGGGGATGAGGCGACGCGAACCTTCATTGCATATGTTTCCGGCCTGCTGACGCTGGTGCTGGCACTCGTCACGGCATTGGGCATGATTGCCGCCCCGTGGGTCATCTGGGTGACCGCGCCGGGTTTCATCGATACGCCCGAGAAGTTCGAGCTGACCACGAGCCTGTTGCGGGTGACCTTTCCTTACATATTGCTGATTTCCCTGTCGTCGCTGGCGGGTGCGATCCTCAACACCTGGAACCGTTTTTCGGTCCCGGCATTCGTGCCGACGCTGCTCAACGTCAGCATGATTATTTTTGCGTTGTTCCTGACACCGTACTTCGATCCGCCCGTAATGGCGCTCGGTTGGGCGGTGCTGGTGGGTGGACTGGCACAGTTGCTCTATCAACTGCCGCACCTGAAAAAGATCGGCATGCTGGTGTTACCGCGCCTGAACCTGCGCGACAGCGGCGTCTGGCGGGTGATGAAACAGATGTTGCCGGCGATTCTCGGGGTATCGGTGAGCCAGATCTCGTTGATCATCAATACGATTTTCGCTTCGTTCCTGGTCGCAGGTTCCGTGTCCTGGATGTACTACGCCGACCGTTTGATGGAGTTGCCATCCGGCGTGTTGGGCGTGGCGCTGGGGACGATTCTGCTGCCGACTCTGGCCAAGACTTACGCCAGCAAGGATCGCCACGAATACTCGCGCATCCTCGATTGGGGCCTGCGTCTATGCTTCGTGCTGGTATTGCCTTGCGCCTTCGCGCTGGGGATTCTGGCCGAGCCGTTGACGGTTTCGCTGTTCCAGTACGGCCAGTTTGATGCTCATGATGCGGCCATGACTCAGCGCGCGTTGGTCGCCTACTCCGTCGGTTTGCTCGGAATTATCGTGATCAAAGTGCTCGCGCCGGGCTTTTATGCGCAACAAAACATCCGCACGCCGGTAAAAATCGCAATTTTCACGTTGGTCGTCACTCAGTTGTTCAACCTGTTGCTGATCGGTCCGCTGGCTCACGCGGGCCTGGCGCTCGCCATCAGCGCCGGCGCCTGCCTCAATGCAGGGCTGCTCTTCTATCAACTGCGTAAACAGCAGATGTACCAGCCGCAACCGGGCTGGGCAAAGTTCGGCTTCAAGCTGGTGGTTGCGGTAGCGGTGATGTCTGGCGTGTTGCTGGCAGGGATGCATTTCATGCCTGCCTGGGGCGAGGGGCAGATGCTTGAGCGTTTCCTGCGTCTGGGTGCCTTGGTAGTTGCCGGTGTGGTGGCTTATTTCGGCATGTTAGTGTTGATGGGCTTCCGTTTGCGCGACTTCAATCGCAAGGCGCTGGGCTGAGGTTCTGGCCTTGATAAACACGGGCGAGCCGGCGGTTTTGTCGGCTCGATCACTTTGGGTTACGGTGTTGCCTGTCGTCGGCCGCCGGGTGTGGTTATAATCGACCACTTTATGAGCAAGAAGCGCGTTATGCAGCTGGTTCGAGGCCTCCACAATCTGCGCCCCCGGCATCGGGGCTGTGTCGCCACTATTGGCAACTTTGACGGTGTACACCGCGGCCACCAGGCTATCCTGGCGCGCCTGCGTGAGCGTGCGCTGGAGTTGGGCGTGCCCAGCTGCGTGGTGATTTTCGAGCCGCAACCGCGAGAGTTCTTCGCTCCGGACACCGCGCCGGCCCGTCTGGCCCGCCTGCGGGACAAGCTGCAATTGCTGGCTGCCGAAGGCGTCGACCGTGTTCTGTGCCTGGCTTTCAACCAGCGCCTGAGCAAGCTCAGTGCCAGTGAGTTCGTCGATACCATTCTGGTCGACGGTCTTGGCGTCCAGCACCTGGAGGTCGGGGATGACTTCCGTTTCGGCTGTGACCGCGCGGGAGATTTCGATTTCCTGCAGCAGGCCGGCATCGTTCAGGGTTTTACCGTCGAGGCGGCGCAAACCGTTGAGCTGGACGGTATTCGCGTCAGCAGCACTCAGGTCCGCAATGCCCTGGCCGCAGCTGATTTTGCCTTGGCCGAGCGACTGCTGGGTCGGCCGTTCCAGATTACCGGGCGGGTACTCCACGGCCAGAAGCTGGCTCGCCAGTTGGGTACGCCCACGGCCAACATACAACTCAAGCGCCGTCGCGTTCCGCTTTCCGGGGTTTACCTGGTCAACGTCGACATCGACGGCAAGACCTGGCCAGGCGTCGCCAATATCGGCGTGCGGCCAACGGTACAAGGTGATGGCAAGGCCCACCTCGAAATACATCTTTTAGATTTTGCCGGCGATCTGTATGACCGGCGTTTAACGGTGGTTTTCCACCACAAGCTGCGTGAAGAGCAGCGTTTCGCCTCTCTGGAGGCGTTGAAAACGGCGATCAACGCGGATGTCGCCGCCGCCCGTGCACTAGCCGCACCTAGCGCCCATCGCTAATGAAGAGCCTTAAATGACCGACTATAAAGCCACGCTAAACCTTCCGGACACCGCCTTCCCAATGAAGGCCGGCCTGCCACAGCGCGAACCGCAGATCCTGCAGCGCTGGGACAGTATTGGCCTGTACGGAAAGTTGCGCGAGATTGGCAAGGATCGTCCGAAGTTCGTATTGCACGACGGCCCTCCGTACGCCAACGGCTCGATTCACATCGGTCATGCGCTGAACAAGATTCTCAAGGACATGATCATCCGCTCGAAGACCCTGTCGGGCTTCGACGCGCCTTATGTTCCGGGCTGGGACTGCCACGGCCTGCCGATCGAGCACAAGGTCGAAGTGACCCACGGCAAGAACCTGGGCGCGGACAAGACCCGCGAACTGTGCCGGGCCTACGCCACCGAGCAGATCGAAGGGCAGAAGTCCGAGTTCATCCGCCTGGGTGTGCTGGGTGACTTCGCCAACCCGTACAAGACCATGGACTTCAAGAACGAGGCCGGTGAAATCCGTGCCTTGGCCGAAATCGTCAAGGGCGGTTTCGTGTTCAAGGGCTTGAAGCCTGTGAACTGGTGCTTCGACTGCGGTTCGGCCCTGGCCGAAGCGGAAGTCGAGTACGAAAACAAGAAGTCCTCGACCATCGACGTGGCCTTCCCGATTGCCGATGAAGCCAAACTGGCTGCCGCTTTCGGTCTGCCGTCGCTGGCCAAGCCTGCCTCGATCGTGATCTGGACCACCACCCCGTGGACCATTCCGGCCAACCAGGCGCTGAACGTTCACCCGGAATTCAACTACGCCCTGGTCGACGTCGGCGACAAACTGCTGGTGCTGGCGGAAGAACTGGTCGAGTCGTGCCTGGCGCGCTACTCGCTGGAAGGCTCGGTCGTTGCGACCACCACCGGTAAAGCGCTGGAACTGATCAACTTCCGTCACCCGTTCTACGACCGTCTGTCGCCGGTTTACCTGGCCGACTACGTTGAACTGGGCGCCGGCACCGGTGTGGTTCACTCATCTCCGGCCTACGGCGTGGACGACTTCGTGACCTGCAAGAAGTACGGCATGGTCAACGATGACATCCTCAATCCGGTCCAAAGCAACGGCGTTTACGTTCCGTCGCTGGAATTCTTCGGCGGCCAGTTCATCTGGAAGGCCAACCCGGCCATCGTCGACAAACTGACCGAAGTCGGTGCGTTGCTGCACACCACCGTCATCGAACACAGCTACATGCACTGCTGGCGCCACAAGACCCCGCTGATCTACCGCGCCACCGCGCAGTGGTTCATCGGCATGGACAAGCAGCCGACCACCGGCGACACCCTGCGCCAGCGTTCGCTCAAAGCCATCGAAGAGACCCAGTTCGTTCCGGCCTGGGGCCAGGCGCGCCTGCACTCGATGATCGCCAACCGTCCGGACTGGTGCATTTCCCGTCAGCGCAACTGGGGCGTGCCGATCCCGTTCTTCCTGAACAAGGAAAGCGGCGAGCTGCACCCACGAACCGTCGAGCTGATGGAAGAAGTTGCCAAGCGTGTTGAAGTCGAAGGCATCGAGGCCTGGTTCAAGCTGGACGCCGCCGAACTGCTGGGCGATGAAGCGCCGCAGTACGACAAGATCAGCGACACCCTCGACGTCTGGTTCGACTCGGGTACTACGCACTGGCACGTTCTGCGCGGTTCGCACCCGATGGGTCACGAAACCGGCCCGCGCGCCGACCTGTACCTGGAAGGTTCGGACCAACACCGTGGCTGGTTCCACTCGTCGCTGCTGACCGGTTGCGCCATCGATAACCACGCACCGTATCGCGAACTGCTGACTCACGGCTTCACGGTCGACGAGTCCGGCCGCAAGATGTCCAAGTCCCTGGGCAACGTGATCGCGCCACAGAAAGTCAACGACACCCTGGGTGCCGACATCATGCGTCTGTGGGTCGCTTCGACCGACTATTCGGGTGAAATGGCGGTTTCCGAGCAGATCCTGCAACGTAGTGCGGACGCCTACCGGCGTATCCGTAACACCGCGCGTTTCCTGCTTTCGAACCTGACCGGCTTCAACCCGGCCACCGACCTGCTGCCGGCCGAAGAAATGCTGGCTCTGGACCGTTGGGCCGTGGACCGTACCCTGCTGTTGCAACGCGAACTGCAAGAGCACTACGGCGAATACCGCTTCTGGAACGTGTACTCGAAGATCCACAACTTCTGCGTGCAGGAACTGGGCGGCTTCTACCTCGATATCATCAAGGATCGTCAGTACACCACTGGAGCCGACAGCAAGGCCCGTCGTTCCTGCCAGACTGCGCTATTCCACATCTCCGAGGCGCTGGTGCGCTGGATCGCGCCGATCCTGGCGTTCACCGCCGACGAACTGTGGCAGTACCTGCCGGGCGAGCGTAACGAGTCTGTCATGCTCAACACCTGGTACGAAGGCCTGAGCGAACTGCCGGAAGGCATCGAGCTGGATCGCGCTTACTGGGACCGGATCATGGCGGTCAAGGTCGCGGTCAACAAGGAAATGGAAATCCAGCGTGCAGCCAAGGCTGTCGGTGGCAACCTGCAGGCCGAAGTGACGCTGTTCGCCGAAGACGCGCTCACCGCCGACCTGGCCAAGTTGAGCAACGAACTGCGCTTTGTACTGATCACTTCGACCGCCAGTGTTGCGCCATTGGTGCAAGCACCGGCCGATGCCGTGGTCACTGAAGTCAGCGGCCTGAAGCTGAAAATCGTCAAGTCGGGCCACGCCAAGTGCGCTCGTTGCTGGCACTGCCGTGAAGACGTCGGTGTGAACCCGGAGCATCCGGAAATCTGCGGCCGTTGCGTCGACAACATCAGCGGCGCTGGCGAGGTCCGTCACTATGCCTAATGCCGTTGGCCGTTTCGGACGGCTGAGCTGGCTCTGGTTGAGTTTGCTGGTCCTGGTCATCGACCAGGCCAGCAAGTTCTACTTCGAAGGCAAGCTCCAGATGTACCAGCAGATCGTAATCATCCCCGATTACTTCAGCTGGACCCTGGCCTACAACACTGGCGCGGCATTCAGCTTCCTGGCTGACAGCTCCGGCTGGCAGCGCTGGCTATTCGCGTTGATCGCTGTCGTGGTCAGTGCGGTGCTGGTGGTGTGGCTCAAGCGTCTGGGGCGCAACGAGACCTGGCTGGCGGTTGCGCTGGCACTGGTGCTCGGCGGCGCGCTGGGCAATCTGTATGACCGCATTGCCCTGGGCCATGTGATCGATTTCATTCTGGTGCATTGGCAGAATCGCTGGTATTTCCCGGCGTTCAACTTTGCCGACAGCGCAATCACGGTTGGTGCTGTCATGCTGGCACTGGATATGTTCAAAAGTAAAAAGACCGGAGAAACCGTTCATGACTGAACAGGTATTGGCTGAGCAACGCATCGGCCAGAACACGGAAGTCACCTTGCATTTCGCATTGCGCCTGGAGAACGGCGACACGGTGGACAGCACCTTCGATAAAGCCCCGGCGACCTTCAAGGTCGGTGACGGCAACCTGTTGCCAGGTTTCGAAGCGGCGCTGTTCGGTTTCAAGGCCGGTGACAAGCGCACGCTGAGCATCGAGCCGGAAAACGCTTTCGGCCAGCCCAACCCGCAAAACGTGCAGATCATCCCGCGTTCACAGTTCCAGGACATGGAGCTGTCGCCAGGTTTGCTGGTGATCTTCAACGATGCGGCCAATACTGAATTGCCGGGCGTGGTCAAAGAGTTCGATGACGCGCAAGTGACCATCGACTTCAACCACCCGCTGGCGGGCAAGACGTTGACCTTTGACGTAGAGATCATCTCCGTCAAAGCGCTGTAAGGCATTACGGGGCAGCTTCTGTTGCCACCGGACCCTGTGGGAGCGAGCTTGCTCGCGATGAGTGCCTGACATTCAATTTTGATATTGACTGACACTCCGCCATCGCGAGCAAGCTCGCTCCCACAGTTTGTTTTTCATTGTTTTCGCGCGCAAGACACGAGGCACAGCATGCAAATCAAACTCGCCAACCCCCGTGGCTTCTGCGCCGGTGTGGACCGGGCGATCGAAATCGTCAACCGCGCCCTGGAAGTCTTCGGGCCGCCGATCTATGTACGCCACGAAGTGGTCCACAACAAATTTGTCGTCGAAGACCTGCGCTCCCGTGGTGCGATCTTCGTCGAAGAGCTGGACCAGGTGCCGGACGACGTCATCGTGATCTTCAGTGCCCACGGCGTTTCCCAGGCCGTGCGCAGCGAAGCGGCTGGCCGTGGGTTGAAAGTGTTCGACGCCACGTGCCCGCTGGTGACCAAAGTCCACATCGAAGTGGCGCGCTACAGCCGTGACGGCCGAGAGTGCATTCTCATCGGCCACGCCGGTCACCCGGAAGTCGAAGGCACCATGGGCCAGTACGATGCTGGCAATGGCGGCGCGATCTACCTGGTCGAAGACGAGAAGGATGTCGCGGCTTTGCAGGTGAAAAACCCTGAAGCGCTCGCCTTCGTGACCCAGACCACATTGTCGATGGACGATACCAGTCGCGTTATCGACGCTCTGCGTGCGCGCTTCCCGGCCATCGGTGGACCGCGCAAGGACGACATTTGCTACGCCACGCAAAACCGTCAGGACGCGGTCAAGCAACTGGCCGACGAATGTGATGTGGTGCTGGTGGTCGGCAGTCCGAACAGCTCGAACTCCAATCGCTTGCGCGAATTGGCAGAGCGCATGTCCACTCCGGCCTACCTGATCGACGGCGCCGAAGACCTGCAACAGAGCTGGTTCGACGGCGTCGAGCGTATCGGCATCACCGCTGGCGCATCCGCCCCGGAAGTCCTGGTGCGCGGCGTGATCCAGCAGTTGCAGGCCTGGGGTGCCACCGGAGCCGATGAATTGGCAGGTCGCGAGGAGAACATCACGTTCTCTATGCCTAAAGAACTGCGCGTTCGTTCGTTGCTCTGAATTTATTCCCTTTTTCGCATAACGGCTGTCCAACCTTGTCGTTGCGCAGGCTGACGCGACCGGTCCGTGCCAACACCACTTGATGTTGGCTTACCGGTTCGCGAACGGTGCAAATGTATAACGTCCCTCCAATCAGTGACTCGCCCTGACCTCTGAATCGTATGGAACTTTCGACCGGACCGTTCCCCACAATCGACACGCGTGCGCCGCTCTGGCGTTCGGCCAGCAGTGGATTGTCGCTGTCCATCTCCCCCTTGCCGCTGATATCCAGAATCATCCGCCAGCCTTGGCTCCAGTCGCCATTGATGCCGTGAATCACCACGGCCTCGTTGCGGACGATGGCTTCGCTCCGGGCAGTGCGAATACTGCTGAAAAGGGCCTGCGCCGCTTGCTGTCTCTGGTTCGACTCGATCAGCGTTTCGAACGCCGGGCTGACCAAATGCAGAACAATTCCTGTAATTGCCAGTCCCATGAGCAGTTCGATCAGGCTGAAGCCTTGTTGCCGCATGACATCTCCCTCCGTGGTGTGCTGTAGCCCGCGCAATCCCTGCACGAGAAATGGCAACGCAAACGCACCGCATCGCTCGAATGTTGTGCTGCGCAAGAGCAGGTATAGCCGAAGGAAGCAGAAGGCCCCGATGGATCATCCTACAAAAGGTTTCACGCTGATCGAGTTGCTGGTCGCGATGGCGATCCTTCTGATTCTGCTGACTCTGGCTGTCCCGGCGTTTACCCGCTCGATGCAAACAACGAGGGCGGATACTGAAATCGCTGACCTGCGACGAGCCCTGAATTTTGCCCGGCTTGAAGCCATCGATCGGGGCAATGCCACACGGGTGCGACCGACGGCCGGTGGGGATGTCTGGAGTGGGGAACTGACGGTTTACGACGGTACTGGCGCTTTGGCCAATGTATTGCGGGTTGTTCCGGCGATGAGCGGCGGTGCAACACTGGCGCTAACCTCTGACGTCACTGCCATCGATTTCAACAGTATGGGCGGATTGTCATCACCGTCCTCAGAGGTGGTGATCAGCTATGGGCGGGGCGCACAAAGCAGGACGCTGACGGTGTGTTTGAACGGACGAATTCTATTGGGTGGAAATTGCGGATGAGGGCAGGGAGGCAAGGCGCGCAGGAGGGCATGACGCTGGTCGAAGTCCTGGTGGCGTTAGTCATTCTGGGAGTGAGCCTGCTGGGGGCTGCGGCGGTTCAGCTCAATGCGCTGAAGTACACGGACAGTGCGCGCATGACCAGTCAGGCCAGTTTTATCGCCTACGACCTGATGGACCGCATTCGCGCCAACGCCGCAGCGGATTACACCATTGCGCCGCCGGCCTCGGGCAATCCGGACGTTACCCGGGATCAGGATCTGTTTGATTTCAACGCCAACATCGTCAGTTCACTCGGAGCCTCCGCGACGGGCAGTGTTACCGTTAACCGGCAGGTGTACACCATCACTATTACCTGGGACGACTCACGGGCCGCGAATACTGCCGATTCGCGACGCAGCTTCATCCTGAGCAGCCGCGCGGCCATTGATCCGATGGTGATCCCGTGAGGCGCCGCAGCAAGGGTTTTAGCCTGGTCGAGTTGCTGATCGCCATGGCGTTGAGCCTGATCGTGGTGCTGGGCGTGGTGCAGGTTTTCATCGCGGCCAAGAACACCTATCTCAGCCAGAATGCGGCCGCGAACATGCAGGAGGACGCACGTTTCGTGTTGAGCAAAATGATTCAGGAGATTCGCATGGTCGGGATGTTCGGTTGCCTGGAAAGGATCACTGATTCCAGCAAGAACGGTGATTTCCATGCCAATCGTGTAACGCCGATCCGTTGGGACAATGGCAGTCGCAGTTTGACGCTGGTTACGGCGGATGTCGGCAGCAACGGCGACAAGCCGGACTGGACCGTACTTTCCGATTGTAGAACCAATTCGACGGCCTACAGTGAAGGTCGGACACCAGTGGCAGGGCAACTGGCATTTCCGATCCGGCGGCTGATTTACAGCTTCAACAACAACCAACTGCTCATGAAGGGCGGGGCCGCAGCAGACCAGGTATTGGTGGATAACGTCAGCGCTTTCGACGTGAGCTTCGGCCTGGCCAGTACGGCCACTGATCTGGCTGCTTCGCGCTACAGCAGCAACCCGCCGAACCCCGCGCTGATTCGTAGCGTTCGCCTGAGCCTGACCCTCACCGATCCGAATCACCGCGTGAGCGATCAAACCTTCAATGTGGTTGCCGCTCTGCGCAACCGCTTGCCATGAGAGGGTGCCAATGAATCGGTCTCCCATGACGTGTTACACCCAGCGCGGCATGGCCCTATTGGTCAGCCTGGTGTTCTTGCTCTTGCTGACGTTGATTGGCCTTTCATCGATGCAAAGCGCCACCCTGCAGGAAAAAATGGCCGGTAGCGTCGCCTTGCGCAACCAGTCGTTTCAGCGTGCCGAAGCCGCATTGCGGGTGGGCGAGAGTACAGTGCAACGGGACAGTTATGCGCTACCTGTTTGTAGCGGCATCGTTCAATGTGCGCCACCGTCCGAGTCTTCGACTATTACCGCTGCCGGTTTCAACGCTTCTTCCGGAGTGACCTGGATTGCATCGGGCAACGGCTTTTATGGTGTGCAAAATATTGGTGACAGCCAAGATGCGGTGAATGTGCCAATCAATACCCCGGCGATGTTGTATCGGGTAACGGCAGTCGGCATCGCGGGGCATTCGCGCAGTGTGGTGGAGAGCATCTATGCGAAGTACTGAGCGACCTGTCAGGTTATGGCCACAACTGTTTGGTGCCGTCGTCGCGCTTAACCTGTCGGTGTCGGCGCACGCTGCCACATCAGCGGATTCGCCAGCGCTGAACCGGCCCACCTGTCTGGCCAATGGCAACTGGTATGGTTTTTACCATGGCAATCAGGGGTTGAAGGCCGTCTGCCTGAAGCTGCCCGCTGCGATCAGCGTTAAGATGCTCGACAGCAACGCCGATGGAGTGGTCGACAACAGCGACACGTTATCCGATGGCGTGATCTTTATCGGGGAGCATTCGACCCAGGACGCCAGCGACAATGGCGGGGTCGTGAACGATTCCACTGGCGACGGTACTGCGGGGATGGAAAAATCCGGCGGCAGCCGTCGCATCATGTGGCGACAAATACAGTGAGTGAGAATTGAGGCATGCGTAGTTCCAACCGCGGTTTTACCCTGATCGAAATCATGATCGTGATTGCGATCATCGGTATTGTCATGACCATTGCTGCCCCGAGTTTCACCGAATACCTGAACAAGGGCCGTCGCGCGGAAGTAGCCGGTCTGCTCTCGGAGCAGGCGCAGCTCCTGGAGCGCTTCTACTCGCAGAAAAATGCCTACACCGATGCGACGGGCCTCAGTGCCGGCAATGATTACTACAGCATCACACCGACCCTGACCGACCAGACTTTTCTGCTGACGGCGGTGCGCAAGGCTGACTCGAGCATGGCCACTGACAAGTGCGGTGATCTGACCATCACCAACACCGGTGTGCTCGGTATGGTCAACGCGAAATCCGGCCTGACCAGCAAAGACTGCTGGGGGCGCTGAGTTTCTATTTCGGGTGCCTTTTGTACCCTCTGTCTATTTAACGATTGGATCAGAACATGACCAGGCAACAGCAAGTGGTGATTGTCGGCGGTGGGGTGATTGGATTGCTGACGGCCTTCAATCTCGCCTCCGAAGTGCAAAGCGTTGTGCTGCTGGATCGCTCGAGCGTCGGCCAGGAATCGTCCTGGGCCGGCGGCGGCATCGTTTCGCCGCTTTACCCGTGGCGATACAGCCCGGCGGTCACCGCGTTGGCTCACTGGTCCCAGGACTTTTATCCACAGCTGGGCGAGCGCTTGTTTGCCGCCACTGGCGTTGATCCTGAAGTGCACACCACCGGTCTGTACTGGTTGGATCTGGATGACGAGGCTGAAGCGCTGGCTTGGGCTGTCCGGGAAAATCGCCCGCTTAGCGCGGTGGATATTTCGGCAGCACACGACGCCGTGCCGGTGCTGGGCAGCGGTTTTTCCCGGGCGATCTACATGGCCGACGTCGCCAATGTGCGTAATCCGCGTCTGGTGAAGTCACTCAAGGCTGCATTGCTGGCGTTGCCGAACGTGACGATCCATGAGCAGTGCGAAGTCAGCGGGTTTGTTCGTGAGGGCAATAAAGTGGTCGGCGTGCAGACCTCCACAGGTACTGTTCCGGGCGATCAAGTCGTCCTGACGGCGGGGGCCTGGAGCGGTGATTTGCTCAAGCTTCTTGATCTGACGCTGCCGGTCGAGCCGGTGAAAGGGCAGATGATTCTCTACAAGTGTGCGGCGGATTTCCTGCCGAGCATGGTCCTGGCCAAGGGCCGTTATGCGATTCCCCGGCGCGATGGGCACATACTGATCGGCAGTACGCTGGAGCATGAAGGCTTTGACAAGACGCCGACCGGGTCGGCACTGGAAAGCCTGAAGGCGTCCGCGGTGGAATTGATCCCGGCGCTGGCCGATGCCGAAGTGGTGGGGCATTGGGCCGGATTGCGCCCGGGATCACCCGAGGGCATTCCCTACATCGGCCCGGTGCCGGGTTTTGATGGGCTCTGGCTCAACTGCGGGCATTACCGAAACGGGCTGGTGCTGGCGCCAGCGTCATGCCAGCTGTTTGCCGATGTAATGCTGGGCCGTGCGCCGATTATCGATCCGGCGCCTTATGCGCCTGCCGGGCGGCTCTGACTGCTGGATCGCAGTCGTTTACCCGGTCGCTATCGCGAGCAAGTTCGCTCCTGCAATGGTTCTGAGGTGTTCGCAGTTGTTGTGTTCACCAATGACCCTGTGGGAGCGAGCTTGCTCGCGATAAGGGCCTCAATCCAATCCAAACTTCTTGAGCCTATAGCGCATCGACCTGAATGACAGGTTCAACCGCTGAGCCGCCGCCGTGCGGTTCCAGCGGGTTTCCTCCAGGGCCTGGAGCAGTAGTTGGCGTTCGATGTTTTCCAGGTAGGCTTCCAGATTGTCGATCCGGGTCAGGTCCGGCACGCCACCCTCAGCCCCACAGTTGCCTTCAGCCAGGCGCAGGTCGCCGGCTTCGATCTGTTTGTTCTCACACAAGGTGTGCGCCCGTTCGAGCATGTTTTCCAGTTCCCGCACATTGCCCGGGAAGCGATAGCTCTTCAGCGCATCGAGGGCTTGGGGGTGGAGTCTCGCCGCAGGTTGACCGGTATCGGCGGCCAGTCGCTTGAGAATGTGGCTGGCTAGCATTTCGATGTCATCACGGCGCTCGCGCAAGGGCGGCACCCGGAGTTCGATCACGTTCAAACGGTAGTAAAGATCATGACGAAATCGTCCGGCGGCGACTTCGGCGCCAAGGTCCTTGTGCGTGGCGCAGAGAATGCGCACATCCACCGCCACTTCCTGCTGACCGCCGACGCAGCGTACGGATTTCTCCTGAATCGCGCGCAGCAATTTGACTTGCATGGACAGCGGCAGGTCGGCGACTTCATCGAGGAGCAGGGTGCCGCCGTGGGCTGTCTGGAACAGGCCGGGCTTGTCTTCGATGGCGCCGCTGAAGCTGCCTTTGCGATGGCCGAAAAACTCGCTCTCCAACAGTTCCGAGGGAATCGCCGCGCAGTTGATCGCAATGAACGGCTGATTGGCGCGAGGGCTTTGATCGTGGATCAGGCGCGCGACCAACTCCTTGCCGCTGCCGGACTCTCCGCTGATGTATACCGTCGCATGGCTGCCGGCCAGTTTGGTGATGTGTTCGCGCAGGTTGCGCATGGGCAATGAGTCGCCCAGCAAGCGACGATCGATGCCGACCCCGCGGGCAGGAACCAGCAGGGCGCTGGTGACCAGCTCACGCAGACGCGTAAGGTCCACCGGTTTGGTCAGGAAGTCGAATGCCCCGGCCTTGAGCACATTGATCGCGTTTTCGAGACTGTCATAGGCGGTGATCATCGCCACCTGGACCCGGGGGTGGCGTTGCTGGATGTGCTGCACCAGCTCCAGGCCGGTACCGTCCGGCAACTGCATGTCGGTCAGGCATAGATCGAAGGTTTCGCGTTTGAGCAGGGATTGCGCTTCGCCGACGTTGCGGGCGTTGAACGTCTCCAGCTTCATCCTTCCCAGGGTGATTTCCAGGAGTTCGCGAATGTCCGGTTCGTCATCGACAATCAAGACTTTTTGTCGTGGTTTGGTGTTCAACGTAGGTTCCGTCCGTGAGCAAAGGTCATGCAAAAGCAGCCGCTTTCCTGGCGTGCCTTGAAGTTTAGGCGGGACGGAATGCTTTCGCCCGGCTGGCCGGACAGATAAAGCCCCAGGCCCCTGATATGGCGGGCTGGGGCTTTATTTTCGAGTATTTCCAGTGATTTCAGCTCGAGCCGTAGCGGCGACATTTGCTCGCGGCGCTGCAGGTGCAGGACGTTTTCGATTACCCGGTTCATTCGCAGAGAGAGGTCTTGAATAATCTGTGTCAGACGTCGATCTGCGCCTTTCAGTTCCTTGGGTGCGCGCGATAGTCCTTAATCGGCCGCTATTTCGGGTGACGTGTCAGCGGCCGCTGGAATCCTTGTCTTGCTCGAGGTGAGCCTGGCTGCAATACCATCGTTGGTCGAGGCTCAGCGCGCGGTCGCGGGGCAGGTGGACGCCACAATGGGCGCAACGGACCATGGGCGCCGCGTCCCGCTCGGCAGGGGGCCTGGGGGTGGAAGCCTGACCCTTGAACTTGCGCCAGAACCACACTGCAGCGGCAATCAGGGCAATCCAGAACAATAAACGAAGCATGGTGAGCAGCTTTTTGATTGATGAAGCGGCAGTTTAGCCAAGGACCTGACAGGCGCACAGTGTAATAAAGCGCTGAAATAAAAAAGGGAGACTCGAAAGTCTCCCTTTTTGCACAACCCGGGGTGTCAGTCGAACACGCCGAAGGTCATGTAGCTGAACCACGAGCGGTCACTGTTGTTGCCTTCCGCTTCGTGATTTTCTTCTTCGATCACGTCGCCATTGTCGTCTTTAGGCTTGAGCTCGCTCGGGATGGCGTCCTTGGCGTCCTGGAACTGCCTCTGTACGTCCTGGTTGGCGCGGGTTTCGCCCGGTGGCAGCGGTGGACGGGACTCGATCAGGCCCAGGGTCGCCTTGCTCAGCCACGAACGGTTGTCCGCTTCGGCGACGGTCGGTACGAACTGGCCGTCCACCAGCGTCGGGTGGTTCGGGTAGTTGAGCTTCAGGGTTTCCAGGCTGGTGGCAGCCAGTTCGTCCAGGTGCAGGCGCTGGTAGGCCTCGGTCATCACCGCCAGGCCGTCGCCGACCGAAGGGGTTTCCTGGAAGTTTTCCACCACGTAACGACCGCGGTTCGCGGCGGCGACATAGGCCTGACGGGTCAGGTAGTAGTCGGCCACGTGAATTTCGTAGGCCGCCAGCAGGTTGCGCAGATAGATCATGCGCTGCTTGGCATCCGGTGCGTAACGGCTGTTCGGGAAGCGGCTGGTCAGCTGGGCGAACTCGTTATAGGAGTCGCGGGCGGCGCCCGGGTCACGCTTGGTCATGTCCAGCGGCAGGAAACGCGCCAGCAGGCCGACGTCCTGGTCGAAAGAAGTCAGGCCTTTGAGGTAGTAGGCATAATCGACGTTCGGATGCTGTGGGTGCAGGCGAATGAAGCGTTCCGCAGCGGACTTGGCCGCTTCTGGCTCGGTGTTCTTGTAGTTGGCGTAGATGAGTTCGAGTTGCGCCTGATCGGCATAGCGACCGAACGGATAACGCGATTCCAGAGCCTTCAGCTTGGCGATGGCACTGGTGTAGCTACTGTTGTCCAGGTCATTTTGAGCCTGTTGGTACAGCTCGACTTCACTGAGGTTTTCGTCTACGACTTCCTTCGATGAGCAAGCAGCGGTCAATGCGAGGATGGCGATCAGCAGCAGGTGTTTCACTTGCATGGCGGCTTGCGTCCCTATGACGGCCGCTGTCTTGGGCGTGGCCGTCCTGTTATGATGAGTGCCCCGTTGAATAGCCTCGGGGCAAAAGACGCCGTATTTAACCACAAGCGCGCAGCCGAAACCAAAGGCTGTGCCGACGCCTAGTCTGAGCATGTCCGATAAAATTGAACTTCGCGCAGAGGTGCCGTCCGAATTGGGCGGCCAACGCCTCGATCAAGTCGCCGCACAATTATTCGCTGAGCACTCGCGCTCGCGCCTTTCCGCCTGGATCAAAGACGGCCGCCTGACTGTGGATGGGGCGGTTATCCGCCCGCGAGACATCGTCCACGGCGGCGCCATCCTTGAGCTGACTGCCGAGCAGGAAGCTCAGGGCGAATGGGTCGCTCAAGACATAGCCCTGGATATCGTCTATGAAGACGACGACATCCTGGTGATCAACAAGCCTGCGGGCCTGGTGGTGCACCCGGCTGCCGGTCATGCCGACGGCACCTTGCTCAACGCCTTGCTGCACCACGTGCCGGACATCATCAATGTGCCCCGCGCCGGTATCGTGCATCGCCTGGACAAGGACACCACCGGTCTGATGGTGGTGGCCAAGACCATTCAAGCGCAGACGCAGCTGGTTACACAGTTGCAGAGCCGCAGCGTCAGCCGGATCTACGAGTGCATCGTGATCGGTGTGGTGACAGCCGGTGGCAAGATCAACGCGCCGATCGGTCGTCACGGCCAGCAACGCCAGCGCATGGCTGTGATGGAGGGTGGCAAGCAAGCCGTCAGCCATTACCGCGTGCTCGAACGCTTCCGCTCCCACACCCATGTGCGAGTGAAACTGGAAACCGGTCGTACGCACCAGATTCGCGTGCACATGGCGCACATCAACTATCCGTTGGTCGGAGATCCTGCCTATGGCGGTCGTTTCCGTATTCCGCCGGCCGCCAACCCAACCATGGTCGAGTCGCTGAAAAACTTTCCGCGTCAGGCGCTGCATGCGCGTTTCCTGGAACTGGATCATCCGACCACCGGTCAGCGCATGAGCTGGGAATCCCCATTGCCGGAAGATTTCGTCTGGTTGCTGACCCTGCTCAAGCAAGACCGTGAGGCGTTCATCGGATGAGTGACTGGCTGATTCCTGACTGGCCCGCGCCGGCCGGGGTCAAAGCCTGTGTGACCACCCGAGCGGGCGGCGTCAGTCTGGCGCCGTTCGACAGCCTCAATCTCGGCGATCACGTCGACGACAGCCCTGAAGCTGTTGCCGAGAATCGCCGTCGTCTGACCGATCATTTCTCCATTCAACCGGCCTGGCTGCAGCAGGTTCACGGGATTGTCGTGGCCCATGCCGATCCAGGCCGGGTGGACACTGCCGATGCCAGTTGGACATCAACGCCGGGCGTCGCCTGCGCGGCGATGACCGCCGATTGCCTGCCTGCGCTGTTTTGCGACCGTGCCGGTACTCGCGTCGCGGCAGCTCATGCCGGTTGGCGCGGGTTGGCGGCGGGTGTGCTGGAAGCTACGCTCGACAGTCTGGCGGTACCGCCTGCCGAGGTATTGGTGTGGCTCGGTCCGGCCATTGGCCCACAAGCCTTTGAAGTCGGCCCGGAAGTGCGCGAAACCTTCGTGCAGCAACTGCCTCAAGCCGCAGAAGCCTTCGTGCCAAGTCAAAACCCCGGCAAGTTCATGGCTGACATCTATATGCTGGCGCGTTTGCGTCTGGCGGCTCGCGGTGTAACGGCTGTCTATGGTGGCGGTTTCTGCACCGTGACCGATCCTCGCTTCTTTTCTTACCGTCGTGCGCCCCGCACTGGCCGATTCGCCTCACTGATCTGGCTGTAGCGCCCTGTCTCACGAATACTGTTCCTCTTTGACGGCGTCTGTTGCCGTCATGCTGCGTTGCCGCTCCTCGCCATAGCGGGCTATGACTCGTCGCGGCGCCTTGCCTGACGACAACAGCCACTCGCCAAAGAGGAACGTATTCGTAAGGCAGGGCGCGACCGCTAGACTTGCCTGACCTGCATCAACGTCCCGACGCTTGAAACTCCCAGAATCGACCACATCTATTGTGGTATCTGGCAGGTTTCTTCATTCAGGATGTTTTATAGGTCCGGCCTGCTCAAAAGGAAGGTGACCCATGCGTATAGACCGTTTAACCAGCAAATTGCAGTTAGCGTTGTCCGATGCCCAATCCCTGGCAGTCGGCCTCGATCATCCGGCCATCGAACCGGCGCACTTGATGCAAGCCTTGCTCGAACAGCAGGGTGGCTCGATCAAGCCCCTGTTGATGCAGGTGGGCTTCGACGTCAACAGTCTGCGTAAAGAGCTGACCAAAGAGCTCGACCAGCTACCGAAAATCCAGAACCCGACCGGCGACGTGAACATGTCGCAGGATCTGGCGCGCCTGCTCAACCAGGCCGACCGTCTGGCCCAGCAGAAGGGCGACCAGTTCATCTCCAGCGAGCTGGTGCTGCTCGCCGCCATGGACGAGAACAGCAAGCTCGGCAAGCTATTGCTCGGCCAAGGCGTGAGCAAGAAAGCCCTGGAAAATGCGATCAACAACCTGCGTGGCGGCGAAGCGGTAAACGACGCCAACCACGAAGAGTCCCGTCAGGCGCTGGATAAATACACCGTCGACCTGACCAAGCGCGCCGAAGACGGCAAGCTCGACCCGGTGATTGGCCGTGACGATGAGATTCGCCGGACCATCCAGGTGCTGCAACGTCGTACCAAGAACAACCCGGTGCTGATCGGTGAGCCTGGCGTGGGTAAAACCGCCATCGCCGAAGGCCTGGCCCAGCGCATCATCAATGGCGAAGTGCCGGATGGCCTCAAGGGCAAGCGCCTGTTGTCCCTGGACATGGGGGCGCTGATCGCCGGTGCCAAGTATCGCGGTGAGTTCGAAGAGCGCCTGAAATCCCTGCTCAATGAGCTGTCGAAGCAGGAAGGGCAGATCATTCTGTTCATCGACGAACTGCACACCATGGTCGGCGCCGGCAAGGGCGAAGGTTCGATGGATGCGGGCAACATGCTCAAGCCGGCCCTGGCCCGCGGTGAGCTGCACTGTGTGGGCGCCACTACGCTCAACGAGTACCGCCAATACATTGAGAAGGACGCCGCTCTCGAGCGACGTTTCCAGAAAGTGCTGGTGGACGAGCCGAGCGAAGAAGACACCATCGCCATCCTGCGTGGCCTCAAGGAGCGTTATGAGGTTCACCACAAGGTGGCGATTACCGACGGCGCGATCATTGCCGCGGCCAAGCTCAGCCATCGCTACATCACTGACCGGCAGTTGCCGGACAAGGCCATCGACCTGATCGATGAAGCCGCCAGCCGCATCCGCATGGAGATCGACTCCAAGCCGGAAGTGCTGGACCGTCTGGAGCGTCGCCTGATTCAGTTGAAGGTGGAATCCCAGGCGCTGAAGAAAGAAAGCGACGACGCGGCGAAGAAACGTCTGGAAAAACTGCAGGAAGAAATCGCACGTCTAGAGCGTGAGTACTCGGATCTCGAAGAAATCTGGAACTCGGAAAAAGCTGAGGTCCAGGGTTCTGCGCAGATCCAGCAGAAAATCGAGCAGTCCCGTCAGGAGCTGGAAACGGCCCGCCGCAAAGGCGATCTGAATCGCATGGCGGAGTTGCAGTACGGCGTGATCCCGGACCTGGAACGCAGCCTGCAAATGGTCGACCAGCATGGCAAACCCGAAAACCAGCTGCTGCGCAGCAAGGTGACTGAGGAAGAGATCGCCGAAGTGGTTTCGAAGTGGACCGGTATTCCTGTGTCGAAAATGCTCGAAGGCGAGCGCGAAAAACTGATGAAGATGGAAAGCCTGTTGCACCAGCGTGTGATCGGCCAGGACGAAGCGGTCGTTGCGGTTTCCAATGCGGTGCGGCGTTCTCGCGCCGGGTTGTCCGACCCGAACCGGCCAAGCGGCTCGTTCATGTTCCTCGGCCCGACCGGTGTCGGTAAAACCGAGCTGTGCAAGGCCCTGGCCGAATTCCTCTTTGATACCGAAGAGGCGATGGTGCGGATCGACATGTCCGAGTTCATGGAGAAACATTCCGTGGCTCGCTTGATCGGTGCGCCACCAGGCTATGTGGGGTATGAAGAGGGCGGTTACCTGACCGAGGCCGTACGTCGCAAGCCGTACTCGGTGATCCTCATGGACGAAGTCGAGAAGGCGCACCCGGATGTGTTCAACATCTTGCTGCAAGTGCTCGAAGACGGTCGTCTGACCGACAGCCATGGCCGCACGGTGGATTTCAAGAACACCGTGATTGTCATGACTTCCAACCTGGGGTCGGTGCAGATCCAGGAACTGGTCGGTGATCGTGAGGCGCAGCGTGCAGCGGTGATGGATGCGATTTCCAGCCACTTCCGGCCGGAGTTCATCAACCGGGTCGACGAAGTGGTGATCTTCGAGCCGTTGGCGCGGGATCAGATCGCCGGCATTACCGAGATCCAGCTGGGCCGCCTGCGCAGCCGCCTGACCGAGCGGGAGCTGAAGCTTGAGCTCAGCCCTGAAGCCATGGACAAGCTGATCGCGGTCGGTTACGACCCGGTGTACGGCGCACGGCCGCTCAAGCGCGCTATCCAGCGCTGGATCGAGAACCCGCTGGCGCAGTTGATACTGTCCGGTCGATTCATGCCGGGCGACACGGCTCATGGTGTGGTGGAAAACGACGAAATCGTCTTCGTCTGATCCAGATCGGCAACAAAATTGAAAAGGCCTCGCATTGTGAGGCCTTTTTTTCGTTAGGCTGTTGAACTCAAAGGAAAAGGCTTGTAAAGTGCGCCCCGCAGTAAGTCACCCGCCAGGGTTTCGGCTCACAAGGCAGGAATCCAAAATAAGTTGAAAATCATTAACTTGAAAGCAATTTAGGGGGTTGACAGAGGTGCTGAAGATTGTAGAATAGCGCGCCTCAGACACACGAACGCAGCGATGCGAACGGGTTGAAGAGAACGCAGTAAAGCTTCAAAGTTGTAAATTGAAATGTGTAGTTCCGTGATAGCTCAGTCGGTAGAGCAAATGACTGTTAATCATTGGGTCCCAGGTTCGAGTCCTGGTCACGGAGCCAATTTCAAACCGGGGTATAGCGCAGTCCGGTAGCGCGCCTGCTTTGGGAGCAGGATGTCAGGAGTTCGAATCCCCTTACCCCGACCATTTTTGGGTCGTTAGCTCAGTTGGTAGAGCAGTTGGCTTTTAACCAATTGGTCGTAGGTTCGAATCCCACACGACCCACCATTTTTGAAACCAGGTTAAAAACTGGAATCGAATCTTAAGATCAGACGCCAAAAGCTCTGTTCGCAGAAGGCGCCTCCCGAAGGTGCCTTTTTTTTACCGGGGTATAGCGCAGTCCGGTAGCGCGCCTGCTTTGGGAGCAGGATGTCAGGAGTTCGAATCCCCTTACCCCGACCATATTAAAAATCCTCGTATCGAAAGATACGGGGATTTTTTTTGTCCGCAGGAAACTCAAGAACGCCGCAAAACCAATGTGGGAGCGGGCTTGCTCGCGAAGGCAGTGTGTCAGTCGACATAAATGCTGAATGACATGGCCTCTTCGCGAGCAAGCCCGCTCCCACAAGGGGGTGTTTTAGTGCAACTTCAGGCGCGGCTCGGTGCCACGTCCGATCTTGCTGCCGAGCATCAGCATCGCTGTGCGGAACGGCCCGTACAGCGCCATCTGGTGCATGCGGTACAGCGACACGTAGAACATCCGCGCCAGCCAGCCTTCGAGCATCACGCTGCCGGTGAGGTTGCCCATCAAGTTACCCACAGCCGAAAAACGCGACAGCGAGATCAGCGAGCCGTAGTCGGTGTACTTGTACTCCGGCAACGCCTTGCCTTCGATGCGCAGTTTCAACGATTTGGCCAGCAGCGAAGCCTGTTGGTGAGCGGCCTGGGCCCGTGGCGGTACATTGCGGTCGCTACCCGGTTGCGGGCAGGCGGCGCAATCACCGAACGCGAAGATGTTTTCGTCACGGGTGGTTTGCAGGGTCGGCAGCACTTGCAGCTGATTGATGCGGTTGGTTTCCAGGCCATCGATGTCCTTGAGGAAACCCGGTGCGCGAATCCCCGCGGCCCAGACTTTCAGGCTGGCCTTGATTTCGTTGCCGTCGGCGGTGATCAGGCTGTCGGCCGTCACTTCGCTGACAGCGGCATTGGTCATGACGTTGACCCCGAGTTTCTCCAGGGTTTTATGCACAGGCCCGCCAATGCGCTCCGGCAGCGCCGGCAGCACCCGTGGACCGGCTTCGATCAGGGTGATGTGCATGTTTTCCGGTTTGATCCGGTCCAGGCCATAGGCTGCCAATTCGTGGGCGGCGTTGTGCAGTTCGGCGGCCAGTTCGACCCCGGTGGCACCGGCGCCGACGATGGCCACGCTGATTTGCTCGATCGTGTCGGTCTGACCGGCGTGCGCGCGCAAATAGTGATTGAGCAGTTGTTGGTGGAAACGCTCGGCCTGTTTGCGGGTGTCGAGGAACAGGCAGTGTTGCGCCGCGCCCTGGGTGCCAAAATCGTTGGTGGTGCTGCCGACGGAGATCACCAGCGAGTCGTAAGGCACTTCGCGGGCCGGCACCAGCTCCAGACCGGCTTCGTCATAAGTGGCAGCCAGCTGGATTTTTTTCTTCGCGCGATCGAGTCCGCTCATGCGCCCCAGCTGGAACTCGAAGTGGTTCCATTTGGCCTGGGCGACATAGTTGAGTTCGTCTTCGGAAGAGTTCAGGGAACCGGCCGCCACTTCGTGCAACAACGGTTTCCAGATGTGGGTCAGGTTCGCGTCGACCAGCATCACGCTGGCCGTACCGCGCTTGCCCAGAGTCTTACCCAGACGGGTAGCCAACTCCAGACCGCCGGCGCCGCCGCCGACAATGACAATACGATGGGACATAAGGATAACTCGCAAGGCTAAAAGAAATCGGTGCAATTACCCGAGCGAGCGCAAGGCAGCTCATAGCGTCAAGTAACTGATAAGTCGGCTCAACAGGCCCAGACCAATGGTCACTGCCAATACCAGTACAAGGAGCATCCACGGCCGGAAAGGCCGGCGCTCGACTTGGTGCTGGGACAACTGCAGGTACTCTTCGACATGCTTTTGGTCGTCGGGGTTCAGGCGGCTGGTCATATCGGGCCTCGTCAGGAGTAGACGTTGCTGAATGTGTAGAAGCTACAGTGTTTTTACCCAGGGTTGAACGCAGCATAGCCGCTGTCCGGAATGGGTTCGATGCTAACGATGTCGTCCAGGCGAATGATGCCACTTTGTAACACCCGGGCAGTGATTCCGCCATGTCCGCGCACGGCCTGAAAGGTGCCGATGCCCAGGTTGCTTTCCAGGCGCGCGCAGGGCTGGCACCAGCCGGTGGTTTCGAACGTTGCCTGGCCGATCCGGAAGCGGCGGCCCTTCAGGCTGAACAGATTGATGCCACTGATAACGAGATTGCGCCGCAGATCTTCAGGCCGGACCGGATGATCCTGTGCTCGCCCCATCAGTGAACTGATCACCGCCAGGTGCTCCCACTGAATCAGCGTTACTTGCCGCGCATTGCGCACGCCGGGGCGGGCGTGGTCGCCGGTCAGGCCGGCCTCCAGGCGCGCCTCCACGGCATCGAGTTCAAGCATCGCCGAACGTGATTGCGGGCGCACGCCGATCCAGCGTACACGACCCTGTTGTGGCACCTCGGCGATCAGCTCCTGCAGCGGGCTCACAGACTGATCCCGACGTCGAACACAATGCTGCGCCCCAGGTTGCTGCGCAAGAAGTCCGGCGCATCCGGGTGAGCGAACAGCACGCGGGCGAATGTCGGCCCAACCAATGACAGCGAGCGCCAGCCCTGGCGCAGGTATTCGGTCGGCGGCGGGAAATGGCTGTTGAGGTCCAGTATTTCGCGTTTGAGGCTGGCGAAGGCAATGATGTCCAGCTCACCCAGATCCATGCCGCGCTCTTTGTAGTTGTGCGCTTTTTTGCGCAAGGTCGGCGCCAATCGCAGCAAGAACTCGTTGGCGGGGATACGTCGTGGCTTGGCCTCGCGGCGCACCAGTTGGCTCAGGGAAAACGCGCTGCGTCGGCGTTGCAGTTCGTCGCGCCATTCATCGTTGAGGCGCCGGCCCTCGTCGAGCACGAAGAACACCTCGAAACTGGCATCGCGAAACAACACATCCGGCGGCTCCCCGGCGGGGGCGAACTCATCGGCGCGATAGGGAATGTTCAAGCCTTGCAGCAGGCGCTGGCAGACCCAACGCTCACGCTCCCACTTGCGGGCATTGGACAGGAACGCATTGGCTTGCTCGGCCGCGATGGTCAGCAGGCGTAAATAATCTGAGTCATCCATAGGCCCAAGCTTAGCGTTCAAACGTGATCGCAAAGAAGACAATTTGTCGGAGAGGGTCAATGCCTCTCGTTCACATGCCCGTTTCAGGGCTCTGCACAAAATGGATAGTGATCTGCGCGCACTGGATATTGCCACGCATCGGGCGGCTCTACCCTCGGCTGTACGGACGTAAGCCGTGTTACCGACGCTCTAAAAAAACAACAACAAGAGATATATGCCATGCGCAAGATCGACGTACATGAGGTTATCGACAACGCTCGCTTCAACCGCTTTCACTGGATGGTGCTGTTCTGGTGTGCCCTGATCATCATCTTCGACGGTTACGATCTGGTGATCTACGGCGTGGTCTTGCCGATGCTGATGAAAGAGTGGGGGCTCAGTCCTCTGCAAGCCGGTGCACTGGGCAGTTATGCACTGTTCGGCATGATGTTCGGTGCGCTGTTCTTCGGTCCGCTGTCGGACAGGATCGGTCGCAAAAAAGCCATCACGATCTGCGTGATGCTCTTCAGTGGCTTCACCGTGCTCAATGGTTTCGCCCGAAACCCCACCGAGTTTGGCCTCTGTCGCTTCATTGCCGGGCTCGGCATTGGCGGCGTGATGCCTAACGTCGTGGCACTGATGAACGAGTACGCGCCGAAAAAAATCCGCAGCACTCTGGTCGCGATCATGTTCAGCGGTTACTCGGTGGGCGGCATGCTGTCCGCCGGACTGGGCATTGTGCTGATCCCGAGTTTCGGCTGGCAGTCGGTGTTTTACGTGGCGGTCCTGCCGTTGCTGTTGTTGCCGCTGATCATGTATTTCCTGCCCGAATCGGTGGGCTTCATGTTGCGTCAGGGGCGTAATGAAGAGGCGCGCAATATTCTTCAGCGCATCGATCCGGCCTACGTCGCGCAAACCTCTGATCAATTGCACATGGCCGAAGTGAAAGGCACGGGCACCCCGGTGTTGCAGTTGTTCCGTGAAGGCCGTGCGCTGCGCACGCTGATGCTGTGGCTGGCGTTTTTCTGCTGCCTGTTGATGGTGTACGCGCTGAGTTCCTGGCTGCCGAAACTGATGGCCAATGCCGGTTACAGCCTGGGTTCGAGCCTGTCGTTCCTGCTGGTGTTGAACTTCGGGGCGATCTTCGGCGCGGTCGGTGGCGGGGTGCTGGGCGACAAACTCAATCTGCCGAGAGTGCTGGCGGTGTTTTTCGCCATGGCGGCGGTGTCGATCACGCTGTTGGGCTTCAACAGCCCGATGCCGGTGTTGTACTTGCTGATCGCCATTGCGGGTGCCACCACCATTGGCTCGCAGATTCTTTTGTACGCCTGTGCCGCGCAGTTTTACTCCATGACGATTCGGTCTACCGGTCTGGGCTGGGCGTCGGGCATTGGGCGCAACGGGGCCATCGTCGGTCCGCTGCTGGGGGGTGCCTTGCTCGGGATCAGCTTGCCCCTGCAACTGAACTTCATGGCGTTTGCCTTGCCCGGTGCGGTGGCGGCCCTGGCCATGACCGTGTTCGCCATCAGCAGCCGACGCAGCGCTGCCGACCTCAACCCAGCGTTGTCAGCGACCGGTGCCTGAATCATGAAAGCGTTTTTCCAGGACTTCTCGTTGTCAGCCGCCGTGGCTGGATTCATTGCCACGGTGATTTCCTATGCCGGCCCGTTGGTGATCATCTTTCAGGCGGCAGAAGCGGCACATCTTTCGCGGGAAGTGTTGTCGTCCTGGATCTGGGCGATCTCCATCGGCAGTGCCGTGCTCGGTATCGGTTTGAGCTTGCGCTACCGCGTTCCCGTGATCATTGCCTGGTCGGCGCCGGGCTCGGCGTTGCTGGTGACGCTGTTGCCGGACATCTCCATGGCAGAGGCGGTGGGGGCGTATCTGGTCAGCAGCCTGATCATTTTCGTGGTTGGCATCTCGGGCGCTTTCGACCGGATCATCAGCAAACTGCCCGCCGCCATCGCGGCGGCGATGCTGGCGGGGATCCTGTTCAGTTTCGGCACTGGCTTGTTCGTGTCGATGCAGCGCAAGCCGTTGCTGGTCCTGGCGATGTTTGCCTGCTACCTGATCTGCAAGCGTGTGATGCCGCGTTATGCGGTGATGATGGTGCTGCTGATGGGCTGTTCGATTGCCGCGTTCACCGGTGAGTTGCACCGTGAAGCGCTGGTGATCGGCCTGGCCACGCCGGTGTGGATCACGCCCGAGTTCAGCCTGGGCGCGATCCTGAACATCGCCTTGCCACTGGTGATGGTGGCGCTGACCGGTCAGTTCGTGCCCGGCATGGCGGTGCTGCGCGCCAGCGGTTATCCGACGCCGGCGAGCCCGATCATCGCCAGTAGCGCGCTGGGCACGGCGTTGCTGGCGCCGTTTGGTTGCCACGGACTGAATCTGGCGGCGATCACCGCGGCGATCTGCACCGGTCGCGAAGCCCACGAAGACCCTCGCAAACGCTACGTGGCCGGGGTCGTCGGCGGCCTGTGCTACCTGCTGCTGGGGATCTTCGGCGCCACGCTGGTCTCGCTGTTTTCAGCGTTCCCCAAAGAGTTGATCGCGGCGCTGGCCGGGCTGGCCCTGTTCGCCGCCATTGCCGGCGCGTTGACCGGCGCGATGGCGGTACCGAGCGATCGCGAAGCCGCGCTGGTGACCTTTCTGGTCACGGCTTCGGGCATGTCGTTGTTTGGTTTGTCCGCGGCGTTCTGGGGGCTGATTTTCGGCATGGTCACCCATGTGCTGTTGAGCGCCCGTCGTCCCGTTCCCCGTCGCAAATCCACTGCAACTGAAGTCCTTCAATCAGTCGATCAATAACAATAAGAGAAAAACGATGAAACAGATTCTCCCAACAACCGGTTCTGCGTTGTCCCTGGCTGTCGTCTCGGGTTTTTCCACGGGTGCGATGGCAGCTGAAACCGGCTTTATCGAAGACACCAGCGCAACGTTGCAGGCACGCAATTACTACTTCAGCCGCGACTATTCCGACATCGTCGGCGCCAACCAGCAATCGAAGGCTGAAGAGTGGGCCCAGGGTTTCATCCTCAACGTGAAGTCCGGATACACCCAGGGCACCGTCGGGTTTGGGGTGGACGTTATCGGCTTGCTCGGTCTCAAGCTCGACAGTGCTCCGGACCGGACCAATACCGGTTTGTTGCCGGTGCAGGACGATGGCCGCGCGGCAGACAACTACAGCCGTCTGGAAGGCGCGTTGAAGATGCGCTACTCCAAAACCGAGCTGAAAGTCGGTGAGTTGCAACCCAACCTGCCGGTATTGGCATTCAGCGATATTCGCCTGCTGCCACCCAGTTATCAGGGCGCAAGCATCACCTCCAACGAGATCAATGGCCTGACGCTGCAGGGTGGTCACTTGAGTTCAACCAGCCTGCGCAACGAGGCTGGCGACGAAAAGATGCAGGCGATGCTGGGTCACGTGCCGCAGCGTCAGGTCAGCAGTGACGGTTTCAATTTTGCCGGCGCTGATTATGCGTTCAATGACAAGCGCAGCTCGGTCAGCGCCTGGTACGGGCAACTGGAAGATATCTACAACCAGCGTTTTCTGGGCTTAAAGCACAGTGAGCCAGTGGGCGACTGGATCCTCGGCGCCAACCTCGGTTACTACGATTCGCGTGAAGACGGCAAAAAACTGCTGGGCAATATCGACAACCAGGCGTTCTTCTCGTTGCTGTCGGCCAAGCGTGGCGGCCATACGTTTTACGTCGGCTATCAGGGCATGTTCGGCGACAGCGCATTTCCACGGGTATTTGCCAACATCTCGCCGCTGGGCAACGAAGTGCCGACCTATGAGTTCGCCTTCACCGATGAACGTTCCTGGCAGGCGCGTTACGACTACGACTTCGCGGCGCTCGGCGTACCGGGGCTGACCAGTACCGTGCGCTACATCAGCGGCAACAATGTCGATACCGGCAAGGGCTATGAGGGCAAGGATCGCGAACGTGACCTGGACCTCGGCTATGTGTTGCAGAGCGGCAGCCTCAAAGGTTTGGGCATTCGCGTGCGCAATGCGATGGCGCGTTCAAACTACCGCAGTGATATCGACGAGAACCGCTTGATCCTCAGCTACACGTGGACCTTGCTGTGAGCCCGGTGATCACAGGTTGCTGGTGCAATCACCCATGACGTTGTAGGTCACACGGTGGGTCTGGCCCTGATGATCGACATACACCATGGTCGCCGGTACGACCCCGCACGCAGTCGCGGTGTTCGACACAGAAACCACGCTGGCGATGTCCAGTGGCTGCGCCGGGTTGTACAGGACTGTGAGGGGCTCGTTGTCAGCGGCCATGGCCGAGGTGGCGATGACGGTCAGCAACAAGCTGATCAACGTTTTCATGTTGGCGTGCTCCGTATCGGTTTTGATGTCTGAATTTTAGTCTTTGCCACCGACGGATAAAGGGGCGAACGGCGGATGCAGCCTTACATAAAACGTAACAGTCATCGCCCGAGGGGGGCTTATGGATGTGCTTAACAACTTGCGCGTATTCATCCGGGTGGTGGACTGCGCCAGTTTCACCGGGGCTGCCGATGCGCTGGATCTGT
This sequence comes from Pseudomonas sp. BF-B-30, assembly GCF_019956305.1. NCBI lineage: Bacteria > Pseudomonadati > Pseudomonadota > Gammaproteobacteria > Pseudomonadales > Pseudomonadaceae > Pseudomonas > Pseudomonas sp. BF-B-30. The sequence continues at coordinate 13,756 of NZ_JAHBDG010000022.1, read as the reverse complement.
CGACCGCGCAGGTATCCCGATTGGTGGCGGATCTGGAGGAACATGTACAGGCGCGGCTGCTGCAACGCACCACGCGGCGCTTGAGCCTGACCGACGCCGGCGAGCGCTTCCTGCTGCGCAGCCGGCAAATCGTCGAAGCCATGGATGAGGCGACGGCCGAGGCCCGTGGCGCTCATATCAATCCGGCCGGACGCCTGCGGGTGCACAGCATGAACGGCCTGGGTGTGCTGCTCACGCCGTTGATCGCCCGCTACAGCGAGCTTTATCCCGATGTAGTGTTCGAGCTGACCTTGTCGCAGCGCAATCCCGATCCGCTGGAGGAGGGGCACGATGTGGTGATTTCGATCGCTCCGGAACTTGCCGATTCGCAAATGGTTGCGCAAGCCATCGGGCAGATCTACAGCGTGCCCTGTGCCTCCCCGGCCTATCTGCGACGCCGGGGTGTGCCGCAGCAGCCGCTGGCGCTGAGCGATCATCAGTGCCTGCGCATGCTCGACCCGCTGTACGGCGATCAATGGCTTTTCCACGACCAGGACGGCGAGCACGCCGTCAGCCCGGCCAAGACCTTTCAGTGCAATGTTGCCGAGTCGATGGTCAAGGCTTCGGAGGCGGGCATGGGCATCAGCTTGCTGCCGTTCTACACCGCGACGCGGCCCTTGAGCGACGGTACTTTGCTGCGTGTGTTACCTGCATGGCGCCTGCGCGAACGCAATGTGTATGCGCTGTATCCTTCGCGACGCTTTCTCGATGCCAAGGTCCGCACCTGGGTGGACTTTCTCAAGTCTGAGCTACCGAAGCTGTTCGCCGAACATGACGCGGTGATGAACGATCCGCGGCATTGGGCTTGAAGTCGAAGGGCATGCGGGCGGCGGTGTAGACTGAGTGCCTGTTGTTCTTCGCCTGGGAGGCGCACGTAGCCATGATCGGTGCAGAGTTGCTGTCATCGCAAACCCTTGCGGTCGGCTGGCTGATCTATGTGCCGGTGTTGATCTGGGCGATCTGTCGCGCGCCGTGGGTTGAACTGTTCACCGACAGCCGTCGTCAGCATCTGCTGTTTGGAACGGTGTTTGCGCTGTTTCTGTTGTGGCTGGTGCGGCGCGACTTTGATACCGGCGTGTCTTACCACTTCATCGGCATGACCGCAGTGACGCTACTGCTGGACTGGCCGCTGGCGCTGGTGGGGGGCCTGGTGGCGCAAACGGGGCTGGTGTTGCTCGGGCGACAGGACCTGGCGGCGGTCGGGGTCAATGGCGCGCTGTTGATCGCGTTGCCGGTGCTGGTCACCGAGTGCTGCGCCATTCTGGTGGAGAGGGCGCAGCCACGAAATCCCTTCGTGTATATCTTCGTTTCCGGATTTTTTGCCGCAGCGCTGTCGGCGTTGCTGTGTCTGCTGCTGGCGCTTTGGTTGTTATGGTTCGACGAGCGTTTTGCCATGCCGTACTGGCTGGAAGATTTTGTCGGATATCTATGGCTGATCATTTTTCCCGAAGCGTTTATCAACGGCATGATCGTCAGTGCGCTGGTCGTGTTTTGTCCGGAGTGGCTTGAGACGTTCAACCGCACGCGCTACCTCTCGGCTCCCTGGAAGGACGACGATCCCAAGTCCTGATCCGCATCAAAACCTGGAATCGCCCACTCGATGGATCAATGGCGCGGGTCGAAGTCACCGCTGAACATCTCGTCCTCGGCATCGGGAGCCACTGGAATCTTGTGTTCTTCGGACGCCCAGGCACCCAGGTCGATCAGTTTGCAGCGGTCGGAACAGAATGGCCGGAATTTGCTCTCGGCGGTCCATTCCACGGGGGCGCCACAGGTTGGGCATTCGACGGTTGTTGGTTGGCTCATGACTGGCCTCCACGCAAAGAAAGATAAAAATGATGCAGGCGTTCGACCTCGCTGTGCAGCCAGGCAAGGTCGCGGTCGTTGACCACGACGTCGTCGGCATGGCTCACGCGATCCTGGCGACTGGACTGGGCCTTGAGGATCGCCTGGACCTGCTGCTCGCTGGTCTGGTCACGTTGCAGGGTACGTTCGATCTGCAATTGTTCGGGGGCATCGATCACCAGCACCCGTTGGGTCATGGCGTATTGCCCGGACTCGATCAGCAGCGGCGAAACCAGAATCGCATAAGGCGATTTTGCCAGCGCCAGGTGGTGAGCGATTTCTTCGCCGATCAGCGGATGCAGGAGGGCCTCCAGCCAGCGGCGTTCTTCTGGCACTTCGAAGATCAATTTGCGTAGCGCGGCGCGGTCCAGTTGCCCGTCGGCCTGCAGCACGCCGGGGCCGAAGTGTTCGGCGATTTGTGCCAGTGCCGGGCGACCGGGTTCAACGACCCAGCGAGCGGCATGATCGGCGTCGACCACATGCACGCCAAGATCGATGAAGTGTTGGGCGGCCGCACTTTTGCCGCTGCCGATGCCGCCGGTCAGGCCGAGAATCCAGGGTTTTTCCACAGGGCTATTCATTTCAAACCGACAAACTGCCAATAGAGGTCGGTTATTTGACCACCCCAGAGCAACGCAATCCAGCCGGCAATGGCCAGATAGGGACCGAAAGGGATAGGTGTCGAGGTTTTTGCATTGCGCCAGCGCAGCAGCATCAGCCCGATAATGGCCCCCACCAGCGAGGACAGCAGGATGGTCAGCGGCAAAATCTGCCAGCCACCCCAGGCGCCCAGCATCGCCAGCAACTTGAAATCACCGTAGCCCATGCCGTCCTTGCCCGTGATCAGCTTGAACAGCCAGAACACCGACCACAGCAGGCTGTAGCCGGCTATCGCCCCCCAAAGCGCCTCGTGCAACGACACGAACAGGCCGAAACTGTTGACGATCAACCCCAGCCATATCAACGGCAGCACCAGTACGTCCGGCAATATCTGATGCTCGGCGTCGATCAGGCTCATCGCCAGCAAACCCCAGCTCAGGACCAGCATCAGGCAGGCGGGCCAACCGAAGCCGAAGTGCCAGGCAACAAATGCCGACAACAGGCCGCAGGCCAGTTCGGTCAACGGATAGCGCGGGCTGATCGCGGCCGCACAGGCTGAGCAGCGGCCGCGCAAAAACACATAGCTGAGCAGCGGGATGTTTTCCCAGGCGCGGATGCGGTGACCGCAGTGCGGGCACTGGGAGTGGGGCAGCAACAGGTTGTAGGTCGGCAGCGGCGTTTCGCCTGGCAGCCCGAGAATGTCATGGGCCTGCTCGCGCCAGTCGCGTTCGAGCATTTTTGGCAGGCGCCAGATCACGACATTGAGGAAGCTGCCGACCAGCAGGCCGGTGATGCCTGCGAGAAGGACAAAGGCCAGCGCAGATTGAGTCAGGATTTCATTCAAGGGCATGTCAGATCGCTGAGCCAAGTTGGAAGATGGGCAGGTACATGGCAACTACCAGTCCACCGACGATAACACCCAGCACCACCATGATGAACGGCTCCATCAGGCTGGTGAGGTTATCGACCATGTTATCGACGTTGTCTTCGTAGAACCCCGCGACTTTGTCGAGCATAGCGTCCAGGGTGCCGGACTCTTCGCCAATTGCAGTCATTTGTATCGCCATGTTCGGAAAGACGCCGCAGGTGCGCATGGCGAAATGCAATTGCATGCCGGTCGAGATGTCCTGCCGGATGCGCAATACCGCGCGCTTGAACACGCTATTGCCGGTCGCACCGGCCACTGATTCCAGAGCCTCCACCAGCGGCACGCCGGCAGCGAAAGTGGTCGACAAAGTACGGGCGAACCGGGCCACGGCGGACTTGTGCATCAGGGTGCCCACCAGCGGCAGTTTCAGCAGCCAGGTGTCCATCCGGTCACGCAAGGCCGGGGATGTCCTGAGGGCGTGGCTTACGCCGAAGGTCATCGTGATCAGCGTGACAAGGACCACCCACCACCAGGCTTGCATGAATTGCGAGAGGCCAATGACCATCACGGTGAAGGCCGGCAGTTCGGCGCCAAAGCCTTTGAACACCGATTCGAACTGCGGCACGACATTGACCAGCAGGATCCCGGTGACAATCGCCGCGACGAACACCACCACCAGCGGGTAGGTCATGGCTTTCCTGATCCGGGCCTTGAGGCTTTCGCTTTTTTCCTTGTAGGTCGCGACCCGCTCCAAAAGGGTGTCGAGGGCACCGGCCTGCTCGCCGGCATCCACCAGGTTGCAATACAGCTCATCGAAATACCGGGGCTTCTTGCGCAGGGCGGCGGCGAAACTGCTGCCTGCCGCAACTTCCTGTTTCAGTTCGTCCACCAGCTTGCGCATGGCCGGATTGTCGAAGCCCTCGCCGATGATGTCGAAGGACTGCAACAACGGCACGCCGGCCTTCATCATCGTCGCCATTTGCCGGGTGAACAGGGCAATGTCCTGGGCCTTGATACGCTTGCCCATGCTGAAAACCGAATGGTTTTTTTTGCGAACCTTGCCCGGACTGATGCCTTGCTTGCGCAGTTTCGCCTTGATCAGCGCCGGGTTTTGAGCGCTGAGTTCGCCGGTCACTTTTGTGCCTTTGCGGTCGATGCCTTCCCACGCATACACGCTGATTTTCGCTGCCTTGACCGCCATGTTCAGTCCTGGGTATTCCGATTGAATTGCTCTTATAGCCTAGTCAAAGGATGGGGCCAAACCCGCAAGGGTGATGTGACAAAAAACGTCAGATAGTACTGATCTTGGTAGTAAGTAAGGGCTTTGCGAACACCACGCCCCCGGTCAACAGGGGCTTCTGGCCTTGGCACAGGCTGTGCTGCCATGGGGCAGGTCATGAGCCTTCGACTCATGCATGGAGCTTGTACATGAACTATCAGAAAGGTTTTACCCTGATCGAGTTGCTCGTCGTGGTAGCGATCATCGGGATCCTGGCAACCCTGGGCCTGCCGATGTATTCCAAGTACCAGGCGCGGGCCAAGGTCACGGCGGCGATGGCCGAGCTGACTGCAATGAAGGTGCCGTTCGAGGATGTGATCAGCCAGGGGGAAACGCCGACAATTGCCAACGTGGCGCCCGCTGGCAAGACATCGACCAACCATTGCGCCCTGTCTGTGACGGCTACAACGCCGGGGGCGGGATCAATCGTTTGTACGTTGCACAATGCCCCGGGGGTGGTCCAGGGCAAAACTGTCACCCTGACACGGGACGAAGCCAAAGGCTGGTCATGCAAGAGCAGCGTTACCGAGGACTACTTGCCTAAAGGGTGTTCCGGTTCTGCGGCATGAATTGCTGAATCAAGTCCCCGCTTTTGCGGGGATTTTCCTGTTTGTCGACCCGTCGTCAAATGTTGCAGATAAAGCTCAGAAATTTCAGCATCTTAGGAACTTTCCATAAACCCGCAACTTGCATGCAGTGTTTGTGCTTCTCGTGCATTTTGCATGATTTCGAAAGTTGGCTTGTTTTGTAACTTATTGATTAATAAGGTTTTAGTTCCTTTTTCAAAGTTGGCACAGCGTTCGCAATATCCTTGGTAACCCTGCCGACAAGACATCCGGCAGACTTTCCGAAAAACAGGAGTTACTCGTATGAAGAAGTTCGCTATCACTGCCGCTGCTGCTACCGCGCTGACCCTGACCATGGCCAACGCCGCGTTTGCTCAAACCACCCAGGCAACCCAGTCGCCAATGGTGCTGGCTGCCGGTGAAATGACCGAAGTGAAAGAAGATACTTCCGACACCTGGATCACCACCAAAGTCAAGGCTGACCTGATGACTGAAAAAGGCATTCCAGGTAGCGACATCAAAGTTGAAACCAACAAAGGCGTGGTATCGCTGTCGTCGACCACCGCCGTGACCGATTCGCAAAAAGAAGCGGCTGTGGCCATCACCAAGAAAATCAAAGGCGTCAAGGCGGTCTCCGCTGACGGCCTCAAAGCCGAGTAAGGCAGGCTTCTCGCCTGGACCGGGAGAAGGCGCGACAGACGGGCAGAGTCATACGTCTGTTGCAACCTGAGTGTTCATGCGAAAGGCCATAAGGATGTGGCCGTCACAGGCCCCGTGCATTTATTGCCGGGGCCTGTTCTATATGTAACGCTGAAAACCCAATGTGGGAGCGGGCTTGCTCGCGAAAGCGGTGTGTCATTCAACCAATAAGTTGACTGATCTATCGCCTTCGCGAGCAAGCCCGCTCCCACATTGGATAGTGCTAATCAATTGCCGCGTTTACTGGTGATCTGTTTCAGCCGATTACCTTCGAACCGCAAGTATTGATACATCCCGCCATTCGGTCCGTAGGTCCACTCCTCGACCTGAAACTCCTCGCGTCGATCGGCACTGCGCTTGTACCCCAGCAAGTCGCGGCTGACCGGCTCACCGCATTTCTGCACGACCTCACTCGAGCGATCGCCGACGCTGATCAACTGGCTGCCACAGCGCAGGGTATCGGCCGCCCAGGCCTGACTGACGGAGAGCGCCAGAGCCAGGCCTGCCAGCTGCCGATGCATCACTCGGCATCCAGATGCATCGGCGTCACCACGCGGCCGTCGCTTTGCGCCTCGCCCAGATTGGCATCGATGAAGTACACCCGGTCATCTTCCAACTGGGCCTTGTCGACCAGATAATCTTTGATGCTGCTGGCGCGTTCCTGGCCCAGTTGACGCAACAGTACGTCGCTGGCACTCCAGAACTTGATCACCTCGGCACGCATTTTCGCGGTGCGTTCTTCCTTGCCCAGGTCCTTCCATTCGGCAGGGGGCTGGGTTTTCAGGCGGGTGCGGTAGATACCTTCGAGCAGCGGGCCCTTTTCTCCGTCCGGCACTTCCAGCAACGAAGCCTGGGCCGGGACCTTGTCACCGCGGCGCTGGAGCATTTTGTAGTAGTTGTACTGGTATTCACGCTCCAGGCGTTGTTCGGCGATCAGCGGGCCATCGCTGCTCTGGGCGGCGGTGCCTTCGATTTCCAGGCGCAGGGCCGGGCGTTCCTTGAGCGCCTTGGACAGTTTGTCGAGGGCGCCTTCGGCGTCCTTGCTCAATTCGCTGGAACCGGCTGCGAATGAAACGCTGCCCAGGTCTTCCGAACCACCACCGTTGACCAAGCCGCCAATGAGTTTGAACGGTGCTGCCGCGGCCTTGACGATCAGGTTGCGCAGGGTCTGCCAGATAATCGGCATGACGCTGAACTGAGGGTTGTTCAGGTCGCCAGTGACCGGCAGTTCGATGGAGATCTTGCCGTCGACGTCCTTGAGCAAGGCAATGGCCAGTTTCAGTGGCAGGCTCACGGCATCCGGGCTGTCGACTTTTTCACCCAGTTGCAGTTGTTCGACCACCACTTTGTTTTCAGCTTTGAGCTGACCCTTGGTGATCTGGTAGTGCAGGTCGAGATTGAGCCGGCCCTTGCGGATACGGTAGCCGGCGAACTTGCCGGAGTAGGGCGTCAGCGTGGTCAGTTCCACGCGTTTGAAGCTGGTGGCGATGTCGAGGCTGGCCATCGGGTCGAACGGATTGACCGAGCCCTTGATGGTCACCGGTGCGTAGCGATCGACCTTGCCCTTGACGTCGACACTGGCCGGTTTCGGCCGGCGGCTGTCGATGGTGCCGATCTGCCCGTTGAGTTGCTGGATGGCGGTGGCGAAGTTCGGGGTCAGGCTGAAGTCGGCGAAGTTGGCCGAACCGTCATTGATGAAAATGCCGCCGATGTGGATGCCCAACGGTTTTTCGTTGCTGGCCGGTTTGTTCGCCGCCGGTTTTGCCCCGGAATCCGCTGGCTGTGGAATCAGCAGGTCATCGATGTTGGTGGTGCGATCATCGTTGATCATGAACCGCGCATAGGGCTGGAACAGGTTGATCTTGTCGATCGACAGGCTGTCCCCATGCTGATAGTTCAGGCCATCGACCACGACCTGCTGCCACTTGAGGAAGTCGCGGGTTTTCAAGGTGTCCAGGGTGTGCAACTGATCGACCTGGGCACGGCCGGTGACGCCGAAGGCCAAGGGCTCGGTGCTTTTCAGGTCTACCGCCAGATCGCTGCCGAGCATGCCGCTGCGCAGTTCCAGGCGAATGAACGGCGTGATGTAGGACTGGGCAACCCGCAGGTCGATGTCCTTGGTCTGTACCTTCAGCCTGGCGCTGACCGGGGCCAGGTTGACCTCGCCGTCGGCCATGATCTTGCCTTGCTTGCCTACACCGGTATCGAGCTTGAGGGTAAAGGGGGAACCGTTGAGGCTGTCGAAATTTTGCAGGTCGAGGTTCAGCGGACTCAGTTCCAGGGCGACGGCGGGTTGTGCCTTGCGGTCAGCCAGATGCACCTTGTAGTCGCGCAGTTGCACATCCTTGAGCAGCACCTGCCAGGGTTTGTCTGGCACGGCCGGTTCAGGTTTCGGTGAGTCTGCCGCCGCCGGAGTGCTGGTCGGTTCGGCATCCGCCATGGCTTTGGCAGAGTGTTTGGCCGGCTGGCTGGCGAACAGTTTCTGCCAGTCGAGTTGGCCGTCCGATTCCAGCGCGGCCCAGGTTTCCAGTTTGTGGCTGCGGATCTTGCCCACCACCACTTGCTGCTTGGCCAGGTCCACGGTGGTTTCGCTGACGTCCAGGCGCTCGAGCTTTACCAGCGGCCGGCCATCCGGAGCCTTGATCGCGAAGGGGGCGATGCTGACCGCTACATTGCTCAGTAGCAGCTCGGTTTCCTTGGCCAGGTTGAGTTTGTAGTCGGTGCTGATGCTCATGACGCCGTTTTCGAGATCCAGTGGCACGGCATCGCGCACATAGGGCCAAAAGGCTTTCATCTTGCCGTCAGTGATTTTCAGCTTACCTTCGGAGGCGATCGGGATCAGGCTGAAGTTGCCGGTCCAGTCGATCTGTCCGCCATTGGGGCCGATGGCCACCAGGGTCATGTCTGCGCTGTCATCGGGCAGGGTACTGAGGTTCTTCAGTTCGAAATCGAGTGTGTCGTAGAGAAACTCGATGGGCTCGCTGGGCCGGGCATCTTCAAAATGCACGGCGCCGCCCGCCAGTTTGATCCGCTCGATGCGCAGTGGAAACGGCTTGGCATCCGGGGCGGCCGGCGTGGGTTCGCTCTCTGGCAGTTTGAACAGCCCGAGCAGATTGAGTTTGCCGTCCTTGCTGAACAGGATTTCGGTCTTGGGCTTGGTCAGTTCGACATCAGACAGGTGCACCGCCTTGGTCCACAGGCTGTCGAATTGCAGATTGGCGTACAGGCGCTCGAAACCGACCTGCTCCTTGCCGGGTTCGCCGATGTTCAAGCCCCAAAGGGTCAGTTCAAGGCTGAATGGATTGAATTCGATCCGCTGGATGGTCGCGGGTGTAGTGGCGTAGTTGGCCAGTTGCTGGTTGGCAACGCGCAACGCGACACCCGGTAAAATCAGAAAACCCAGCAAGCTGTAGAGGGCCAGAGCAGTCAACAAGGCGCCGATGGCGCGAATCAATCCTTTGTGCATGTGCGGCTTCATCTGTCTGAATCGGATAGCCTTGGAGTATGGCACGCGTTTCCGGTTCCGAAGTGATTGGCCTGTTCATGAATTTTCAGATTTCTCCGACGACGGTCAGAGCTGCAGGATCAGGGTTTTCAGCGGTGGCTGTTGATCCATTGACGGAAAATCGGCGCCCGGTTTCATCACGGTCCATTCACGCACCGGCCGCCCGGCCTTCTCTGCACAACGCAAAACCTGTTCGCGCCAGTCGTCCATGCTGACTTTCGCCAGGTTGTTGCAGCAGATCAGCACGCCGTTGTCGGCAGTGGTCAGCAAGGCCGGTTTGAGCAGGCTCTGGTAGTCGCGCAGCAGGTCGACGGTGCCGAATGCACTCTTGGCCCAGGCCGGAGGGTCCAGCAGCACCAGATCGTACTGGCGCTGTTCCAGGCGCTGATAGCTCGGAAGTTTTTGCCCGCGGCGCTGGCTGATCGGCAGGCCGGCCAGTTGGCGAATGGCCGGGAAGTAGTCGGACTGGATAAATTCCATGGTCGGCAACTGCGGGTTGAGCTGCCCGTTCTCCCGACCGACCGCCAGGTTGCCTTCGGCGAAGTCCAGGTTGCACACCTCGCGTGCGCCACCGGCGGCGGCACTGAGGCCGACACCACAGGTGTAGGCAAACAGGTTCAGCACGCTTTTGTTCTTGCTGTGATCCTTGACCCAGCCGCGGGTGTTGCGCAGGTCGAGGAACAGCAGCGGGTCCTGTCCGGCATGGCGACCGCGCACCCGATAGTTCAGGCCCCATTCGTGGCCGACCAGGTCTTGCAGGGCGGCTTCGTCGGCGCGGTAGACGATGTCATCGCGATCGATGCGCGAGTTGCCGCGGGAGCGGTCGTTGTAGACCAGCAGGGTTTCAAAACCCAGGTGTTGATTGATCGCTTCGTGCAGTTGCAGCAGCGTCTCGCGCTCCAGCGCCTGGTGGAAACTTTGCACCAACAGCTGCGGGCCGTAGCGGTCGATGGTCAGGCCACCGGCGCCTTCCTGGCTACCGTGGAAGAGGCGATAGCAATCGGTGCCCTGCAGGTGCAGTTCGGCGAGCAGGTCCTGGCGTTGATCGAGGGCGGCGCGCAGCGCCTGATTCAAGGAAGACATGCTGGGCGCCTTGCAGGAGGGAATTGGGCGCGGGAGTTTAACAGTTTTGGCGCGGGACCGAGGCGCTGCCTTCGCGAGCAAGCCCGCTCCCACATTGGATTTTCTGTGAACGTAAAACTTGCGATCGACATAGATCCAGTGTGGGAGCGGGCTTGCTCGCGAAGCTTTTGACTTTGTTCTTTCTAAGTAATCCCCATTCGCCGCTTGGCCCGCTGCACCGACCCATTACGCACTGCCCAGCGCAGCATCGGCGCACTGCGATTGACGCTGGCGCGGATCAGCTTGCGTTGCAGCGGGTTCTGACTGGCGCCGAGCATGTCGCTGGCCCAGTCCGGCAGCAGGTCGATCCCGGCCTGCATCATCAGACCACCGATAGGCTTGGCCAAGCGACTGGGAGAGGGGGCGTTCAGCAACAGGCGCAGGACTTCCCGACTGCGTTCGTCGCACAGCAACTGAGGGCGCATACGCTCAAGATAGTCGGCAATTTCCTGCCGCGTACGGGGCACATCCCTGGCTCCGAGCCGCTCGGCAACCAAGGCGATTTCAGCGTAGTAGCGATCCTGATCGACCGGGGACAGGTGCGGGTTGCGATAGCGCAAATGCGCGGCGAGGAAGTTGCTGACTTCCGCCACATGCACCCACGTCAGCAGTTCGGGATCGCTGGCGGCGTAGGCACGTCCGTCCGGCGCTGTACCGGTGATCTGCAAATGGATGGTGCGGACTTTTTCGATCAGCCAGTCGGCATCCTGTCGAGAGCCGAACGTGGTGCCGGATATGAACTGCCCGGTGCGGCGCAGGCGGCCGAGCATGTCTTCACGAAAGTTCGAATGGTCCCAGACCCCGGCCAATGCCAGCGGGTGCAGGGCCTGCAGCATCAGGGCACTGATGCCACCGATCAGCATGCTGCTGAAATCGCCATGGACTTGCCAGCTCACCGAGTCTGGCCCGAACAGCCCGGGGTCGCCCTTGGGGTTTTCCAGGTCGAGTTTGCCCAAAGACAAACCGGTCAGGCTCATGATCTGGGTTTCGATGCGGGTGCGGATGAATTCCATGGCCACTCTGTAATTTTCTGTAGGAGCGAGCCTGCTCGCGATGGACGTTAACGGTAACGCGTTTTTCCTGAATGCACGCGGCGCGCTTGAGTTCATCGCGAGCGAGCTCGCTCCTACAGAAGACAGAACGTTATTGATTCAGGCGTTTATCGATCAAGCCTTGTACCACGCTTGGATCGGCCAAGGTCGAAGTGTCGCCCAGATTGTCCAGTTCGTTGCAGGCAATCTTACGCAGAATGCGCCGCATGATCTTGCCTGAGCGGGTTTTCGGCAAGGCCGGCGCCCATTGGATCAAGTCCGGTTTGGCGAAACTGCCGATTTCCTTGCTGACCAGGGCCAGCAATTCTGTCTTCAGTTCATCGTTGGTTTCGATGCCGTTCATGGGTGTGACGAAGACATAGATGCCTTGGCCCTTGATGTCGTGGGGATAACCGACCGCAGCGGCCTCGGCGATGCTCTCGTGCAGCACCAGGGCGCTTTCCACTTCGGCGGTGCCGATACGGTGGCCGGACACGTTGATCACATCGTCGATGCGCCCGGTGATCCAGTAGTCGCCATCTTCATCGCGCCGCGCGCCGTCACCGGTGAAGTAGTAGCCGGGGTAGGGCTTGAAGTAGGTGTCGACCATGCGTTGCGGGTCGCGATAGACACTGCGGATTTGTGCAGGCCAGCTGGACTTTATGGCCAGTACGCCGCTGCCAGCGCCCTTGATTTCCTTGCCTTGCTCGTCGAGCAGCACCGGTTGCACGCCGAACATCGGTTGTGTCGCACAACCGGGCTTGATCCGCTGGGCACTGACCAGCGGGCTGAGCATGATGCCGCCGGTTTCGGTCTGCCACCAGGTGTCGACGATCGGGCAACGCTCTTCGCCGACCTCATGGAAATACCATTCCCAGGCTTCCGGGTTGATCGGTTCGCCAACCGTGCCGAGTAGCCTGACGCTGGCGCGGGATGTTTGCTTCAACGGTTCCGGGCCTTCGCGCATCAGTGCGCGCAGGGCCGTCGGGGCAGTGTAGAAAATGTTCACCTTGTGCTTGTCGATCACCTGCCAGAAGCGCGAGGTACTCGGGTAGTTCGGCACGCCTTCGAAAATCAGCGTGGTCGCGCCGTTGGCCAGCGGACCGTAGACGATGTAGCTGTGGCCAGTGACCCAGCCTACGTCGGCGGTGCACCAGAAGACTTCGCCGTCGCGGTAGTCCAGCACGTACTTGAAGGTCATCGCTGCTTGCAGCAGGTAGCCACCGGTGGTGTGCAGCACGCCTTTGGGTTTGCCGGTGCTGCCGGAGGTGTAGAGGATGAACAGCGGGTCTTCGGCGTCCATCGGCTCGGGCGGGCAATCGGCGCTGGCTTCGCGCAGGGCCTGCTGGTACTTGATGTCCCGTCCTTCGACCCAGTTCACCAGCCCCTCGGTGCGCTCGACCACCAGCACGCTGCTCACGTCCGGGCAGCTTTGCAGCGCCTTGTCGACGTTCTGCTTGAGTGACACGACCTTGCCACCGCGCACGCCTTCGTCGGCAGTGATCACAGTGCGGCAATCGGCGTCGAGAATGCGGTCGCGCAACGAGTCCGGGGAGAAGCCGCCGAACACTACCGAGTGCACTGCACCAATACGGGTACAGGCCAGCATGGCGTAGGCCGCCTCGGGAATCATCGGCATGTAGATGCACACGCGGTCGCCTTTTCTCACGCCACGGTTTTTCAGCACATTGGCCAGGCGGCAGACGTTTTCATGCAGTTTTTTGTAGGTGATCGATGTCGAGTCGGCAGGGTCGTCGCCTTCCCAGATGATGGCGACCTGATCGCCGCGTTTCTCCAGGTGTCGGTCGATACAGTTGTAGCTGACGTTCAATTGCGCACCGGCAAACCAGCTGGCTTCACCGGTTTTCAGGTTGTAGCGCTGGACGGTTTCCCAGGGCGCGCTCCAGTCGAGAAAACGCGTGGCCTGTTCGGCCCAGAAGGTGCTGGGGTGTTCGACGGATTGGCGGTACAGGCGCTGATAGTCGTCTTGACTCAATTGTGCGGCCCGGCGGACGGCATCGGCTTTGGGGAACGTGCTGATATCGAACATGACGGTTCCTTATGCTTGTTTTGCGACAAGGATAAAGATGCGCCGAGAGGTCGATGGGTTCAAGTCATACACAAAACAACTGTGGGAGCGGGCTTGCTCGCGAAAGCGGTCTGACATTCACCATCATCGTTGAATGTCAGACCGCTTTCGCG
>NZ_JAHBDG010000010.1:0-119534 GCF_019956305.1 Pseudomonas sp. BF-B-30 | reverse complement strand
CCAACGACAGCGACCCTGACGGTAACGTGCCACTTAAAGTGGTGGGTCTGGAGCAACCGGACTCCGGCAAGGGCGTGGTCAGCACCGATGGCCTGCGTGTGACCTACACACCACCGGCCACGGTCCCTGCGCCGTTCACCGCGACCTTTGCCTATAGGGCCAGCGATGCCAGGAACGCGGAGTCGGCACCGGCGACGGTGTCCGTGGCGGTCTCGGCAGCGATCAACGAGAACCTGATCGTCACCAGCGCCACCGTCACCGCCCGCAGCAACAGCCGCTGGTATTGGGTCCTGTCCGGCACCACCTCCCGTGGCACGGGCAATACCATCACGGCGACGGCCACGACCACAACCGGTACGGTGAACCTTGGCGCCGCCGTCCTGACGCAGACACCGACAGGCGCGCGCTGGAACATAGCGGTGACCACCGCCGGCAGTGGCCCGTCGCCTAGCCCGACGGCGACCATAAAATCGGCCTTCGGCAAAACCGTGACGGTGCCGATAAAGGCGAACTGAGTACAACCACGCTTTAGCGATGAGGGCCTCCTTGAGGCCCTCTTGCTACAAGCAAAACGAATCTGTCTAGATTTTAAAGCGCGCCACCGTCTGGTGCAGCGCTCCAGCCATCTGCGCCAGCTCCTGACCGGCTGCGTGGGTATGTCGGGCACCCAGTACGATCTGCTCGGACAAGTCACGAATGCCCACCAGGTTGCGGTCCACCTCACGCGCCACCAGGGCCTGCTCCTCCGTGGCACTGGCGATCAGCAGGTTGCGTTCATTGATCTGCGAGATCGACCGGGTGATCTCCTCCAGTGCCTCGCCGGAGCGTTGCGCGACTTCCAGGGTCGTCTGCACCAGGTGACCGCTGCTTTGCATTGCGGTCACCGCGTGCCCGGTATCGAGCCGAATATTGCCAATCATCTGCTCGATTTCCTGGGTCGACACATGAGTGCGATGGGCCAGCGCCCGCACCTCATCGGCGACTACCGCAAAACCACGCCCGGCATCACCGGCACGAGCCGCTTCAATCGCTGCGTTGAGGGCCAGCAAATTGGTTTGCTCGGCAATGCTGCGAATTACATCCAGTACCGCGCTAATGTCTTGTACACGTCCGGCCAATTGCTGAACACGTTCGGAGGTATCCATCATGCCGTCCGCCAGCGCACCTATCGAGGCCACCGTTTCCTGAACTTGCTCACGGCCGCGTTGTGCCGTTTGCTCGGAAACCCGGGACGCCTCGCTGGTGCTGACGGCATTGCGTGCGACCTCGTCGACGGCCGCCGTCATCTGATTGACCGCCGCCGCAGCCTGTTCGATCTCCAGGCCCTGAAGTTGCAAACTGCTGCTGGTCTGACTGCTGACCGTGCTCAGCTCTTCGGACGAACTGGCCACCTGATCGACCGACACGGCGATGTGCCTGACCATCGCGTTCAAGCTTTGCTGCATCCGGTGCATGTTCATCATCACGCTACCGTCGGCATTTGCATTCACTGGCACTTGAATCGTCAGGTCGCCCTGCGCGATTTGACTCAAGACCCGCGCGGCATCATCGGGCTCGCCACCCAAGGGCCGGGTGACACTGCGCGTCACGATGACCGCCGCGGCGATGACCGAGGCCAGGCAGAATGCAAGCAGCCCCAACATGTTCAGATACGCTTCTTCGTAGAGCGCCTGCGCCGATCTTTCACGGTCGGCGAAGATCTGCCCTTGCAGCGCCATCAAGGCGTCCAGACTTTTATAAACCTGCTGTTCGGCAGGGACGACGTGCTGTTTCAACTGCGCCATCGCGGCATCAAAAGCGCCTTGCCGGATCAACACCTGCACCTGGGTGAATGCGTCGACGTAAGCCTCGCGGTTCTTTTTCAGGGCAGCATAGGCGGTCTTGCCTTCCGGCAGATCGAACAGTGGCTCGAGGGTTTTCAGTGCCAGGCTGATACGCTTTTTGGTGGCATCGATGGCCTCTTGCACTTGCTGATTGTCTTTGTCGATCAGCAAGTCCCGGGTGTTCCTGGCGTTGTCCCGTACACCTGTGGCAATAACCATGATCGGATCGATTTTCGGCCAGTCCCGTTTGACGATCAGCATGGCCTGTTCCTTTAGCGTTGCCAGATCGTGCAACGCATATAACACCAAACCTGTCAGTACCAACGGCGCAATTGCAAAGCCGATGACGATACGTTGTGCCGTGCTCAACCTGGCCATGTCATATGCTCCCTGATCAATTCCCGCCCGACGCCCGGCACATCTGAAAACTGCATGTACTCACAAGCCTTCGATCCACCCTGCCCCGGTCGCTTTAATGTCCGCGAATATAGTGTTCCAGTTGCCGGATCAGTTCGGCCTGCTCGACGATGGCTTCTTTGACCAGATCACCAATCGACAACAGGCCAATCAGTTGGTCGCCCTCCACCACCGGTAGATGGCGCAGGTGACTGTCGGTCATGACCGCCATGCAACGCTCAATACTCTGCTGACTGTCTGCGGTCACGACAGGCGCGCTCATGATGGCCCGGACCGGCGTACCGACCGAAGAGCGCCCCTGTAGAACGACCTTGCGCGCATAGTCGCGTTCGCTGATAACGCCGACCACCTGCCCCTCCTCCATGACAGGTAACGCCCCGACATTTTTTTCGGCCATCATCTTCAACGCTTCAAGCACCGTCTGGTCTGGCGCGATGCTATGCACCCGTCGGTTCTGCACGGCCTTGAGCTTGAGCAGTTGTGCGGCTGTTTTCATACGAGCCTCCGATACTGTTTGTCATTGATCATCGACTCCGCCGGAGCCTGGCATGAATCATTAATTGAATGAGCGTTCAGACCGCGTGGAAATCCATGTGGTCAGGCCACCGCGACCTCCACCTGGCCTCCGTTGAGGCGCACAGGCCAGACCCGCAGACGCTGCTGCGGATACTCCAGACAACTGCCGTCCTCAAGGCGGAAATGCTGTTTGTAGAGTGGCGAGGCAATCACCAGATCGCCCTTGATGCTGCCGATCAGCCCGCGACCGATGACATTCGCCCCGGATTGCGGGTCATGATTATCGATGGCATAGAGGGTCTTGCCTTCGGCAGCCGGCAGGTAGAACAGCGCCACTTGTGCACCGTCCAGCCAGACGACGACACCGGAGTTACTCACCAGATCATCCTGGCTGCACACCGCTTGCCAGGCATCGGGATGGACCAAGGATGAACTGGAATAGGCTCGCTGGGTATCGGACTGGCTCATCAGACAATCTCCTCAATGACAGGGATAAGGTGGAGTTCAGCGGCCATGATCGGCCGGCGCTGACCGCGTTCCTGGACAAAATGGATGTCCGGGTCCGGGCGTTGATCGTTGACGAAGGTGCGGAAGCGCTTGAGCTTTTCCGGGTCTTTAAGGGCATTGGCCCATTCGCACTCGTAGCGGTTGACCACCAGCTGCATCTGCGACTCGAGCTCCTCACCCAGCCCGAGGCTGTCGTTGATGATCACGTCCTTGAGGTAGTCGAGGCCGCCTTCCAGGCTCTCGCGCCAGACCGAGGTACGCTGCAACTTGTCGGCGGTGCGGATGTAGAACATCAGGAAGCGGTCGATGTAACGAATCAGGGTCGCGTCATCGAGGTCGGTGGCAAACAGCTCGGCGTGGCGCGGACGCATGCCGCCGTTACCGGCCACGTAGAGGTTCCAGCCTTTCTCGGTGGCGATTACGCCCACGTCCTTGCTCTGCGCCTCGGCGCATTCACGGGTGCATCCGGAGACGGCGAACTTGAGCTTGTGCGGCGAGCGCAGGCCCTTGTAGCGGTCTTCGATGGTCAGGGCCATTTGTACGCTGTCCTGTACGCCATAACGGCACCAGGTACTGCCCACACAGGACTTCACCGTCCGGGTCGATTTGCCATAGGCGTGCCCGGTCTCAAAACCCGCTTCAATCAGCTCGGCCCAGATGTCCGGCAACTGATGCAACTGAGCGCCGAACAGATCGATGCGCTGCCCGCCGGTGATTTTGGTGTAGAGGTCGTATTTCTTCGCCACCACGCCAATCGCGATCAGCTTGTCGGCGGTGATTTCGCCGCCAGGAATACGCGGCACCACCGAGTACGTACCGTTTTTCTGCATGTTGGCCATGAAGGTGTCGTTGGTGTCCTGCAAGGGCACCAGCGACGTGTCCATGATCGGCTGGTTCCAGCACGAGGCGAGGATCGAGCCCACCGCCGGTTTGCAGACGTCGCAACCGGTGTGGCCACGGCCATGTTTGGCCAACAGTTCTTCGAAGGTGATCACTCCCTCTACCCGTACCAGCGCATAAAGCTCCTGACGGGTATAGGCGAAGTGTTCGCACAGGCTCTTGTCGACACTGACGCCGCGGGCAATCAGCTCATGCTCGAACACTTGCTTGAGCAGGCCGGCGCAACCGCCGCAGCCGGTGCAAGCCTTGGTCTGCGACTTGAGCTGGCCCAGGTCCGTACAGCCGCCGTCGATGGCCGAACAAATGGAGCCCTTGGTGACGTTATGACATGAGCACACCGTGGCCGACTCGGGCAGCGCACCCGGGCCCAGGGTCGGCGCGCCTTCGGAGGACGGCAGAATCAGGCTGGCCGGTTCCGACGGCAAGGCAATGGCGTTCTGCATGTATTGCAGCAGGGTGTCGTAATAGCTGTTGTCACCGACCAGCACTGCACCGAGGACGTGTTTGCCACTCGCATCCACCACCAGGCGGCGATAACTGGCGCTGGTTTCGTCGATGAATTGATAGCTGCGCGCGCCCGGGGTGTTGCCGTGGGCGTCGCCGATGGAGCCGACATCCACCCCCAGCAGCTTGAGCTTGGTCGACATGTCGGCACCGGTGAACGGCTCGGCGACTTCGTTGCACAGACGGGCCGCGACGCTGCGTGCCATCTGGTAGCCCGGTGCGACCAGGCCGAACAGGCTGCCGTTCCATGAAGCGCATTCACCGATGGCGTAGATGTTCGGGTCGCAACTTAGGCACGTGTCGTCGATCACCACGCCACCGCGCGGACCGATTTCCAGCGCGCATCGACGAGCCAGCGCGTCTTGAGCGCGGATACCGGCGGAAAACACGATCAGGTCGGTTTCGAGGAATTCGTCATTGGCGAAATTCATGCGATAGCGGTACTGCTCGCCCGCACTGATCGATTGCGTGGCGCGGGACAGGTGTACACCGACGCCCAATCGTTCGATCTGCGCCTTGAGCGCCTGGCCACCGAGGTCATCCAGCTGTACCGGCATCAAGCGCGGCGCGAATTCCACCACGTGGGCTTCAAGGCCCAGGCTCTTCAACGCGTTCGCGGCTTCCAGCCCCAGCAAGCCACCGCCGACCACCACGCCGCGCCGGGCATTGGCCGCCGCAGCCCGAATGGCATCGAGGTCTTCCAGGGTGCGATAGACCAGGCGCGATTCACCTTCGGCGCCTTCGATTGGCGGAACGAACGGATAAGAACCGGTGGCCAGAACCAATTTGTCATACGAGACGCAACCTTGCGAGGTGACCACCTGGCGACGGGCGCGGTCGATTTCCAATACCGGCACACCCAAATGCAGCGTAACGCCGGGCGTCTGGTAAAGCGACGCATCGGACAGCGCCAGCGACTCGGCATCACGACCGGAGAAGTACTCGGAAAGATGCACACGGTCATAGGCGCGCATCGGCTCCTCACTGAAGACGTGCAGCCGGTAATGTTCAAGCGCTCCCCGCTCGATCAGCTGTTCGACACAATGATGTCCGACCATGCCATTACCGATCACGATCAGCGTTTGCATCTTGTTCAACGTGGCAACATTGGAATTCATAGAAAGCACCCAGCCCGAGCCAATCACGGTTTTAAAAGCAAAAAAAAACGCCTGAAACCTTTCGGTTCCAGGCGTCTTTGCCTGTTCTTTTGCGGTGTACAAACCAGGCATCTATGCCTGATCCACCGATGCTGCCCACGACCTGTCCGGCCAATCGATCGTCGTTGACCGAGGGGGCTGTCCACACGAATGCGTTCCAGGTGGACCTGAAGTCAGCCTTGCAGCCTTTGTGCCAGCCAGCGACACAGAGACTTCAACTATCTGGAAACACTGACTCTTGAGCCAGGGGGGATTGTCACGACGTTGGAGTTACCGCAGGCGATAGCGCTTTGCGGCGCTTCCGACTGGTGCACGTTGTTAGGCATGGCGCTTTATAAAAGTGCATGGACCGCTCAATTCCTCAGCTCGTCAGCACTCAAGCCTGTTTCCGGTAATCCATGGATCGTTAAAGTCATTTGACCCAATAAATACCGGGGCAGCGGAAGGCCGGTGGTGGCCCAGGCAAATCGGGCGTCACCTGGCCTGATGCGACGGATAAATGCCGGCAAGCCGCGCTATCACGACCCCCACGTAAAAGACGCCTGAAAATTCTTCGACCATCACCAGTGAGCGGGCGTGGTTGGTCAACGGGATAACATCCCCGTAACCGGTGGTCGTGAGCGTCGTGAAGCTGAAATAGATCAGTTTGAAGAAAGTGCCGGGTTGTCTGAAATCGAAGTTGCCGGGGCCGAATGAGCCCGCGGCGGAAATCTCGACCAGGGCATAGATGAAGGACCAAGCGAAGGCCAGCATGATGTAGCCCGCAAGCGCGCCATGAAGCTTGTCGGCTGTAATTGGCCCGCGTTTGAGAAGGTAGCGAAGCACTCCGCTGAACGAAACCGCAAGTGACGCCGCATAGGTGATCCCGGCAAGTTCAAGCGTCGCGACACTCTCGGTCCACAAGGCCGCCCATTGAAGACAAATCCCAAGCAACGCCAGGCACACTTTGAGGATGAAGCCCCGCCGGGTCTGCCGGGTGGCGAAAGCACCCACGAGCAGCACGGCCGAAAACAGAATGCCGAGCAACATGCGAGCAATCAGCCCCTCCTCAAGAAAGGGAAACAGGAGGATCAACCCTAGCAAGAGCAACAACAGATAAGTGCAGGGCCCTAGCCCTATAACCATTTGAGCTAAATCCGCGTCGGATTCGGCTTTATCTTGAGAATTTGTCATATCTGGTTCCCGGAGGGCGAAAAAACTGATCTTGCTCAAGAATGATTGGCAGTGAAATTCTAGTCGCGAATGCATGCGAGGCGGAAAACCATCGGCCAGAAGCAAAACTGACAGCGAACCCGGCCGATACGCAGTGGTCATAACAGCTGATGGCAGCGCAAACGATCAGTGGCCCAGAGCCCAGTTCTTTCACGAGCGCAGCCTGCAATTCACACATTTCAGGGTGCGCCGGATAACCTCAGCGGGTTCGGTTCCTGCGTGACGCAGGCACTTGCCGCTGCTCTCATCCCCTGCTCCCTCAGTGGAGTACGCAAATGACTCGATCAATGCAGTTCTTCCTGTCGTTCTTCCTCGCGATTGCAACATTGGCATCGGCCGGTTTCCTGAACAATGCCGCAGCGGCCACCGCCGAGGATCTGAATGCCGACGCTCGACAAGCGTTGCAGACGCTCTACAAGACCAATCCATTCTCCGAAACCATCTCGCACCAGGCCAAGGCTGTGCTGGTCTTCCCGAACATCATCAAGGCGGGACTTGTATTCGGCGGCAGTTATGGCGAAGGCGTTTTAATGAAGGGCACGAAAGTCGAGAACTACTACAACTCTGTCAGCGGTTCATGGGGGCTGCAGGCCGGCGCCCAGTCGTACGGCTATGTGGTTTTCCTGATGACCGATAAAGCCGTGGACTATGTCGCCAAAACCAAGGGCTGGGAAATCGGTGTCGGGCCAACAGTTGTGTTTGTGGATGAAGGGGTTGCGAAGAACCTGTCCAGCTCGACGCTCAAAGACGACGCCTACGCGTTTATCTTCGACCAGCAAGGGTTAATGGCGGGGGTCAGTATCGAGGGAACGAAAATTTCTCTGATCAAGCGCTGACGTCACCGTCTGACTGGCCATCGGGACCGTGATGGCGGCCTATGCCAACCCGGATGGGGGTTCCCCTTCAGGCTAGGCTGTCCTCACTCCTGGCGTACAGACGCACCTGATGATTGGGAAGCCATCTGGACGAGCAAGGCTGTTTCGACCGTTCATTGATCCAGGTCTAAACATTGAATGACCGAATCCTGATAATGACTTTTCAGTTTTAGGTAGGCCTTAAATGACTTCACAGCTCTTCCAGGTTCACGGCCTCGTGAGTTTTACCCTTGCCATCCTCCTGCTTTTCCTTGGCAAAACCCTCGTCCAGCACAACGCCTTTCTCCGTCAATACTGTATCCCCGAATCGGTCGTCGGCGGCTTCGTCTGTGCGGCGGTTACGTCCTTGCTTTACTTTGGCCTGAATATCCAGATCGAATTCGATCTGCAAATTCGCGACACCCTGCTGCTCTATTTCTTTGCCGGCATCGGCTTGAAGTCGGACATGCGCCAACTGCTCAAGGGCGGGCGCCCGCTGCTGATCCTGCTGTTACTCGCCGCTGTGTTCATTCTGCTGCAGAACTCGCTGGGCATGGGCGTGGCCGAGGCTTTTGGGCTTGATCCCAAGGCGGGCTTGATGGTGGGCTCCATTTCCCTCACGGGTGGGGTGGGCACGACCCTGGCCTGGGCACCGCTCTTCGTCGAAAAACTGGGCATCAGCAACGCCCACGAACTGGGCATCGCCAGCAACACCGTCGGCCTGATTGCCGCTTGCGTCATCGGCGGCCCTATCGCCAACCAGCTGATACGCCGTTATCAACTGACGCCGTCCAGGGATGCGGAGCTGGAAGTCGGCATTCTCGAGCAACAACCGAGCAAGGCGCTGGACTACTACGACGTGCTCTGGGCCTGGATGTGGCTCAACCTGACCCTGATGCTCGGCTATGGACTCAACCTGCTGCTGGTCGATGCCGGCATCACCCTGCCCAAGTTTGTCAGCTGCCTGTTCGCCGGCATCGTCATTCACCACCTCGTTCTGGCCTTTGTCGGTGACCAGCGACTGAAAACCTGGAGCGGTGCCAGCCTGGGCCTGTCGCTGATCTCCGATATCTGTCTGGGCATGTTTTTGACCATGGCCCTGATGGGTCTTCAGCTATGGCAACTCAGCGGCGCATTGATGTTCATTCTTTGCGCATTGACCCTGCAAATCCTGCTGACGGTCGCCTATACGTATTTTGTGGTCTTCCGCTTTATGGGGCGCAATTACGAAGCCAGCGTGATCGCTTCCGGATTCGGCGGGATTGCCCTCGGCTCCACGGCAACGGCCATCGTCAACATGTCGACCGTGACGCAAAAGTACGGCGCGGCGCACCAGGCCTTCCTGATCGTGCCGCTGGTGTGTGGCTTTTTCATTGACCTGGTCAATGCCGTGATCATCAGCATGTTCAGTGGTCTGTAGCGACCTCGGCCCGGCTTTCGGACGACCAGACACACCGAACCTGGGAAAGCGGACGAAAGGAGCAGCAGGATCGATGCCGCAAGGATAGGCTCAAGTAAGAGAGTGCCCCAGCCCTGATCCGGCCAGGTACGATCTCAAATGCGCCTCTTGCTACAGGGGAACCGGGATGACGGGACACACTGTGCGCCAATGCTCGTCGTGGATCCTGCTATCCCTGCTCGCCGTCGATCTGGCGCTGATAGCCGGCTGTTCAGGCAAAGCCAGCACGGCTCAGCATTCTGCCCCCAGCGTCGGCTCGACCTGCTATGCAAAAGCCCTCCCCACTGTCGGCGAAGGAGGCCTCGCCTGGGGCGACACCCTGGACATGGCTCGCCAGAAATCCCTGAGTAATTGCATACGCTATTCCGGCCGATCCGGCGGTACGCCAAGTACCTGCAAAGTGGTGATGGCGGAATGTAAGCATTGATAGAGCGGTTTTTCATTTCTGCGCCGCTTTTGCATTTCTGTGCGACAGATCCCACTTCAGGGTCTCCCGTTTCACACGCTCGCGGTGTTAGCTTTGAGATGTTTCTGATCAGTCGATCAGATATTTCCTACGAACCGCCTGCAAAGGAATGCCCCCAGCAATGGATTTCTCCCTCAAGCACCTGGCTGCGACCACCCTCATGCTCGCCAGCCTTTCGTCGTTCACCACCGCTGCCCACGCCAACATCACCCCGCAACAGA
Organism: Pseudomonas sp. BF-B-30; assembly: GCF_019956305.1. Lineage (NCBI taxonomy): Bacteria > Pseudomonadati > Pseudomonadota > Gammaproteobacteria > Pseudomonadales > Pseudomonadaceae > Pseudomonas > Pseudomonas sp. BF-B-30. The sequence goes on along the minus strand of NZ_JAHBDG010000010.1, from coordinate 109,498 downwards.
ACGCGATCATCCTCAAGACCTTCAGTGATGCATCGGTCAAGGATTTCAGGCAGTTCCTGGGAAGCCTGGCCAAGAGCGATATCGCCAAGACCGACGACCTCGGCCCGGCCATCCGTGCCTTCCTCGACAACAAGACGCTTACTGCCGGGCAACAAAACGAAATCCATCGTTTGCTCGGCCTCTATGCCCGGGTGAAATACGGCAGCGCAGCCACCGAAACCCTGAAGGAGCTGGTGGCCATTCCGACCGTGCGCGTGGACGGTGTCGACCAGCACGACAATCCCGAATTCCTCAAGATTGCCGAGAAGATCAAGGGCCTGGCCCAGGCGTTCAACCTGAACTTTCGCAACATCGACAACCGCGTCTACGAGATCTCCCTGGAAGGCAGCGGCGATGAAGTCGTGGGCATTCACGCCCATGCCGATGTGGTGCCGGTGACGCCAGAAAACTGGGTGCTGCAGGACGGCACCCGCCTCGACCCGTTCAAGGTCACCCTGATCGGCGATCGCATGTATGGCCGCGGCACCGAGGATGACAAGAACGGCATCGTGGTGGCGCTCTACGCCATGAAGATCATCAAGGAGGAGAAGCTGCCGCTGGCCCGCAACTTCAAGCTGCTGGTCGACACCACCGAAGAGACCACGGGCGACGCCATCCCCTACTACTTCGAACGCAACCCCACACCCAACTACAACCTGGCGCTGGATGGCGGCTACCCGGTGGTGATCGCCGAGAAAGGCTACGGCACGGTCATGGCCAGCTTCGCCAAGCGCACCGCGCAAGGCAAAGGCGCAGAGATCACCTCGATGACCGGCGGCCTGGCCACCAACCAGATCCCATCGACATCGGTTGCGACCCTGGTGACCGACAAGCCCGCCGAACTGGCCGCCAGCCTGCAAAAGGCCGGCACCGAGTATGCCAAGCGCAACGGCGGCAACTTCGCGGTCGCCGCCAAGGTCGACGGCAAGGACGTCAAACTGACGGTCACCGGTGTGTCCGCCCACTCCTCCGAGCCCGAGTCCGGCGTCAACCCGGTGGCCAGGATGCTCGACTTCATCAATGGCCTCGACGGCAAGGTCGCGCTCAAGCACAACCAGATCACCGACGCCGCGCGCTACGCCGCCGACAACTGGGGGCTGGACTACCTGGGTGGCAAGTTGGGAGTCGGTTTTTCCGATGAATTCATGGGCCCGCTGACCACGTCCCTGACCTATGTCGGGATGGATGACAAAGCCTTCAAACTCGCAGTCAACCTGCGCGTGCCGAAGGGCAAGACGCCGGATGTGCTCAAGTCCGAAATCGCCGCAAAGCTGGACGCCTGGAGCAAGAAGACCAGCATCGCACCAACCTTCGACCTGTCGATCGCCGAGCCGATGTATCGCAACCCCGAGGGTGAATGGGTCAAAGCCTTGCTCGCTGTGACCAGCGAAAACCTCGGCATGGAACACAAGTTCGGCACCTCCGCCGGCGCCACCTCCGTGCATGAACTGCCCAACGGCGTGCAATTCGGCCTGGCCATGCCGGACGTCAAATACACCGGTCACAACGATAACGAGTTCAAGACCACCGAGCAGTTCCTGCTGGACTTGCAGATCGTGACCGAAATGATGGGCCGCATCGGGCAATTGCCGAAGCTTTGATCCCCCTTCGGACCCGCCACCCTGGCGGGTCCATTGCTTTCACTTCCAAACCACATCCCGCCCCCTGTAGGAGCGAGCCTGCTCGCGAAAAACCCAAGGGCGCCACGGTCCGTCTGGTTTCCCGCGTCATCGTTACCCTCCATCGCGAGCAGGCTCGCTCCTACGGGTCGATTTGATCCAGCACCCGATTCGCCGTGATCTCCGCCAGCATCACGCTGTTGGAAATCCCCAGCAGCGCATTGCGCGCCCCCCCGTCCAGGTGATCCACCAACTGATGGACCATCACATCGACCGACGCGAGGGTTTCGACCAAATAAACCATCAAGGTTTCGGGACTCGCCTGCGGGTCCACGGTGAACAGGGTACCGGGTGTGCGCGGTGTGGCTTTGATATCGGCAATCGAGGGGATGTGAAAATCGGGGGCGGCTTCGTTGAGCCTGGTTGAGTCGGGTTCATGTGGGGAGACCGGATCAACCTCCGGTGGGTTTGGCGTTACCTTGAACATGATCTTCAATTCCTGAGTGATGCGGTCACCACTTCGCGACTAAACGAAGGGGTGGCAGCTGTACGCAGGTTAGTCGACCGGGGAATTGAAGAAGCCGGCGCACCCGAAGGTGCCCTGCGCACAGCCACCATCAAATACAGGTGTAAATACCTGTCTGACGGACACTTGTGCGACTTCAATTACCAACAGGCGACTAAACCCGATCACTGATGGGCAGTGACGCGAATCAAGTTACCGATGGCCCCCGAGGCGCACAAGCCGGCGGATTCTGGCGTAACCGTAGGCAACGGCGCAAGGTCTTGTAGCTTGCATGAAGTAACCTTAAACACCGTTAAACAAACACTCTCCGGCGATGTTGAGTGACATGGTGCACTTGCCCGGATTGATGAATAAGCCTCATGAACCCTTGCCGATTTACCCGTCTAGTGCTCATCCGTTAGCTCGCTTACTGTTTCCCCAGCGGTCCTGCACCCAGCCGATACCACTGACGTGCAGCCTGACCATCAAAAGCGGGAATTTGGGGTGAAACCATCCCGCCCGTTGTGTGCTCGTTCCTGACGGCCCACGACCTGAGAGGGAAAGCCATCTCCCCTTCAACACCCACGGCGGCTGCCTCGCAGTTGGCTGACCCGCCTTTAGGAGCAACATTGATGAATCCCTTGATCGCCCCATTGGTGGCCTTATCGCTCATGGCCGGGGAAGCCTGCGCCCAGTCCTCCAACGAGATCCGCATTACCCACGCCGGCTCCCAGCCCTCCATCAAGGGCGCTGCGGAAAACTTCACCGGCACGGTTCGGGTTGATGGCCTGTTCAAGGGGGATTCCCCTGCTCGCATCGGCGGTGGCACGGTGACCTTCGAACCCGCCGCCCGCACGGCCTGGCATACCCATCCGCTGGGGCAAACGCTGATCGTCACCGCCGGGGTTGGTTATGTGCAGCAAGAGGGCGGCCCACGTCAGGAAATCCGTCCGGGCGACATTGTCTGGATCCCGCCGCAAACACGTCACTGGCATGGCGCGACGGCCACCAACGGAATGACTCACATCGCCATCGCCGAAGCCGAGGACGGCAAGGCTGTCACTTGGGCGGAAAAAGTCTCGGATGCGCAGTACGAAGGTCAATCGCCCGCGCAGGGCTTGTAGCTGTTTGTTGTAGATCAACCTCACTCGAACACCGCCTGCCAAGGCAGTGATGAGCAATGGATGGAGCTTTCACGATGACCACTGATACACCGATTGCACATCGCAAGACCGGTGCCCTCCCCGCGCTGATAGCCCTGTGTCTGGGCCTTGGCTTGATGTCGGGTGTGGCCACTCAGAACGCCGAGGCATCGCAACCCATGACCAGCACACAACCTGCGGTACAAACGCTGTCTGCCAGGCAACAGGCCATTCCACTGATCGCAGCGTTCATGGCGACCAGTGACATGCCAAGGCTCAACGCTGCCTTGAACCAAGGCCTGGACGCCGGCCTGACGGTCAGCGAGACCAAGGAAATCCTGGTGCAGCTCTACGCCTATGTCGGCTTCCCGCGCAGCCTCAATGCGTTGAATGAACTGATGACGGTGGTGCAAGCGCGCCAACAACGCGGCATCCAGGATGCGCCTGGACGCGAACCCAGCCGTGCCATTGCAACCGGTGAGGCATTGCTCGCGGCAGGAACGGCTAATCAAACCCGAATTTCCGGGGGGCCGGTCAAGGGGCCGGTGTTCGATTTTGCCCCGGTCATCAACCGGTTTCTGCAAACCCACCTGTTCGGCGACATCTTCGAGCGCGACAACCTCGACTGGCAAAGCCGCGAGCTGGCGACCGTCGGCGCTCTGGCCGCAACGCCGGGTGTGGAGTCGCAGTTGCGCTCGCACATGGGGGCGAGCCTGCGGGTTGGGTTGAGCGTGGAGCAATTGCGCCAAGTCATCGAGGTACTGGCCGAGCACGGCGATGAACAATCCGCCAAACGTGCAAGCACTGCCCTGACACAGGCACTTGCTGCCTCGGGAGGTTGAACATGAAGACTGGAAAAAACCTGCTGAACATCACCCTGCTGAGCGTGCTTGCCGCCTGTGCAAGCCATGCCACTGCCGCTGCTCCCTTGATGATTCAGGAGCAAGGCAGCTTCGCCGCCGGCGGGACGATGATCACCGCACCGGGCACGTTCAATCCGCGCAAACCCATGAATCCTGACGGCCAGACTTACCACGGCGACCATGCCTACACCTTCTACCAAATCCCGGTCGATGCGCGAAAACTGCCCATCGTCATGTGGCACGGCGCAGGCCAGTTTTCCAAGACCTGGGAAACCACCGCGGATGGCCGCGAAGGCTTCCAGAATATTTTTCTGCGGCGCCAGTTCGGCGTGTATCTGATCGACCAGCCGCGCCGTGGTGATGCCGGCCGCAGCATGGTCGAAGCAACGGTCAAGCCTGTCCCGGACGAGCAGCTCTGGTTCAACCAGTTCCGTATCGGCTTGTGGCCCAACTATTTCGAGGGTGTGCAGGTTGCCCGGGATGCGCAAACGCGCGACCAGTTCTTCCGCGCGATGACGCCAAACACCGGTCCGTTCGACATGGGCGTGGTCTCCGATGGCGTGTCGGCAGTCTTCGACAAAATCGGCCCCGGCATCCTGTTCACGCACTCTCAGGGTGGCGGGCCTGGTTGGTTGACGGCGATCAAGAACAACAAGGTCAAGGCCATCGTGGCTTTCGAGCCGGGCAGCAGCTTCGTCTTCCCGCAGGGTGAAGTACCCGCGCCGATTCCCAGCGCGTTCGACACGGTACAAGGCGCAGCGGTGCCGATGGATCAGTTCATGGCGCTCACGCGCATTCCGGTCCTGATCCTCTATGGCGACAACATCCCGGAGCAAGCCGTCGACCTGCCCGCCCAGGACAGCTGGCGCGCCCGCCTCACCATGGCCCGGCTTTGGCGCGATGCCGTCAACAAACACGGCGGTAACGTGAGGCTGATCCACTTGCCGGAGATTGGCATCAAGGGCAATACCCACTTCCCCATGTCGGATCTGAACAACGTGCAGATCGCGGACCTGGTGTCCGGGTTTCTGACAGAAAAGCATCTGGATTGACGGCTTCAGCACATTTTTTAACGCGCCTTTTAATGCTTCGGAGACACTTATGAGAAATACAATTTTGAAAGCCTCGCTGATGGCCGCCATGGTCGGTATTTCTGCTGGCGAAGCCGGCGCCGCCGACTACAAAAAGAACCCGTTCACCTTGGCTTACGACGGTGCAATTACCAAGAATGAACCCGGCAAGGTCAACATCCATCCGGTCACCTACAAGCTCAATGGCCTGGACATCGCTGCCAACGTCTACACCCCTGCCAACTACGATGCGAAGAAGGCTTATCCGACGGTAGTGGTGGCGCACCCCAATGGCGGCGTGAAAGAGCAAGTCGCCGGTTTGTATGCCCAGCGACTGGCCGAACAAGGCTACATCACGATTACCGCCGATGCCGCGTATCAGGGCGCAAGTGGCGGACAACCGCGCAGCATCGACAAGCCGGCGTACCGCATCGAGGATATCCACGGCATGGCGGACTTCATCACCCAGTATGCTGGCGTCGACGGCAGGCGTCTGGGCCTGCTTGGCATCTGCGGTGGCGGTGGCTACTCGTTGGCCGCCGCGCAAACCGACAAGCGATTCAAGTCGGTGGCGACCGTGAGCATGTTCAACTCTGGCCGGGTGCGTCGCAATGGCTACAACGACTCGCAACTGGACACCATCAAGCAACGCCTGCAACAGGCTTCCGCTGCCCGCGCCCAGGAAGCGGCCGGAGGTGAAGTGCTCTATTCGGGCGATGCCAACCTCACCGATGAGCAGATCGCCAAACTGCCGTTCGAGCTGTATCGCCAGGGTTATGAGTACTACTGGAAGACCCATGCCCACCCTGACTCAACCTTCAAATACACCACGAGCAGCCTGCTGGACCTGATGCGCTTCGACGCCACCAACCAGATCGAACTGATCAATCAGCCATTGCTGATGATCGCCGGCAGCAAGGCCGACAGCCTGTACATGACCCAGGATGCGTTCCCCAAGGCCACCGGTACCAAGGACAAGGAGTTGTTCATCATCGACGGCGCTACGCACATCGAAACCTACTGGGTTCCCAAGTATGTGGACGCTGCACTCGGCAAGTTGACGCCGTTCTACGCAAGAACCTTGTGATTGGTTCGTTGGGGTCGCGCATCCATGCGGAACCTGATTACATGGAATAATCCCGCTCTCCGCATGAGAGGCTCTCATCAATGTCTCGCGCCAATCTCAACGATCTGCAAGCCTTCGTGGTCATTACCCGCGAAGGCAGCTTCACTCGCGCCGCCGCACAGCTGGGCGTCTCGCAGTCCGCGCTGAGCCACACCATGCGCGCTCTCGAAACCAGGCTCGGCGTTCGCCTGTTGACCCGAACCACGCGCAGCGTATCCCCCACAGAGGCTGGCCAGCGGTTGTATCAGTCCATGGCGCCGCGCTTCGACGAAATCGAACTTGAACTGGCTGCGGTCAGCGAGTTTCGCGATACCCCGGCAGGCAACGTGCGGATTTCAGCCTCCGAACATGCGGCGAACAACATCCTTTGGCCCAAGCTGTCGAAGGTGCTTCCCGACTACCCGGACATCAAGGTCGAAATCACCGTCGACTACGCCCTCTGCGACATCGTCGCGCAGCGCTACGACGCGGGTGTGCGCCTGGGCGATCAGGTGGCCAAGGACATGATCGCCGTCCCGATCGGCCCCCCGTTGCGCATCGCCGTAGTGGGGTCTGCCGACTACTTCAAACAGCGGCCGTATCCGAAAGAGCCAAGGGATTTGGCCGCACATAATTGCATCAATTTGCGCCTGCCCACCCACGGGAGCCTGATGCAATGGGATTTTGAGAAGGACGGTCACGAACTCAAGGCACGTGTCGAAGGACAATGGACGTTCAACAGCAGCGTGCCGATCCTGCGCGCTGCTGTCGCCGGATGCGGGCTGGGGTTCCTGCCAGAAGATATGGTAGCCAGGGAGCTTGCCGACGGAAGCCTTGTGCGGGTACTCGAAGACTGGTGCCAGCCTTTTGCCGGTTACCACCTTTACTACCCCAATCGCCGTGAGCATTCTTCAGCGTTCGGCGTAGTGGTGGACGCGCTGCGTTACAAGCGCTGAGTCGTCCATGGTCAACATGCCTGGATGGCACGGATGAAATACGTGAGTGATTCCAGTTTCAAATAAACACTGGGAGATACTCGGGTTGATCTAGGCTTGAATGAAATCACGCGGGAAAAAAACCATGTCCCTCGCTCCCGGAAATCTATTGGCCCTGGCTTTGGGTGTCTTCTTTTGCACAGCTGTGTACGGACAAGGGGTAGCAGACACCGATTCCCCACCGGCAATACTTCCATTGGCATCCGAGACTGCGCCAAAACTCATTGCCTACCCGCCGCTTGCCGAGCCACTCGCCCGCGGTGTTGTCATTATCCAGTATCGAACAGAACACGCCAGGATCATGCCGGTATTTGGCAAAGCAGCTGTTGAAGTATCACCACGTCTCGGCCACCTCCACGTGACGGTCGACGACTGGAAAGGCACATGGGCGCACACCAGCGAAGACCCGATCATCCTGGTTGGACTGACGCCCGGCACTCACAAGGTTCTGCTTGAAGTGGCCGACCCGACTCACAAAATCCTCACCAGTACGACAGTGAGTTTTATCGTTCCGCAGAAGAAACCGGCGGACGCTCCCCACATTGACAATGATCACGCAGTAAAACCATGACGATTGAGTGTTCATAGCTGACTGCGGTGGTGTGAGTAGCCTCTGATTTCGAAAACACCTCTGACCAACTACTTCGCTTTACTTCTGGCTGCACAACTCCACCCTCAGGGTGACGGTAGATAGCCCATCACACGTGACTCACCCATCAGCAGCGGGCGATTCAGTTCCGCACAAGCACGCAAGTACTCGGCCACCAGAGTGACCCGCTTCAGCTTGCGCAGGTCCTCGCTGTAATACATCCAGAACTGCCGCGTGATCTCCACTTCACCGGGCAGCACTTCGCACAGGCGGGGATCGGGGCCGGCGAGGAAGCAAGGCAGGATCGCCAGCGCCCGCCCCTCCAGGGCTGCGTGGTAATGGGCCACCACGCTGGTGCTGCGCAGGCGACTGTTGGCGCCGGGCATCAGGTCGTTCAGGTAGAGCAGCTTGAAGCTGAAGGCCAGATCCTCGACGTAGGTCACGAACGGGTGAACGGCCAGGTCCTCGCGACAGCCAATCGTCGGATGACTGGCCAGGTACTCCGGCGTCGCATACAGACGCAGGCGGTAATCGCACAGCCGCGAGCACACGTACGGACCGCGCTCGGGTCGTTCCAGGGTGATGGCGATGTCCGCCTCGCGCCGTGACAGGTTGATGAAATGCGGGACCGGCAAAATGTCCGCCGAGATATGCGGGTAGTGCTCGAGGAAGTGGCTCATCTGCGCAGTGATGAAACAGGTCCCGAAGGCTTCGGTACAGCCGATGCGCAGGTGCCCGGCGAGCCCCCCGGTGGTGCCGAAAACCTGCTCGCAGGCTACCAGCAGCGTACTTTCCAGGGATTCGGCGTGGCTGACCAGACGCTGCCCCTCCACGGTCAGGACAAAACCTGCGGTTCGCGACTTCTCGAACAACAGAGCACCCAGACACTGCTCCAGGGCGCGGATGCGCCGCGACACCGTGGTGTAGTCCACCCCCAGGCGGCGAGCTGCACCGCTGGCGGTGCGGGCACGGGCGACCTCGAGGAAGAAACGCATGTCGTCCCAGTTCAGTGGGTTCTGCGTTGTGCTTTTTTGCATATCCATCGGGCTTTTCTGCCAATACATATGGGAAATATGCACTTATATACTCGCATCTCACCCAACTTGGCCAGCGTCGTTTTCAGGCCAGGAAAGCCCCCCACCCCAATAATAAATACCGAGGGCTGACAGCATGAGCGCATGGATAAACACCGGCTTGCACGCCGGACTCAAACAGCTGCGCAACAGCGCAATCGCGGCCACGGTTCTCGTCTGCCGTTGGCCCGATCCACTGCTCGCCGCGCCGCGGATCGGGTCCGCCGTCCTGCACCGCCCTCTCTCCACCGCAAGGTCATCCGGGCGGCAATAACTCCAGCACATCAGCATTCAGGTGGCGTCCCGCATCGGGTCGCTGCCCGGGTACCCGTACGCCCCTCAAAAGGCCGAACAACAAAAACAACTAGAAATGCGGAGCCGCACCATGACGACCGACCATCCGAACCACGTCCAGACCTGTGCACTGGTCAGGGCCAACCCCAAGTTCCACCGCCTCGCGCGCCAGCGTGCACTGCTGGCCTGGACGCTGAGCGGCGCGGTCCTGGCTATCTATTACAGCTTCATCATGGTGGTGGCTTTCGCCCCTGCCTGGCTGCACCTGCCGCTCTACGACGGCAGCCACCTCAGCCTCGGCATGCCAATCGGCGTGACGATCATCCTGTTGTCCTGGCTACTCACCGCCTGGTACGTGCACAGCGCCAACACCCGCTTCGACGTACTCAGCTCGCAGATCCTGCAGGAGTCCCGCGCATGAAACGCCTGTCCGCCCTTCTCGCCCTCAGCCCTGTGCTGGCCCATGCCGAGCCCATCATTGCGCAGAAGCAACCGCTCAACCTGCACGCCATCGGCATGTTTTTCGTCTTCGTCCTCGCCACCCTGCTGATCACCTGGTGGGCGGCACGACGCACCCGCTCCGCCGCCGACTTCTACAGCGCCGGTGGCGGCATCACCGGCTTCCAGAATGGCCTGGCAATCGCCGGTGACTACATGTCGGCGGCAACTCTGCTGGGCCTGTCGAGCCTGGTCTTCGCCAAGGGCTACGACGGCTTCGTCTACATCATCGGCTTCTTCGTCGGCTGGCCCATCGTCACCTTCCTGATGGCCGAGCGCTTGCGCAACCTGGGGCGCTACACCTTCGCCGACATCGTCTCCTACCGCCTCGATCAAACCCGCGTGCGCAGCTTCGCCGCCCTCGGATCGCTGACCGTGGTGTGCTGCTATCTGGTGGTGCAGATGGTCGGTGCCGGTCAACTGATCAAACTGCTGTTCGGTCTCGACTACCGCACGGCGGTGGTGGTAGTCGGACTGCTGATGCTGGTCTATGTCATCTTCGGCGGCATGCTCGCCACCACATGGGTACAGATCACCAAGGCGGTCCTGCTCCTGGCAGGCGGCACGACCCTGGTGCTGATGGCCCTGAGTCGCTTCGATTTCAGCTTCGAGACGCTGGCCGCCCAGGCTGTGGCCGTGCATGCCAGCGGCGTGCAGATCATGGGCCCGGGCACCTTGCTGGCCGACCCGATCAACGCGGTGTCCCTATCCCTTGGACTGGTCTTCGGCATTGCCGGCCTGCCGCACATCCTGATGCGCTTCTTCACGGTGCCCAATGCCAAGGAAGCGCGTAAATCCGTACTGTTCGCCACGGTGTTTATCGGTTTCTTCTTCCTGGTGGTCTGCGTCCTGGGCTATACCGCCATCGTCATCGTCGGCACCGATCCTCAGTACTACGTCGATGGCAAGCTAGGCGGGGCCATGATTGGCGGAAGCAATATGGTGGCCATGCACCTGGCGAAGGCGGTGGGTGGCAACCTGTTTCTCGGTTTCCTCTCTGCCGTGGCTTTCGCCACCATTCTCGCAGTGGTGGCTGGCCTGGCCCTGGCCGGTGCCTCGGCCATCTCCCATGACCTTTACGCGTCGGTATTGAAGAAGGGCTGCGCCGACGAGAAACAGGAAATGCGCGTGTCGCGCATCGCCACCATCTGCCTGGGCATCGTTGCGATTGCCCTCGGCATTCTGTTCGAGGGGCAGAACATCGCCTTCCTGGTCGGCCTGACGTTCGGCATCGCCGCTTCGGCGAATTTCCCGGTACTGATCATGGCCATGTACTGGGGCGGCCTGACCACCCGCGGCGCCCTCTATGGCGGCCTGACCGGCCTGGTCAGCGCACTGGCCCTGGTGATCGGCTCGCCGTCGGTGTGGGTCGGCGTACTGGGGCATGCCCAGGCGCTCTTCCCTTACGACCAGCCGGCGCTGTTCTCCATGCCACTGGCCTTCCTGGTCATAGTGGTCGCTTCCAGGCTTGACCGCAGCGAACGCGCCGACCGCGAGCGCGCCGCCTATGCCGACCAGTTCGTCCGTGCCCAGACCGGCCTTGGAGCTGCCATGGCCAGCAGTCACTGACGCTGCTTTTTCCGGGGCTGACACCCCGAGCGCGAGTCCGCTCCTTTGCTTCGCGCTTTTTTACGCCCGACCTGCGCCGCTCGGCGCAGGACACCCCAGAAGCGCCCCTCCCTCGCCAACGCCAAGCGGCGCGGGAGCGGCTCGTCGACAACAAAAACAACAAAAGGCAACCAATGAAACCCACCACCCTCACCCTGTTCCTGGCCGGCACCGGCCTCGCCGCACAGGCTCACGCCGATTTCTTCGCAGACAGCACGGCCAGGCTGGAAACGCGCAACTTCTATTTCAACCGCGACTTCCGCCAGGCCAATGCCGCCCAGTCCAAGCAAGAAGAATGGGCCCAGGGTTTCCTGCTGCGCTACGAATCCGGCTATACCGACGGCATGATCGGCGTCGGTATCGACGCTCTTGGCCAGCTCGGCGTCAAGCTCGATTCCAGTCCCGATCGCTCCGGCTCCGGCCTGCTCAAGCGCGATAACGAGCCGCCCAAACGCGCCAAGGACGAGTATGGCGAACTGGGCCTGACGGCCAAGTTCAAAGCGTCCAACAGCGTGCTCAAGCTCGGCACCCTGACCCCGAAGTTGCCGGTGCTGTTGGCCAATGACTCGCGCCTGTTGCCGCAAACATTCCGCGGTGGGCAGTTGAACGTCCAGGAGATCAAAGGCCTGAGCGTTGATGCCGGGCGCGTGGATCGGGTCAACCAGCGCGACTCCTCGGACTACGAGAAAATGGCGATCACCACCACCGGCGCCAAGGGCATTGTCAGTGGCCAGGCCCGCAGTGACGCCTTCAATTTCGCCGGCCTTGCCTACCAGTGGAACGACCGGCTGAACACGGGCTACAACTACGGCGGCCTGGACGACTTCTACCACCAACACCAGTTCAGTCTGGTCCACGTGCTGCCGCTGGGCCCAGGCCAGACGCTCAAGAGCGACCTGCGCTACGCCCGCTCCACCGACGACGGTAACAGCAACATCGACAACAACGCCTTCGGCGCCATGTTCACCTATGCCCTCGGCGGCCATGCCTTCGGTCTGGGCTACCAACGCATGAGTGGCGACACCGGCTTTGCCTACGTCAATGGCAGCGACGCCTACCTGGTCAACTTCGTGCAGATCAACGACTTCGCCAACAAGGACGAGCGTTCCTGGCAGGCGCGCTACGACTACAACTTCGCGGCGCTCGGCATTCCCGGCCTGACCTTCATGACCCGCTACCTGGCCGGCGACAGCATCGATCTGGGCGCCCGCAGGCCTGAGGGTCGCGAATGGGAGCGCGACACCGACATCGGCTACGTGGTGCAGAGCGGCCCGCTGAAAAACCTCGGTCTGAAGTGGCGCAACGCTACGGTGCGCACCGCCCACTTCGGCAACGATCTCGACGAGAACCGCCTGATCCTCAGCTATACCCTGGCGCTCTGGTAAGGCCCCGCACAAGGCGGGTGCCGCTCACATCGCTTGACGGTGCGGGCAGCACCCGCCTTGTGCATTTCTGGCGCATCGGGGATGCCGCCAGCCTGTGTTTTTTTGCACAACGCACGAGACTTTTTGAGCATTCTTATTTGATTTATGCCTGCCTATACTCGATTCAACCGCTTGGTCATGAACCAGGTCAGTCCCAATAAAAATAAACAGGGCACCCACCGTGAAGCCATTCTTGCTTGCCGTCGTCTCCCCACGTTCAGGTACCCGCGCGCGTCTCGGGAGACTCCAATGAACAACAACTGCCAACCTTTCCTCGCCGCCCGAGACTTCCTGCTGGAACACCGCACCGATTACGCCACAGCTGTGCGTGATTTCCGCTGGCCACAGTTGACCGAGTTCAACTGGGCTCTGGATTACTTTGACGCCATGGCCGAGGGCAACCAGGCCAATGCCCTGTGGATCGTCGAAGAGGACGGCAGCGAACAACGCTACAGCTTCCAGCAGCTGGCCGCGCGCTCCAACCAGGTGGCCAATCACCTGCGTGCCCTGGGCGTGCGCCGCGGAGAGCGCATCCTGCTGATGCTCGGTAACGACATCGCCCTGTGGGAAACCATGCTGGCCGCCTTCAAGCTCGGCGCCGTGGTCATCCCCGCCACCGCCCTGCTGACCCCTGAAGACTTGCGTGATCGCATCGAGCGTGGCCATGTGTGTCATCTGGTGGTCGGCGCCGCTCATGTCGAAAAGTTCGACGGCCTGGGTGAAGGCTGCAGCCGCATCTGTGTTGGCCCGGCCCCCGCAGGCTGGACCCCGCACAGCGCTGCCAGCGAATATTCCGAACAGTTCGAAGTCGAGGGCCAAACGCTCGCCACCGACCCGATGCTGCTGTACTTCACCTCCGGCACCACCTCCAAGCCGAAGATGGTGCTGCACAGTCACCAGAGTTACCCGGTCGGCCACCTATCGACCATGTACTGGATCGGCCTGCAGCCGGGCGACCTGCACTTGAACATATCGTCACCGGGCTGGGCCAAGCACGCCTGGAGTTGCCTCTTCGCACCATGGAATGCCGGTGCCTGCATCTTTATCCACAACACCGCACGCTTCAGCGCGCAAGCCCTGCTCGGCGTGCTGGAACGCTACGGCGTCACCAGCCTGTGTGCGCCGCCTACCGTGTGGCGCATGCTGATCCAGGAAGACCTGGCCAGCTACAAGACACGCCTGCGCCTGCGTGAACTGGTGGGCGCCGGTGAGCCGCTCAACCCGGAGATCATCGAGCAGATCCAGCACGCCTGGGGCCTGTTGCTGCGCGACGGTTTCGGCCAGTCGGAAACCACCGCCCTGGTCGGCAACACGCCTGGCCAGCGGCTCAAGCCGGGGTCCATGGGTCGTCCGCTGCCGGGCTACCGGGTGACCATGCTCGACCCTGATGGCGTGCCGGGTAACGAAGGCGAAGTGGCCCTGCCGCTGGACGTGCGCCCGCTCGGCCTGATGCTGTGCTACGAGGACAGCCCGGAAAAGACCGCCGAAGTGATGCGCGACGGCTACTACCGCACCGGCGACACCGCGCAGATCGACGAAGAGGGCTACATCACCTTCGTCGGCCGCGCCGACGACGTGTTCAAGGCTTCCGACTACCGCATCAGCCCCTTCGAGCTGGAAAGCGCGCTGATCGAGCACCCGGCGGTGATGGAAGTGGCCGTGGTGCCAAGCCCCGACCCGGTGCGCCTGGCAGTGCCCAAGGCCTATCTGATCCTGGCCCATGAAGCCCAGGGCAGCCACGAACTGGCCGGCAGCATCTTCGCGTTCGCCCGCGAGCACCTGGCGCCCTACAAGCGGGTACGGCGCATCGAATTTGTCAGCGAGCTGCCCAAGACCATCTCCGGGAAGATCCGCCGGGTGGAACTGCGGCAAATGGAAACGCAGCGCCGTCAGGGCGACGCACGTGGCCCGCAGGAATACTTCGAAGAAGACTTCCCGCAACTCAAGGGCTGAACCCAGGCCGGTACGCCGGCCCTTCTGAATCCAAATCCGACCGCTCGGCCATCCAGGCCGAGTGGCTTAACTCGACCCAAAGAAAGTAGGCAGAACTGAAAATGACCTCTTCCAGCATTCCAAGCGTCAAGCTTCTCATCAACGGCGAATTCGTCGAATCGCGCAGCACTCAGTGGCGCGACGTAGTCAACCCGGCCACCCAGGAAGTCCTGGCCCGCGTCCCCTTCGCCACCGCCGAGGAAATGAACGCCGCCGTCGCCAGCGCCAAGCAAGCCTTCAAGACCTGGCGCAAGACCCCGATCGGTACCCGTTCCCGTGTCTTCCTCAAGTACCAGCAACTGATCCGCGAGAACATCAAGGAACTGGCCGCCCTGCTGACCGCCGAGCAAGGCAAGACCCTGCCGGATGCCGAAGGTGACGTGTTCCGCGGCCTGGAAGTGGTCGAGCACGCCGCCAGCATCGGCAACCTGCAGATGGGCGAGTTGGCCAACAACGTGGCCAACGGCGTCGACACCTACACCCTGCTGCAACCGCTGGGCGTGTGCGCCGGCATCACCCCGTTCAACTTCCCGGCGATGATCCCGCTTTGGATGTTCCCGATGGCCATTGCCACCGGCAACACCTTCGTCCTCAAGCCGTCCGAGCAGGACCCGCTGGTGACCATGCGCCTGGTGGAACTGGCGCTGGAGGCCGGTGTACCCAAGGGTGTACTCAACGTCATCCACGGCGGCGTCGACGCGGTGAACCTGATCTGCGACCACCCGGATATCAAGGCCGTGTCCTTCGTCGGCTCGACCAAGGTCGGCACCCATGTCTACAACCGCGCCACCCAGAACGGCAAGCGCGCGCAATGCATGATGGGCGCGAAAAACCATGCCATCGTCCTGCCCGATGCCAACCGGCAGCAGACCCTGAACAACCTGCTGGGCGCCTCCTTCGGCGCCGCCGGCCAGCGCTGCATGGCTCTGCCCGTGGTGATCCTGGTCGGTGAAGCGCAGGCTTGGCTACCGGACCTGATTGAGCGAACCAAGACCCTTAAGATCAACGGTGGCACCGAGCCGGGCACCGACATCGGCCCGGTGATTTCCTGCGCCGCCCTGGACCGCGTCAACGGCCTGATCGCCAGTGGCATCGAAGAAGGTGCAAAGCTTGAACTGGATGGGCGCAACCCGAGCGTGCCGGGCTACCAGGACGGCAACTTCGTTGGCCCGACCATTTTCTCCGGCGTCACGGCGCAAATGTCCGTGTACCGCGAAGAGATCTTCGGCCCGGTACTGTGCGTCATGCACGCCGCCAACCTGGATGAGGCAATCGAGATCATCAACGCCAACCCGAACGGCAACGGCACTGCCCTGTTCACCCGCTCCGGCGCTGCCGCCCGTCACTTCCAGGAAGAGATCGACGTCGGCCAGGTGGGCATCAACGTGCCAATCCCGGTACCGGTCCCGCTGTTCTCCTTCTCCGGTTCGCGCGCCTCCAAGCTGGGCGACCTGGGTCCCTACGGCAAACAAGTGGTGACCTTCTACACCCAGACCAAGACGATCACCCAGCGCTGGTTCGACGAGGACGACACCAGCGGCGCGGTGAACACCACCATCACCCTGAAATGACCTTTGCCGGCCGGCGCCTTGCGTCGGCCGACGACAAGCGCGCGCAGGATTTCCTGCGCCACTGCCCCCAATCGTAAAAGGTAGCCAACATGCATATCGGATTTCTCGGCCTCGGCAACATGGGCGGCCCAATGGCCCGTAACCTGCTCAAGGCTGGCCACAGCCTGACCGTCTTTGATCCCTTCCCCCAGGCGGTCGCCGTCCTGGTGGAGGCCGGCGCCAGCGCCGCCGACTCGCCCGCCGCCGTGGCCAAGGCCAGGGTTGAGGTGATCATCACCATGCTGCCGACCGCCGAACACGTGAAGCAGGTCTATCGCGGCAAGGACGGCCTGCTGGCCAATATCGGCCCAGGCGTGTTGCTTATCGACAGTTCGACCATCGACCCGCTGAGCACCCGCGAGGTGGCCAAATATGCCCTTGCCCAAGGCAACCCAATGCTTGACGCGCCGGTATCCGGCGGCACCGGCGGCGCGGCGGCAGGCACCCTGACCTTTATGGTCGGTGGCCCGGACAGTGTGTTCGACCAGGCCCTGCCGATCCTCTCGGCCATGGGCAAGAACATCGTGCACTGCGGCGCAGCCGGCAACGGCCAAGTGGCCAAGATCGCCAACAACATGCTGCTCGGCATCTCCATGGTCGGCGTCGCCGAAGCCATGGCCCTGGGTGTGGCCCTGGGCATGGAAGCCAAGGTGCTGGCCGGGATCATCAATACCTCCAGCGGTCGCTGCTGGAGCTCGGAGGTCAACAATCCGTTCCCGGGTGTACTGGAAAACGCGCCGGCCTCACGCGGCTACAGCGGCGGCTTTGGCAGCGACCTGATGCTCAAGGATCTGGGCCTGGCCACCGAAGCAGCCAGGCACGCGCGTCAACCGGTCGCGCTCGGTGCTGTAGCCCAGCAGCTGTACCAGACCTTCAGCCTGCAAGGTAATGGCGGCCTGGACTTCTCCGCCATCATCCAACTGTTCCGCGGAGAAGCCTGAGCATGAGCGAGCAGCAAGCCCCGGTGCTGGCCAGCGTACGCAACCGCGTCGGCCACCTGACACTGAATCGGCCAAGCGCGTTGAACACCCTGGACCTGCCCATGGTGCGCCTGCTATGCCGGCACCTGTGGGCTTGGGAACAAGACCCGCAGATCGTCGCCGTGACCATTCGCGGCGCCGGTGAAAAGGCCTTCTGCGCCGGCGGCGACATTCGCATGCTGTACGACAGCTACAAGGCCGGCGACAACCAGCACGAGCTGTTCCTCGAGCAAGAGTATGCCCTCGACGAATACCTGCATGGTTACACCAAGCCCGTGCTGGCGCTGCTCGATGGTTTCGTCCTCGGCGGCGGCATGGGCCTGGCCCAGGCCGCCTCGCTGCGGGTGATCACCGAGCGCACGCGGATGGGCATGCCGGAAGTCGGCATCGGCTTTTTCCCCGATGTCGGTGGCAGCTATTTCCTGCCGCGCCTGCCGGGGGAACTGGGAACCTATCTGGGCATCACCGGCTGCCAGGTGCGTGCCGCCGATGCCCTCTATGCGAACCTTGCCGACTACTACCTGCCCAGCGAACGGCTGGCCGAGCTGGATGCCTGTCTGGACCACCTGAACTGGACCGCTGCGCCCGACGAAGACTTGCAGGACCTGCTTGCCGACATGGCTACAGAGCGTCTTGCCGGGTCCGAGCTCAAGGCCTGTCGCCAGGCGATCGACGAGTACTTCGCCTTGCCCGATGTCCCGGCCATTCGTACCGCGCTGCAGCGAGAACAACGCCCTGAGCTGCAAGACTGGGCCGAACAGACGGTGAAACTGCTCGACAGCCGCTCGCCACTGGCGATGGCCACGACGCTTGAGTTGTTGCGCCGTGGTCGTTACCTGAGCATGGCCGAGTGCTTCGCTCTGGAGTTGCACCTGGACTACCAGTGGTTCGACAAGGGCGACCTGATGGAGGGTGTGCGCGCCCTGATCATCGACAAGGACAAGCGCCCACGCTGGAACCCGCCAACCCTGGCAGAGCTGGAACCTGCCCGGGTGCAGGCCTTCTTCAACGAGTTTCAACGCACCTGCGGCAAGCCCGTACGCACCGCCTGATCGGCAGGAGACTTTGCAATGCACGATATCGAATTGACCGAAGAACAACGCATGATCCGCGACATGGCGCGCGACTTCGCCCGCAGCGAAGTCGCGCCGCATGCCCAGGCCTGGGAGAAGGCCGGCTGGATCGATGACGCCGTGGTGGCGCAGATGGGCGAGTTGGGGCTGCTGGGCATGGTCGTGCCGGACACCTGGGGCGGCAGCTACACCGACTATGTGGCCTACGCCCTGGCGGTGGAAGAAATCTCGGCCGGCGACGGTGCCCTCGGCGCGCTGATGAGCATCCACAACTCGGTAGGCTGCGGCCCCCTGCTGAAATACGGCACCCCCGCGCAGCAGGACAGTTGGCTGCCGCTGCTGGTCAGCGGTCAAGCGATCGGCTGCTTCTGCCTGACCGAGCCACAGGCTGGCTCCGAGGCACACAACCTGCGCACTCGTGCCGAACTGCGCGACGGTCAATGGGTACTCAATGGCGCCAAGCAGTTCGTCAGCAACGGCAAGCGCGCCAGGCTGGCCATCGTCTTCGCCGTGACCGATGCGCAACTGGGCAAGAAGGGGCTGTCGGCCTTCCTGGTACCGACCGACAACCCCGGTTTCGTGGTCGACCGCAGCGAACACAAGATGGGCATCAAGGCCTCCGATACCTGCGCGGTGACTCTGAACAACTGCACCATCCCCGAGGCCAACCTGCTGGGTGAACGCGGCAAGGGGCTGGCCATTGCCCTGTCCAACCTGGAAGGCGGCCGCATCGGCATCGCCGCCCAGGCTTTGGGTATCGCCCGCGCCGCCTTCGAGGCTGCCCTGGGCTATGCCCGCGAACGCATCCAGTTCGGCAAGCCGATCATCGAGCACCAGAGCGTGTCCAACCTGCTCGCCGACATGCACACCCGACTCAACGCCACCCGCCTGCTGATCCGGCATGCGGCGCGCCTGAAAAGCGCCGGGCAACCGTGCCTGTCCGAAGCCTCCCAGGCCAAGCTGTTCGCCTCGGAAATGGCCGAGCGCGTGTGCTCCAGCGCCATGCAGATCCATGGCGGCTACGGTTACCTGGAAGACTACCCGGTAGAGCGCTACTACCGCGACGCGCGCATCACCCAGATCTACGAAGGCACCAGTGAAGTCCAGCGCCTGCTGATCGCCCGCGAACTGAGCCACTACGCGCTCTGACCTCCTCCAGCCGGACGCGACTGCCGCGTCCGGCTTTTCCCTGTCTTGCCCCTTGTGGAGCTGCCCATGCCCGGCTTGCGCAATATTTCCATTAGCCGCCGTCTGTGGCTGATTTTGCTGACATCCATCCTGATGCTGCTGATACTCGCCGGCCTGATGCTCAAGCAGAGCTATAACGACCTTTATACCGCCAAGGCGCTGAAAACCCGCCACGTGGTCGAGACCGCCAGCGGCATCCTGCGTCACTTCCAAAGCCTGGAAGGCCAGGGCCTCAGTCGTGAGCAGGCGCAGCAGCAGGCCATCGCGGTCATGCGCGACTTGCGCTACGACCGCGAGGATTACTTCTGGCTCGAAGACCTCGACACGCGAATGATCATGCACCCCAACGCCGGGCTCGAGGGCAAGCGCATGGCCGGTACACTCGATCCGGACGGCAAGGCGCTGTTCGACGAAATGGTCGCCACGGCCAAACGTGATGGCGCCGGCCTGGTGCACTACCGCTGGCCAAAACCGGGTTCCGACGCGCCGGTGGAAAAGGTTTCCTACGTCGAATTGTTCAAGCCCTGGGGTTGGATTGTCGGCTCGGGGATCTACATAGACGACGTGCACGTCGAGTTCCGCCGCCAGCTGATTCAGGCCTGCGTCATATTGCTGACGATCACCCTGCTGCTCAGTGCGCTGATCCTGCTGATTGCCCGCAGTATCGCCTCGCCACTGGCGCGGGTGGTCGATGCGATGGAGAACATCGCCAGCGGCGAAGCCGACCTGACCCGCAATCTGGATAACCGCTGGCGCGATGAACTGACAGACTTGAGCGGCCATTTCAACGTGTTCACCAACAAGCTGCGCGGCGTGATCGGTCAGTCCATACAGTCCGCTGACAGCCTGGACCAGGCTTCGAAGTCGCTCGGTGAAATCGCCGCCGATAGCCACAACCACAGCCAGCAGCAATCGCAGCAGATGGAACTGGTGGCCGCCGCCATCCACGAGGTCTCCTACGCCGTGCAGGAAGTGGCGAAGAACGCCGAGCACGCTGCCAACGAAGTTCGCCAGGCCGAAGAACAGGCACGTCGAGGCCAGCACAACATCGACATCAGTCTGCTCCAGATCGACCAGTTGTCCGATACCATCGGCCAGGCCGTCGAGGTGATCCAGAGCCTGGCCCGGGAAAGCACCCAGATCGGCAGCGTGCTGGAAGTGATCCGCGCCATCGCCGAGCAGACCAATCTGCTGGCCCTGAACGCCGCCATCGAGGCGGCGCGCGCTGGCGAACAGGGTCGCGGCTTCGCTGTGGTAGCAGACGAAGTGCGCCTGCTGGCCCAGCGCACCCAGCAGTCCACTGCGCAAATCCAGGACATGATCGAACGCCTGCACGGCAACTCGGAAGCTGCAGTAGATGTCATCAATGCCAGCAGCCAAGCCGCTCGACAAACCGTGGAACAGGCCCACCAAACGGCTGAAAGCCTGCACCACGTACTCGGCGCACTACGCAATGTCACTGAACTGAACGCCTCGATCGCCAGCGCCACCCTGGAGCAGTCACACGTGGTCGAAGACATCAATCAGAACGTGACCCGCGCAGCCTCCCTGGCCCACGAAAGTGCCCAGGCAGCAGACCGGTCCAACGAGGCGAGCCAGGAACTGGGCCAACTTGCGGGTCAGCTCAATCGGCTATTGGGACAGTTTCGCGTATGAGGTCGATGAGTCACATGCAGCCCTCCAAAACCCTTTTTGCCGTGCCTGTCGACGAAGAACGCAACACGCGTTACCTGGAAACCCGGCACAAGGCTGTCGAACTGTTCGCCAGGCATGGTTTCAGCCGAGTCAGCATGCGCGACCTGGCCACTTGCCTGGGGATCACCGCCGGCTCCCTCTACAACCACATCGATAGCAAAGAGGAACTGCTGTTTGAATTGATCGAGGAGCTCTACGAAGCGTTGCTTGACGGCGCCAGCCTGGTGACCCGTCGCAAATCCGCCCCCACTGTACGACTGCACGGCCTGCTTGAGGCGCACCTGCGGCTCCACGAGCGTATGGCCGCGCATTTCCGCCTGGCTGAGTACGACCTCCATTGTTTGAGCTGCGAACAGCAAGCCTCGATTCTGACCCTGCGCCGACGCTACGAGCAGCATCTGGTGGAGACCATAGACCAACTCACCGGTAAACCGGCTAGCGTCACCCGGCGCGCGACCGTTAGCGGCATCGTGTCCTTGCTCAATCAACTACCGGCCTGGGTTGGGCAGCCCAAGGCCGGCATTGGAGCACGCCGCAAGCTGCTGCATGAGATGGTGATGAGTACCCTGCAGGGTGCATTGCGGGCAACTGAGACGGCAGTCGTTCACGCATCGCCCTCCTCCCAGGCACTTAAATAAGTACCTGATTCCGACACCCTCTGCCGACACCCGACAAACCCTCGGATTTTATTTTCTTACTCTCCACTGGCCCCGATGTTCATCGCATCACGTCGGGCCAATCAGTCCTGCCACTGCACACCCCACCATAAGCTCCAGCCCAGCGGGCTATGGGTCGGGTGTAAGGAGAATAAAAATAATGAATCCAGGTTTTACATCATCACTCAACCACTTGCTCGATGCTGCCACGGCTGGATCGCAGCGCGTCCCAGGCGTAGTCGCGGCATTAGTCGGGCGTGACGGTCTGGTCTATGAGGGTGCGTCAGGTCAACGGACGCAGGGTCAAGCCCCTGCCATGACGACCGACAGCGTTTTCGCCATGTTTTCCACGACCAAAGCGATAACCGCCACGGCGGTGCTGCAGTTGTTCGAAGAGGGCCGACTGGATCTCGATGCGCCTGCCAGGAACTATGTGCCGATGATCGGCGAACTGAAGGTGCTCGAGGGGTTTGATAGCGACGGAACGCCTCGCCTTCGCGCCCCCAGAAAACACATCACCACTCGAATGCTTCTGCTTCATACGGCAGGTCTGGGTTATGAGTTCTTCAACGAAAACTACAACCGACTAGCCCAGGAACAAGGACAACCCAGCATCATCAGCGGGTCGTTGGCGGCGCTTCAAACACCCTTGCTGTTTGAGCCGGGTGAACAGTGGGAATACGGCTCCAACATGGATTGGGCCGGCCTGGTGGTCGAGGCCATTACCGGCAAGCGTCTGGGTGAAGTCATGCAGCAGCGTATTTTCGAGCCGCTGGGCATGACCGATACCGCCTTTACCATGACCCCGTCGATGCTCCAGCGGCGAGCCAGCCTGCACCAACGCGCAGAGGATGGATCGCTTTGCGCACTCGAGGATTTCATCCTGCCACAGGCCCCCGAAGTGCACATGGGAGGCCATGGCCTGTATTCGACCGTGAAGGATTACTGTCAGTTTATCCGTGCCTGGCTTAACGATGGACAGGGGGATCACGGACGGATTCTCAAACCGGAAACGATTTGTTTCGCTGAAAAAAATGGTCTCGAAAACCTGAAAGTAAAAGCCCTCCCCGGCGTTATCCCCAGTCTCACCAATACCGCAGAGTTCTTTCCGGGCATGCCCAAGTCGTGGGCGATGAGTTTCATGATCAACGATCAAGACGCCCCCACCGGTCGCCCTGCGGGTTCTTTGGCGTGGGCCGGATTGGCCAATCTTTTCTATTGGATCGACCGCAAGAACGGCATCGGCGGCTTTTGGGCCACCCAGATATTGCCGTTCGCCGATTCCGTTTCGGTCAATGCCTATCTGGATTTCGAAACGGCGGCCTACCGCTATCTGACCCGCTGACCCGGCACTGATTCGATGCAGATCGCATGAGAGCCCCCCGGGGCTCCAGGCGATGCTGCACGAAAAAATTCCTCTCCAAAAACCAACAAAAACAAAACAGGTGATTCATGGAGATCTCCACACGTACCCCTGCGCGCGTTCGGCCCCTGGTGCGCGCACTTGACACTTCAACGATCGGTGCCAGCCTCGTGCTGGCGATTCTGGCGGGCAACGCCCAGGCCATCGATGTGGACGCCGGCGAATATACCGCTGCGCTACCAGCCGGCAGCAATATCGGTTTGCTATACCTGCAGCATGCGCAGCGGCGGTCGCTTTACAGTGATGGTCACAAGGTTGCGATCAAAGCGGGGCTCGACTCGGATATCGGCATACTGCGCGCCGCGCATTACCAGCAGTTGGGCGACTACACGATCAATACACAGTTCCTGCTGCCCTTCGGTCGCCTGGAAGGAACACGCGATAACGACTCGCTGGGACAAACCAGTGGTATGGGCGATCTGATTCTGGCGTCCACTCTATGGCTCGTGAATGACCCGGCGAAAAATCGTTACTGGGGTATTGCACCCTACCTGTACGTGCCGACCGGTAACTATGACCGCAACGATGCACTCAACCTTGGCGAAAACCGTTGGAAGATGACATTGCAGACAGGCTATGTGACCGGTCTCACTGAAAAACTTTCCCTGGACCTCACCGCGGATGTGACCTTCTTTGGCAAAAATGACGACCTCACGAGTCAAGACCTGACGTTGCGCCAGAAGCCGCAGTGGCAAGCCCAGACCTACCTGAGGTACGCCGTGACACCAAAGCTTTCGGTGCATGTCGGTGCGTCTCGACTCTGGGGTGGTGAGACGCGCATTGACGGTCAGGATCAGAACGATGAACCCGACACCAGCAAATACCGTGTCGGCTCGTCATACTGGATAACCCCCTCCTTCCAGGCCCTGCTCAACTACGGCCAGGACGTCTCGGTCGACAACGGTTTCAAGGAAAACCAGCGGGTTAACCTAAGGCTGTTGTGGGTGTTCTGACCCACAGTGAATGGCACCGAGAGCGGGCTGGACACCGCTCTCGGTGCCCTCGTACCGCCTCCAATCGCTAGCGCAGCCGGCGCTGCAAGGTCTGGGAGGGTAATTCACTGAAACGCTTGCGATAGATCCCCGCGAATTCACCCAGGTTCAGATAACCCCAGCGAAAGGCGATGGCCGAAACGGTGGTTCCCGATTGCGGGTCCGCCGCCAGCAAATCGCGGTGCGCCCCCTGCAATCGCTGCTCACGCAGGAACGCACCGGGCGTCATGCCGCGAAAACGCGCGAAGGCACCACTCAATGTCCGCACACTGGTCCCTACCGCACTGGCAATCTCACCCATCGTCGGCAGGCTCGCAGCATTGGCACTCATGAACTCTTCGGCAGCCCTGACATAACGGGGTGCAATCCGGTTCAGTGGACTATTCAAATCAAGCCCTGCCCGCCCGGCGCGGCCAGCCCATTCTTGCAGCATATGAACGCAAAGACTTTGCTCCAGGTGAGTACCCATACGCCCTTCAGCCATGTGTGCGGGAGCTTCGGCAATACAACGAACCGTGTACTCCAGCAAACTCAGCCAGCTTGATCCGACTCCGCCGATGACGCACTTGTGTCTCCAGAACTGATCATCGGGCACGAACCCAAACCACTGCAGCGCCATCCGCTCCAATACGGCATGAGGAATGGTCAGATTCAGTTGCAGGTGATCAGGGTCGAGGTCGATCCGGTAATCGACACGACTGCAATCGGCAACGAATGATTCACCCATTGCCGTATCCTCGGTGACGGAACGCCGGGTCCAGTGCCGGGCATTGCCGCGAATCGTGGTAAGCAGTAGCGCATTCCCGGCTTCGGGCGAAAATTCATCGACGCTCACCGGCACGCCATAGGCAAAACGAGTCAGCGTCAACTCGCCAATCCTGGACGAATGCATGGTGGCGTGCGGCTTGATGGCCTGCCCTTTGGGTGCCACACGGTAGGGCATATACATGCGATCCGACCAGTCGCTGATTTCATCCCACTCGGTTGAAAAACTTTTGTGATGCTGGTGAATCGGCTTGCCGCTGGCATCGGTTAACAACGCATGTTCGAGAAGCATAAAGACACCTGATTTTTATTTTTTTAGGGTCCAATCGATGGCCAGACCTGCAACTCAGAGCAACGGCGGGTAGACCATCTCGTGTGACTCGCCCATCAGCAGCGGACGATTGAGCTCCGCGCAGGTGCGCAGGTAGTCGGCCACCAGGGTAATCCTCTTGAGGTTGCGCAGGTCCTCACAGTAGTACATCCAGAACTGTCGCGTGACCTCCACCTGATCCGGCAGCACCTCGCACAGGCGCGGGTCGGGACCGGCGAGGAAGCAAGGCAGGATCGCCAGCGCCCGCCCTTCCAGAGCCGCATGGTACTGGGCGACCACGCTGGTGCTGCGCAGGCGGCTGCGCGCGCCGAGCATCAGGTCGTTCAGGTAGAGCAGCTTGAAGCTGAAGGCCAGATCATCGACGTAGGTCACGAACGGGTGACCGGCCAGATCCTCGCGACAGCCAATCGGCGGATGACTGGCCAGGTACTCCGGCGTCGCATACACACGCAAGCGGTAATCGCACAGCCGCGAGCACACGTACGGACCGCGCTCGGGCCGTTCCAGGGTGATGGCGATGTCCGCCTCACGCCGTGACAGGTTGACGAAGTGCGGGACCGGCAAAATATCCGCCGAGATATTCGGGTAGTGCTCGAGGAAGTGGCTCATCTGCGCTGCGATGAAACAGGACCCGAAGGCTTCGGTACAGCCGATGCGCAGGTGCCCGGCAAGCCCTCCGGTGGTGCCGAAAACCTGTTCGCAGGCTACCAGCAGTGTACTTTCCAGGGTTTCGGCGTGGCAGACCAGGCGCTGCCCCTCCACGGTCAGCACGAAGCCCGCGGTTCGCGATTTCTCGAACAACATGGCGCCCAGGCTCTGCTCCAGGGCGCGGATGCGTCGCGCTACCGTGGTGTAGTCCACCCCCAGGCGGCGGGCTGCACCGCTGGCGGTGCGGGCACGAGCGACCTCGAGAAAGAAGCGCATGTCGTCCCAGTTCAAGTGACCTTGCGTTGTACTTGTTTGCATATTCATCAGGCTTTCCTGCCGTACTTTGAGAGGGCCAGTGAATAAAAAGCGCGGGCCCGGGGAGTGGCAAGGCGCCGCGCAACGCTCAATCGTCAGAACTGTTCGTCAGCAAGGCCGTACAGGGGTGCACTGCCGGCGCGGATGCTGGCTTCCAGGCTCAGCGTCCGTGGCAGCAGGCGGGCGAAGTAGAACTCGGCGGTGGCCAGTTTGGCAGCGTAGAACGGCGGGTCCCGGTCAAGTCTGGACCGGGCCACGGCGGCCATGCGCGACCACATGTAGGCGTAGGCGACATAGCCGAACAGGTGCAGGTACTCCACGGAGGCTGCGCCGACTTCGTTGGCGTTGGCTTTGGCCCGCTCCAGCAGCCAGTTGCTGAGGCCCTCCAGGCGTTCCAGGGCCTTCAGCAGTTCGCTGCCATACGCGCTTTCGTGGTGCAGCGCGAAGTGGCGCACTTCCCGAGCGAACAGGCGTAGCGCGACGCCATCGTTGGCCAGCACTTTGCGTCCGAGCAGGTCCAATGCCTGGATGCCATTGGTGCCTTCGTAGATCTGTGCAATGCGCACATCACGGACCAATTGTTCCTGACCCCATTCGCGAATGTAGCCATGGCCGCCGAAAACCTGCTGGCCGTTGATGCAGCTTTCCAGGCCGGTGTCGGTAAAAAACGCCTTGGCCACTGGCGTCAGCAGCGCAACCAGGATCTGCGCGCAATCGCGCTCGCTGGCATCGTCGGAAAACTTCGACAGATCCAGTTGTTGCCCGACATAGCAGGCGAATGCGCGACCGCCTTCGGTCATGGCTTTCATGCCCAGCAGCATGCGCCGCACATCCGGGTGAGCGATGATCGGGTCGGCCGGTTTGTCCGGGGCCAAGGCACCGGTGGGAGCCCGACCTTGAACGCGTTCGCGAGCATAGGTGACGGCGCTCTGGTAAGACGCCTCGGCGCAGCCGATGCCCTGAATGCCAATCGACAGGCGTTCGTAATTCATCATGGTGAACATCGCCGCCAAGCCTTTGTTCTCTTCACCGACCAGCCAGCCACTGGCGCCGTCGAAGTTCATCACGCAGGTGGCCGAGGCCTTGATGCCCATCTTGTGTTCGATCGAACCGCAACTCACGGCGTTGGCCGCGCCGAGGGAACCGTCGGCATTGACCAGGACTTTAGGTACGACAAACAGCGAAATGCCCTTCGGGCCAGCAGGCGCGTCCGGCAGTTTGGCCAGTACCAGATGAACGATGTTTTCAGTCAGGTCCTGATCGCCCCCGGTGATGAAAATCTTGCTGCCGGTGATCTTGTAGCTGCCGTCAGTCTGAGGTTCGGCGCGGGTGCGGATCAGCCCCAGGTCGGTACCGGCATGGGCCTCGGTGAGGCACATGGAGCCGGCCCAGCGGCCTTCATACATCGGCGGCAGATAGAGGTTTTTCAGGGCATCGCTGGCGTGGGCGTCCAGCGCCAGGCAGGCACCGGAACTCAATGCGGAATACAGCGCAAAACTTGAGTTGGCGCCGTAGAGCATCTCTTCGAATTGCACGGCCAGCATTTTCGGCATGCCCATGCCACCAAACCCGGGGTTGCCGGACAGTCCCACCCAACCGCCTTCGATGTAGGTTGCGTAAGCCTGTTTGAAACCGATGGGGGTGGTGACCCGGCCTTCATGCCACTGCGCGCCTTCTTCGTCGCCACTGCGATTGAGGGGCGCAATCAGGTGCGAGGTGACTTTGGCCGCCTCCTCGAGAATGGCGTCTGCCGTATCGGTGTCGATGCTGTCGGTCAAGGCCGGCAGGCGCGCCCACATGGCCGGAGCATCGAACACTTCGTGCAGCACAAAGCGCATGTCGCGCAGCGGGACTTTGAATTCGGGCATAACGTAAACCTCGTTGGCACGGTTGTGTCATGGGCAGGGCACAGCCGAACTCGGCCTGCACGAACCCGCAGCAGCAGGTCAAACACCTGCTGCCAGATGGATGCAATGTCAGATCGGGTCAGAGCGCCTTGGCCCGCTCGCGCAACACATACTTCTGGATCTTGCCTGTGGAAGTCTTTGGCAAGAGCGTGAAGATCACCGTGCGCGGTACTTTGAATCCGGCCAGATGCTCACGACAGAAACTGATGATGTCAGCCTCGCGAACGTCCTGGTGATCAGCCTTCAAGGTGACGAAGGCGCAGGGCGTTTCGCCCCATTTCTCATCGGGACGGGCGACCACGGCTGCTTCCATCACACCCGGGTGGCGATAGAGCACCCCTTCAAGTTCGATGGTGGAAATGTTCTCGCCGCCCGAGATGATGATGTCCTTGAGCCGGTCCTTGATTTCGACGTAACCGTCAGGATGCCAGACGGCCAGGTCACCGGTGTGGAACCAGCCGCCTTCGAACGCTTCGGCAGTGGCGCTCGGGTTCTTCAGGTAGCCCTTCATGACGGTGTTACCGCGTATGAAAATCTCACCGATAGTCTGGCCGTCACGCGGGGTTGGCTCCAGCGTTGTGCTATCGCCGACCATCAAGCCTTCCAGCGTCGGGTAGCGCACGCCCTGTCGCGACTTGATCTGCGCCCTCTCCTCCAGGGAAAACTCATCCCATTCGGCGTGCCAGGCGCAGACCGTCACCGGGCCATAGGTTTCGGTCAGGCCAAACACATGGGTGACCTTGATGCCCATCTCTTCGACGGCACCGATGACTTTGGCCGGTGGCGCTGCGCCCGCGACCAAGGCATTGACCGGGTGATCGATGGCCGCTTTCGCTGATTCGGGCATGTTCACCAGTGCATTGAGCACAATCGGCGCACCGCACAGGTGAGTGACCTGATGCTCGCGGATCAGCGTGAGGATTTTCTGTGGATCGACCCGGCGCAGGAAAACGTGCACACCCGCCAGGGCGGTGATGGTCCATGGATAGCACCAGCCATTGCAATGGAACATCGGCAGGGTCCAGAGGTACACCGGATGGTTGCCTATGGCCCAGGTCATCTGGTTGCCCAATGCGCTCAGGTAAGCGCCGCGATGGTGGTAGACCACGCCCTTGGGGTTGCCGGTGGTGCCTGAAGTGTAATTCAGCGAAATGGCCTGCCACTCGTCGCCCGGCCATTGCCAGTCGAATGCCGGGTCGCCTTCGGCCAACAGCGCTTCGTAGTCAAGGTCGCTCGCGGCCTGACCTTCACCGTATTCCGGGTCATTGACGTCGATCACCAAAGGCGGGTGATCCAGCATGCCAAGCGCCGCCTGGATCACATCATGGAACTCGCGGTCGGTAATCAACACCCTGGCTTCGCCATGCTGCAGCATGAATGCGATCGCCTCGGCATCGAGGCGCACGTTGAGCGGGTTGAGCACGGCGCCGATCATCGGCACACCGAAATGCACTTCAAGCATCTCGGGAATGTTGGGCAGCATCACCGCCACCGTGTCGTCCTTGCCGATACCGCGACCGGCCAGCGCCGAGGCCAGGCGTCGGCAACGGGTGTAGGTCTGCGCCCAGGTGCGGCGAATCGAACCGTGGATTACGGCGAGGTGATCGGGATAAGTGCTGGCGGTGCGCTCGATGAAACTCAGCGGAGACAAGGCAATGTGATTGACAGCCGAAGGGCCAAGGCCTTGGTCATAGATAGACATGTGCGGGTACTCGATGGCTGATTGTTAGCTCTATGGTTGACCTTGCAGCGTAGTCGCCGCAGTCACCTTCAAAGTCCGGATGACTTTATATAACACCGCGTCATCAATATGGAAGTAGAACCTACGTCGTATAGTACTTGTACTATATCTATTTCTATTAAGTCCGAATCAATGCCGCCAACGCTCCAAGGCTGGTATATGCTTGGTTTCCCTGAGAAAGTGGACCCGCAATGACCCTGACGCCCGTTCGATTGCACAGTTGGTTGCGCCTGCAGCGCGAGGGTGTGTCTCTGGCCGCCCGGGCCGATGCGTTGTGTCGGGCGCTGCAGGATTGCCCTGAGGTGCAGCGGGCGGTTTACCTGAGCTGGCAGCCCAATGCGCGGATCTACAGCCATGAGGGCGCCGCCCAGCATTTGCCGCCGGGACTTGGCGACCCGGCGCTGGCCAGCGACCAGTTGCTCTTCGAGCATCTGGTCGAGGCAGGCCGCCTGGACCTGGCTCAAGTCCGTCAACTCGATTGCTGGTTGTCCGGCCGGTTGCGCCGGGCCGCGATCAGCCATGGCCAGGTATTTGATCTGGCCTTGCAGCCGGGGCAGCCGGGCTTGTTGCTGGTGGAAGTGCGCGAGGGCGTGAGTCTCGATTGGCTGGGCTGGGTGCAGGATTTGCTGACGACGCTGCTGAGCAGCGTCAACGGCCTGCTGCGTGGTTCGCCACTGTTGGGTCACGATCCGCAACCGAGCCTGTTGCTCGATGCGCAAGGTCGACCGCTGGAGTTCAACGCGGCACTGATGGCGCTGCTCGCCGAGAAGTCACTGACCGATGTGTTGGGCTTTTTACCGGTCAATCATCGGGTGCTGGTGCGTGCCTGCCTGGACCAGCAACGCGCCGTCGAAGGTGTCGAGGCTCAGTTTGAAACGCAGATACTGATCTGGACGTTCATTCCCGATCCCCAGGACAACCGAGTGCTCGCCCGTTGCCGCGACGCCACGGCGCAAGTGCTGGCGGAGCGTGAAGCGGCCACCGCACGACGGCTGTACCGGCTGATCATCGAAAACACGACTGACCTGATATCCCGTCACACCCCCGAAGGTCGCGTTATCGATGCATCACCGGCGTCCTGGACCCTGCTCGGTTACTGGCCCGAAGAGTTGCGCGGGCAAATGGCCCAGGGCCTGTTTCATAGCCAGGACCTGGCCGCTCTGGTGCAGCGCGCGCGCGATGCGCTGGAGCAGGATGGCTATCACACCATGACCTATCGCATTCGCCATCGCGACGGCCACTACCTGTGGTTCGAAACCGCCAGCCGGGCGATCCGCGAAACCTACACCGGGGCGGTGGTCGAAATCGTCAGCATATCCCGGGACATCACGGCCCGGGTGCAGGCCGAGGAGAACAAGCGACGCCTGGCCGAAGTGGTCGAGGCCAACATTGACCCGGTGTTGTTCATCGCTCCCGAGGGCCAGGTCACTTACCTCAATCCAGCCGCGCGACGCATCCTCGGGATTGATGAGCAACAACCCATGCCGGCCCTGGCCACGTTGTTCGCAAGCGGCGACCTTGCGCGCCTGCAACGCGATGGCTGGAAGCGCGCCGAGCGCGACGGTGTCTGGAGCACCGATGCGCGTTTGCAACCACCGGGCGGGGGCACATCGGTGCCGGTGTCGCTGGTACTGCTGGCACACCGTTCCGCCGGCGGTGAGCGTTATTACTCATTGGTCGCGCGCGACATGACCGAGCGCGAGCTGCGGGAAGTGCAACAGCGCCGTCATCAGGACGAACTGGCACACACCGCACGGCTGGTCACTCTCGGTGAACTGGCCTCGGGGATCGCCCACGAAATCAACCAGCCGCTGGCTGCCGTGGTCAACTATGCGAATGCAAGCCAGCGCTATCTGCAAACGCTGGATTCCAATCCCCAGGCCGCTGCCAGAGTGACCCAGGGCCTGGAACGCATTACCCATCACGCCACCCATGCCTCCGAAGTGATCCGACGGTTACGCTCCTTTTTGCGTAAGGGACAGCGTCGCATGCAGGCGCTGAACTTGACCGACGTCGCCCGCGAAGCCGTGCGTTTGTGTGCCTGGGAGGCGAGTAATTGCCAAGTGACAATCGAGGATCGACTGCCGGATAATCTGCCACCCGTTTATGCCGACCGCGTGTTACTGGAACAGGTGCTGCTCAATTTGTTGCGCAATGCCATCGATGCCAACCGTGAGCAACATCCCGGGCAACCGTCTGTGATCGTGATGGCCGTGGAGCATGGCAGTGGCGCCTGCGTGGAAATCAGTGTGCGAGACCAGGGGCCGGGCGTCAGCGAGCCGGAACTGGAACAGATATTTACCCCGTTTTACACCAGCAAGGCCGATGGCCTGGGGCTCGGTCTGTCCATGAGCCGCAGCATCATCGAAGGTTTCGGTGGCGAATTGAATGCCCGGCGCCAGCCTGTCGGGCTGCTGATGTGTTGCCGCTTGCCGCTTGCCGGCCCAACAAAACAACAATAGGAATCAGGTAATGGCAGGTGTAACGGAGCACGTTGTGTACGTGGTCGATGATGACCAGGGCATGCTCGAATCGACGGTCTGGTTACTGGAGTCGGTCGGGCTCAAGGCCTTGCCGTTTACCAGTGGCGTCGCGTTCCTCGATGCCTGCGATGCAAGCCTCGATGCTTGTGTGCTGCTGGACGTTCGCATGCCCGGTATGGGCGGGTTGAACGTGCAGGAAGAAATGCGTGTGCGCCAACTGAACCTGCCCATCATCTTCGTCAGCGGGCATGCGGATGTGCCGATCGTGGTGCGCGCGTTCAAGGCCGGTGCCCATGACTTTATCGAGAAGCCCTACAACGAACAGCTGTTGCTGGACAGCGTGCAACAGGCGCTCAGCAACTGTGCCGCCAACCGTTCGGGCAACCAGGGCCACGAAGCCTTGCAGGCGCGCTTGTTGACTTTGACCCCGCGCGAGCGCGATATCCTGTTGCCATTGGTGCAGGGTTACACCACCCGCGAA
Organism: Pseudomonas sp. BF-B-30; assembly: GCF_019956305.1. Lineage (NCBI taxonomy): Bacteria > Pseudomonadati > Pseudomonadota > Gammaproteobacteria > Pseudomonadales > Pseudomonadaceae > Pseudomonas > Pseudomonas sp. BF-B-30. The sequence continues at coordinate 76,394 of NZ_JAHBDG010000010.1, read as the reverse complement.
ATCGCGGAGCAACTGGGCGTAAGTGCAAAAACCGTTGATCTGTATCGCGCGCGCGTCATGAAACGCATGCAGGCCAACACGCTGCCGGACCTGGTGGGCATGGCCATCGCGGCGCAGATGGTCGATCCGCTGAAGTTGCGTTGATTCCTCAGGACAGGTTTTCAAGCAGCTCCAGCGCCTGATCAAAATCGAAGCACTCCGCTTGCCGCACAACCCGAAGCAATTGCTCGGTCATCCGCGGGTCTGAAGCCAGCCCCTGCAGTTTGAGCAAGGCCGTCAGCGCCTGGGTGTCGCTCTCGGCCAGCAGAGACCGGACGTGGGCCAATTGCGCGTGCCATTCGCTGCCCGGTGGCACGCTTGATGAGTCTGCGCACGACGTCGGCTCGCCGAGCACCGATAAGCCTTCCTGCACCGTTGTCAGGCAACGCTCGACCTCCACCAGCCGGTCAGCCAGGTCCTGCTCCACCCCATCGCTCGTCCCATCGTTCAGACACGCCTGCTCCAGTGCGGCGGCTGCATTCGCCACTTCAACGGCACCAATGTTGCCCGCCGTTCCGCGCAGGGTATGGGCCAGCCTGACCGTCGTCGAACGATCGCCCTGGCCTCGGGCAGCCAGGAACTCGGCGTAAAAAGCCTGGTGGCTGGAGCGAAACTTGCGCAGCAGGCGCAGATAGAGCTCGACCTTGCCCATGCAGGTGCCCAGGCCCGCTTTCAAATCAATGCCGGGAAGGCTGGCTGGCAGGCTCGCCGCTGACTCCGTGGTGACCGGCGAAACGTCGGCCGACATCGCGCCTCGGTCAGCTCGCGGATGTATCCACTTGGCCAACGTGGCAAACATGTCGTCGACGTTCAAGGGTTTGGAGATGTGGGCGTTCATGCCGCAGGCCAACGCCCGCTCGCGGTCCCCCGCCATGGCGTCGGCAGTCATGGCGATCACCGGCAGATTCGCCCAGCGTGGCTGCTCACGTATCTTGCGGGTCGCGGTATAACCGTCCATCACCGGCATCTGGCAGTCCATCAACACACCATCGAAGTCAGCGTCACGCTCCAGTTTGTCGAGCGCTTCTGCGCCGTGAACGGCCAGGCACAGCTCGATCCCGGCGCTCTCCAGCAGTTCACAGGCCAGCTCGCGGTTCAGCTCATTGTCTTCGACCAACAGCAGTCGCGCGCCACGCAGGCTGGCCATGGCGCTGGCACTCTGGCCGAGTCGCGAGCTGGCCCGGGTATTGGCCTGGGGGATCTTGCCGAGCACCGTGCCCAGCGCCTCAAGCAAAGTGGACGGCGTCACCGGTTTGGTCAGTACCACCGGCAAATGAATGCCATACCGACTGGCCTCTTCGCGGGCTTCCTCGCGACCGAACGCCGTGACCATGATCACCGACGGCGTTTGCGCCAGTTTGGCGGCCTGCATCTGCCGCACCGTTTCCACGCCGTCCATGCCAGGCATGCGCCAATCCATCAGCACCAGATCATAGGGCAGCACCTTCGCTTCGGCGTCCACCAGCATGGCCAGTGCGGCCCGGCCGCTTTGCGCGACGTCCACCTCCACGCCAAAACTGCGCGCCATGCTGGACAGGATCTCCCGCGCGCTGGCGTTGTCATCGACCACCAACACACGGCTGCCCAGCAATTCGTCGGCGGTCACCATGCGCCGTAAATGGCTGTCGCGCTGCACCCCCAGGCTCACCTCGAAATGGAAAGTGGAACCAAGGCCCGGCTCGCTCTCTACCCAAATGCGCCCGCCCATCAATTCCACCAGATGCCGAGAGATGGCCAGGCCCAACCCGGTGCCACCGTATTTGCGGGTGGTGGTGCTATCGGCCTGGCTGAAGGGTTGAAACAGGCGCGAGCATTGCTCGGCGTTCATGCCGATCCCGGTGTCGCGTACCCAGAAATGCAGCTGCGCCTGCTCTCCTGCCGCGCCCCGGTGCTCTACGCCGAGCACGATCTCGCCCTGCTCGGTGAACTTCGTCGCATTGTTGCCCAGGTTGATCAGCACCTGGCCAAGGCGCAACGGGTCGCCGATCAAGGCGGTCGGCAGCTCGGCATCGGTGTTGAACAGCAATTCCAGGCCTTTGTCCTCGGCTTTGAGGCCGATCATGCTGGCAAAGCCGTCGAGCACGGCCTCGAGGTGGAAGGGAATGTGCTCCAGGTGCATTTTGCCGGCCTCGATCCTGGAGAAGTCGAGGATGTCGTTGATGATCACCAACAGGTATTCCGCCGAGCGATGGACCTTTTCGATGTAGTTGCGCTGGCGGTGGTCGAGCTCGGTTCGCAATGCCAGGTAGCTCATGCCGATGATGGCGTTCATCGGTGTGCGGATCTCGTGGCTCATGGTGGCCAGGAAGTTGCTCTTGGCCCGGGTCGCCTCTTCTGCGGCCTCCCGCGCGCGCTGCACCTCGGCCTCAGCGGTCTTGCGGTCGGTGATGTCAAAGTACCAGTTGGCCCCCATGCCCCGCTCCCCCAGCGTCATCGTGACGGCCGAAACCAGTACGTCGAAGCGCTCGCCTCCAGCGCGCTGCAGGGTGGTCTCGAAGTTCAGCACTGCACCTTGCGCTGCCGCTTCAAGAAAGCGCTGGTGTGCCTGCGGGTCGACCCAGAACTGCGCCGGATCCGCACCTTCGAGTTCAGCCAGACGAGTCCCGAACAGACTGTCGAACTGCGGATTGCAGTAGGTCGGACGGCCATCGACGTCCCTGATCACCATGGCCACCGGGCTGCTGTCGAGTACTGCGCGCAACTGTGCCTCACTGGTCTTGAGTGCCGCCTGCAGATGACGCCGTTCACTCACGTCGCGCACCGACGCGCACACGCATACGCCGTCCCCTTCCAGGCTCGGCAGATGCGACAGGCTGATCTCTGCCGAGAACAGACTTCCGTCTTTGCGCACGCCTTGCAGGTCGTCCAGGTTGGCCCCCATCTGGCGAGTGGCGCCGTGGGCCATGAAGCCCTTGCGCAGCGCCTCGTGGCACCCTCTGCTGGCCAACGGCACCAAACGATCGATGGACTCGCCGAGCAGCTCACCGGCGCTATAGCCGAACAGCTGATCCAGTTGGCGATTGGTGCGCAGGATCTGTCCTTGGGCATCGACCACCAGCATGCCGTCCGGCGCCGCTTCGATAATCCCGCGATACCAGGCCTCGGTGGCGCGCAACGCCGATTGCTGGGTTTCCAGTGCCTGCGCCTGCTGCTCCAGTTGCAGCGCCTGTTCCGCCATTTCATTGGCCTGGCGACGGGTTTCCGCCAACAGGGTCTTGACCGCCTGATTGCGCTCCAGAATCGCCATGGCTGCGGCCAAACGTGGGGTGGCTTCCTGCAACAGCAGCAGTTCACGCTCGCCCAGGGGCTCCAGCCCGGCCAGTTCGAGCACCCCCAGCAGCCGCTCGCCACGGACAATGGGTTGCAGCAGCAGGCAACGGGCCGGGACCTCGCCAAGGGGCGAGCGCAAACGCCAGTATTGATCCGGCATCGCCTGAAACTGACGCGGCACGCGATCCACCGCGCACTGGCCCAACAGGCCATCGCCGAACATGACTTGCGCCTCGGGTGGCCGCTCGGAATCGGTGGCATAACGCCCCATCAACAGCAGCGTGCCGGAATCCTCCTGCGCGCTGTACAGCACCCCCTGGCAGATTCCGTGCAGGCTGGCCATGCATTGCAGGAACACGTGCGCCAGTTCGGCCGGGGTTTCTGCCTGCTGCAGATCGACCTGCAATTGGGCGGTATGCGCCTTGATCCAGCGCTGGCGCTCAAGCTGTTGGGATTCGGTCTGCAGTTTGGCGATGGCCCGCGCCAGATCGCCGGTTTCGTTGTTCAGGTCGGTGTGGGGAATCGGTTGATCGAGCTGCCCCTCGGCCAATTGGTCTACCGCCACCCGCACCCGGTTCAGTGGATTGCGGATCGACTGGCTGACGACCCAGGACAACAGCAACGCCAGCGACAAACCACCGAACAACAGTACGTAGGTCAACCTGGTGCTGTGTTCGGCAAACTCGGCAATGTCCTTGGCCGTGTCGCGAATCGAGGCTTCCTTGATCTGGACGATCGCGTACAAAAGGCCGTCGGCCTGCCGGGCAAGTTGCTGGAATTCACTGCTATTGAGCAGTACCAACGCCTTGTTCTGCTGGCCCTGGTCGATCGATAGAAAGGCCTGGTCGCTATGACGCTGCAACTGTTGCAGCAGCAGGTCGAGCTCGGCGAGGCGCGCCAGATTATCCGCGCGCCTTAAGGTCACTTTGGCGCGGGCCACGGCCTGCTGCAGGCCTTCGCGGATATCATGCAGTTGCTGCAGGGATTCGACGCGAATCTGCGCGCTGTCGGTGCCCACCGCACGCTGCAGTGCTTGCATCATATGGGGCAATTGCACACGGGCTTCCTGCAAGTGCTCCATGCCGACCAGTTCCTGCAGATAGAGGTTCTGCATGTCCTGCTTCAGCGATTGCTGGGTGCGCAGGCTTTGCACACCGAGCACCAGCACCAACAGCAGCAGCGCCGAGAACCCCAGGATCAGTTTGTGAAGCAGCGCGAGGCGCTCAAGCAGGGTACGCAATCCGGCCATGACTATCCTCGTGGACCTGATGAAAACACTGACGAAGGGGCAATGGCGGGTTCACGGAGTCTGGCCGATACGTTCCAGAGCAGCCCGCTTGCCGGCCATGTCCTGGTCGGTATCGGCGAAGCGCTCGGCAATGGTCTGGAACTGTTCGAGGCAATCGAGGAAGGCATCGCAGATATCGGGATCGAAGTGCGTACCTCGCCCCTGACGAATAATCTCGACGGCCTGCGCGTGGGGCATCCCCGCTTTATAGACCCGACGGCTGATCAATGCGTCATAGACGTCCGCCACTGCCATCAACCGGGCGCTGACGGGGATGTCGTCACCCGCCAGCCCTTGCGGATACCCACTTCCATCCCATTTTTCCTGGTGACTGTAGGCAATCTCCTTGGCCAGGCTGAGGAACTCGGCGCGAATGCCGAGCTGATCCTCGGCATGCTGGATGGCGTCACGTCCCAGCGTTGTATGAGTCTTCATGATCTCGAATTCTTCCTCGGTATAGCGTCCCGGCTTGAGGAGAATATGGTCGGGGATGCCGATCTTGCCGATGTCGTGCAGCGGCGCCGACTTGAACAATAATTCGATGGTGTCCTCGGTGAGAAAGTGACTGAAGCGCGGATGAGCACGCAGATGCTCGGCCAGCACCTTGATGTAATGCTGGGTCCGCCGGATATGGTTGCCCGTTTCGTTATCGCGAGTCTCGGCCAGTGAAGCCATGGCCTGGATGGCCACATCCTGGATCGCAATCACCTCGCGGGTCCGACGCGCCACTTCCTTCTCCAGATAGTCGTTGTGATCGCGCAGGAAGTCTGCAGCCGCCTTGAGCTTGAGCTGGGTATCCACCCGCGCCAGGACCAGCGCCGCTTTGATTGGTTTGGTGATGTAGTCGACAGCCCCCAGTTCCAGGCCATGGATCTCGTCTTCGGTGTCGGCCATGGCCGTCAGAAAGATGATGGGAATGTCACGGGTACGCGGGTCGCGCTTGAGCTGCTGCGCCACTTCATGGCCGGACAGCCCGGGCATCATCACGTCCAGCAGGATCAGGTCAGGGAGTGCGTCGCCCTGCAGTATGCGCAACGCCTTTTCACCGCTATTGGCAGCCTTGACCCGGTAGCGATCCTTGAGCAGATCCGTCATCAGCATCAGGTTGTCGGGCGTGTCATCGACCACCAGCAGGGTCGGCGGACTGTAATGACTCTGTTCGGCACTCATGGCGGATGGCTCCCTTGCCGGAAATGGACATCCCGAGGCAACACTTCCAGCGCCGCCCCAGCGCAAGAGAGCTTAGCTGCTGTTCTGCGGACCTGCCCGGCGCCGAGCCCGAACCAGAAGCGTCAGCCGTTGCCCTCATAGTGTGGGTCAATAGTCTGTTTGAGGTATTACCCAACGCTGACCTTGATTGACTATGACGCCAGGGATTTTCGGTCATCCGGATGGACCAGGCAGCACGACCGCCGCTCCATCCATCAACCGCAACGAGGAGTTTGATAGCTATGGAAAAAGTCATCTATCTGCTGTGGCGTGATACCCAAGTCAGTCCTGAAACCTTCGCCCATCGCCTGCGCAGTGAGGTCGCCGGGCAATTGCAGGCACTCGGCGCCCGTGGTGTGCAATTGAACCTGGCCGATGCCGATGTGCAACCAGCCGCCGGCCTGCGCCAGGAAAACAACCGACCATTGCCCGATGGCAGCCTGTCGCTGTGGCTGGACAGTGCCAACGGGCCGGCTCGCCGCCCTTTCGATAACCTGATCAGCGCGGCAACGGCGCGCATGGCCGCCTACCTGGTCTGCGAGTCGGTCGCCATCGCCAATACCCGCTTTCCTGCAACACCCGGTGAGCGTACCCACGGGTTTGCCCAACTGGCCCTGCTGACCCGCCCTCCACGCCTGACTCCCGAGGCCTGGCTGGACATCTGGCGCAACCATCACACGACGGTGGCCGTGGACACCCAAGCCAACTTCCAGTACGTGCAAAACCTGGTGGTCTCGGCACTGACCCACGGCGCTCCACGGATCGATGCCATCGTCGAAGAATGTTTCCCGCCAGCGGCCATGACCGATCCCATGGCCTTTTTCGATGCGGCGGGCGACGAAGCGAAATTCCAGCGCAACCTGGCGGCGATGATGGACAGTTGCAGCCGCTTCATCGATTTCGACAAGATCGACGTGCTGCCCACCAGTCAGTACTGCCTGTAGGACCGGAAAATCGTCAAGCGTGTCAGGGCCCGGCCTCCGGGCCCTGGTGCTCAGGCCTGCTTCAAGGCGCCATCGAACGCAGGCGTCAGCCCCGACAACTCCAGCTTGCGGACAAAGTCGCCCAGACGCTGCTGCTTGTAGGCGTCCACGTCCATGTCACGGTAGTCGTAGAAACCCTGGCCATCGCGCAAGCCATTGCGGCCGTTTTGCATGTTGTCGGCGATCACTTGTGGTGACTCGAAACGCGGTGACAGCGCTCCACTCAGGTAACGCGAGGCGTAGTACAAAATGTCGCCGCCGCCCCAGTCGATGAACTCAAGCAGGCCCAGCACCGAGAAGCGCAAACCAAAGCCGACGCGTACCGCCGTGTCGATATCTTCTGCGCTGGCCACGCCCTCTTCCACCATCCGTGCCGCTTCGTTCATCACCAATGCCTGAATGCGCGGCACGATGTAGCCAGCCACCGGGTTGCACACCACGGGCACCTTGCCGATGCGCTTGAGCAGTTGCAGCAGCCGTTCGACCACCTGCGGGCAGGTCGCTTCGCTGCGGCTGACTTCCACCAGCGGCATCAGGTACGCGGGATTGAGCCAGTGCGCGTTCACGAAGCGCGCAGGCTCACTGACCATTTCGCTCAGTTCGGTGACCAGGAAGGTCGAGGTGGTCGACGCGATGATGGTCGACACCGGCACATGCTCGCTGACCCAGGCGAAGGTCTCTTGCTTGACCGCGATGACTTCCGGCACCGCTTCGAACACCAGGTCGCACCTGCGCAATGCCTCTACGGCCTGGTATCTGGATTGCAGCGTCAACCGGGCTATCGCGATGTCGGCCTGTTCCAGCCGGAGCATGCCGAGGCGTACCAGCATCTGCAATTCGCTGCGGATGTTGTTGCGCACACGTTCGAAGTAGCCGTGCCGCTCATCCTCGGCGCGATCCTTGATATCGATGAGGGTGACCGGCAGGCCCGCATGGATGAACGCCAGGGCAATGCCCTCGCCCATCCGGCCGGCGCCGACCACGCTGACTTGGGGCAGCGCGGCGTTCATCAGTTGTAGCCCCTGGTCAGCAGTTCGGTCATCTGCGCCCGACTCAGCGTGGCCAGACCGAGGTTTTCCAGGGTGCGGCCTTCGGCGTAGAGATCCCGTGCAGCGACGACCGAGGCAATGCTCAGCAGGCCCTGCGCGACCGGGGTGGGCACACCGGCCCAGCGGCCGACGGACACCAGGAAGGACAGGCCCAGGCGGGTGTCTTCAAGCATGTAGCGATGCTTCTGCAGGTCGATGTCCTCGCGCCAGTCACCGCTGTCGGTCAACTTGCCATGGGCACCGCGACCGTACATCCACTCATCACCTTCGGTGGTGTTGTAGTGGTCGGCGAGAGGAAAGTGCGGCGCGCCGTAGGTCAGCGCTTCACGCACGGCCATGCGCTCGGCATCAAGCTGGTTGGTCACGCGACGAATCGACGGTTGGGTGCCTTCGTTGTGAATGTCCCAGGCCTCGAAATGCTCCAGCGGCCCCGCGTTCATCATGATCAGCGGCGGATGGATGATGGGTCCTGCGTTCATCAACGCACCGCTCAGGGCGTCTTCAATCGGTTCGACGCTCGGGTAGGCTTCACGCAGCACCGCAAAAGCATGCTCGGACAGGTTGCTGGGGAATACACCGGTCGGCAGGCGGGTGGCATAGCCGCTGATCACCAGGTCGCTGGCGCCATGCTTGCGTACCAGGTACGGCAGCGTACCGGTTTCAGCGAAGGCGACCTTGCTCCGGTTGCCCGCATCGGCCATGGCCTTGGCAAACACGAAACTGCCAAAGGTGCCCGGCGGCAGGAACACCACCTGACCGTCGTGCAGGTGCGGCGCAACATGTCTGGCCAGGTCTTCGTGGGAGGTCGACGGCAGCGGGATGATCACCAGTTGCGCGTCGCCCAGGGCTTCGGCCAGGTCGTCGGTGAACGACAACTTGTCGCCCTTCTGGCCGACTGACAACTGGCGAGTGCCCCGGTAGTCCTTGATGGTCAGGCTGCCGATGGCCAGCAGCTCTTTGAGCGCTGTGGAATCTCGACGCCACAGGCGGGTCTGGTGCCCCTTTTCAGCCATTTCGACAGCAGCGGCGTAACAGCCGTGACCACCACCCAGCACGGTAATATTCATGCAGATACTCCTTTTTGTCAGAGACTCGATCCTATCGAGCCGCACCGCCACAGACTCCTCCGATTGCGCAGCCGAATGACCGATTGCGCAGGTGTCTCAATGCTTCTGCCGCCGCAGGGTGTCCGACGGCAGGCAACCATAGCGTTGCCGATAAGCGCTGGAGAAATGCCCGAAGCTGTTGATGCCATGACGCAACAGGATATCGGTGACGGTTTCGCCGGCCCTGCCCTGCTTGAGCGACTCGTGGATGACCGCCAGGCGCCGGTCGCGGATGTACTCGACCGGCGCCTGCTGGAGGAACTGGTTGAAGCCGTTCTGCAAGGTGCGCACCGAGACACCACACAGTTCGCTCAGGGTCGTCAGGCTGATCGGTTCGTCGAGGTGTTCCTCGATGTAGTCACGGGCCTTTTTCACGTGGTGCGGCAGCGGCACGCGCGAATCGATCAACAGATCCGCGGAGTAGTTATGCGGCAGCTGCGTGAGCAGCAACTGCATCAGGTATTCGGACAGGCCGCTGGCGAGGCGCGAACCGTCAACGCCGCTGCCGTAGAGCCGGCAGATGTAGTCCAGGGTGTGATAGAGGCTGACGACGCCGGCGCCCAGGTGGTCGACGCTGACATCAAAGATCACCGACTGGCGCAGGCTGCGGCCGAGCAGGCGTTGCAGCTGCGTCTCCAGGGCATCACGGTCGACACGCAGGATCAGGTTGCGGCACTCGCCATCGGTGACGATGCGGCTTTGCGCGAACGGCGAGGAAACGCTCAGGTAGCCCGACTGCATCGCCGCGCTGCGCCGCCCGTGGGCCACTTCGCAATGCCCCTGCAAGGTGATGCGAAACAGGTACTGATCGGCAATGTCGCCGATGGTGATCTCCACCGGCGCGCCATAACGCAGGTCGAGCAGCGCCGAATCGCCGAAGAATACGCCGTTGAGCCGGGTGTAGATTGGCTCGTCACGCAGCACGTTGAAGCTGTGCGGGCACAGGTATTGGCTGACCTTGTCCTTGATCTCGCGGTAATCGGCCGAACTGAGCAGGCTGTGCCGTTCCAGCAGGTGTACGTCATTCAACATCAAGGGTTCTCCTGACGTGGAGCGTCTCGGCCCCGCTCCCTTTGACAGGAGCGAGGCCGAGACGCCGATCGTGGACTATGACCAATCAAGCCCGGGTCGGATACTCCCGGGCATAACTTTCGCGAAAACGACGGCAACCACGCCAGAGCAGCAGCACGGTCAACGCCGATGCACCGGCGATCACCAGCGACATCGACGACCCTACCGCCGCGGGCGATCCGAAATAGCGGTCGGTCAACAGCGCCACCAGCGTGGTGCCCAGGCCCAACCCCAGCAGATTGCTGATCAGCAGGAACACGGCCGAGACCTGTGCGCGCACCTGGTTCGGTGCGAGGATCTGCATCGCCGCCGTGGACGCCGGCATCGGGAACGAGGCGAAGAACATCGCTGGCACCAACAGGGTCACCGACAGCCACAGTTGATCGACTTGAGAGAACAGCACGGCCGGCACCGCCATGCCGAGGGCGCCGATGACGCCGGTACGCATGGCAGCGTCCTGATGACCTTTCTTGGCCAGATAATCGGTGAGCCATCCACCGAACAGCACCCCGCCGGTATTGGCCACCAACAGCACGGTGCCGAGCATGTAGCCCGCCTCCATCGGCGACAGGCCGAACTTGCGGATGTACAGCGCCGGGCTCCAGCTCATCAAGCAGAACAGGGCCATGGCGTAAAATGAAAAGCCCAGGTAATGACAGGTGAAGGTGGCGCGGTGGCGAGCGAGGAAGCGCAGGCCATCGCCCATCCCGACCTTCTTGGCCCGCCCCTGCGCATCCACCTGCAGGCCTTTGCGCGCCGGATCGCGCACGGTGAGCCAGATCAACAGGCCGACCACGATGCCGGGCAGGCCGACAACGAAGAACGCCAGCTGCCAGGCCTTCATCGCGCCGAGAAAGGCGACCTCGATGGTGTTCATGTCCTTGAGCATCGCGATCACATAGCCGCCCACCAGGAAGGCCAGGCCACCACCGACGAACGAGCCGATCGAGTAGATGCCCACGGCGCGGCCGAGTTTCTCCTTGGGGAACATGTCGCTGAACATCGAGTAGGCCGAGGGCGACAGGGCCGCCTCGCCGACACCGACGCCAATGCGGGCGAGGAACATGTGCAGGAAGTTCTTGCTCAGGCCGCAGGCTGCAGTCGCCAGGCTCCAGAACACGACGCCGACGGCGATGATCTTCGGTCGGGAGAAGCGGTCGGCCAGATAGGCGATGGGCATGCCCATGAACGCGTAGAACAATGAAAAGGCCAGCCCGTGCAGCAAGCTGAACTGGGTGTCGCTGATCTGCAGGTCGGCTTTGATCGGCTCGATCATCAGCGCCAGGATCTGCCGATCCACAAATGAAAAGATGTAGGCGATCATGCACAGGCCGACCACGTACCACTCGTAAATGTAGGTTTTCTTCTTCTGCAGGACCGCGTTATCGACCTGGATATTCACTAGTGTTTGCTCCTCTTGGAATCCGCTCATGCGCGCAGCGGTGCGCAGAACAACGACTGGAAAGTTGCGGGGCAGATGCAAAGGACAAAGGGTTCGAACATGGTCAGGCCTCTTATTGTTATGGGGGCAAATCCCGGGTGGACCGGGCTTACCAGAACTTCCAGGTGTAGGTCGTGGCGACACGGAATTCGTTGTAGTCGTAGCCGTATTTCTGTTTCACGTCGATGTTGCGCAGGTCCAGCCCCAGGCCTTGCAGCGCCCCGCTCTGGACCACGTAGCTGAGCCCCAGAAAGCGTTCGCTTTCCTGGTTGTCGCTCAGGTTGTTGCCACGGTCCCAGTTGGTACCCTTGATATAGCGGGTGTAGAGCTTCAGCCCAGGCACGCCCATCCCGGCAAAGTCATAGCTGTAGCGCGCCCCCCAGGACTTTTCATCCGGGCGGACAAACCCCAGGGATGACCAGTGCACCAGGTAAGGTTGCGGGATAAAACCGTTCATCGTCGGGAACACGCTGTCACCGAGCATGCGCTGGTAACTGAGGCCAAACATGTGGGCGCCTTTGAGCAAGGTGAACAAGGCACCGTAGGAACGGTTGTCGATCTCACCGTTCAAGGCATTGCCATCTTCATTGTTATTGAAGTAGCGCAAGTCGGTTTTAAGTTTGTAGCCACTGCCCAGGTCAGCCATATGCATCAGGCCGAAATAGTGTTGCTGATAAATGTCGTGCAACACGCCGTAGAAATAACTGGCTTGCAGGTTCTTGGTAATGTCGTAAGTTGCGCCGCCGAAGTCCAGGCCGTCACTGTCGAGATTATCGGTGGAACCAAACTTGTACAGCTTCTCGTGGTTGGAAGATTCCCGTGTCACGGCAGACCAGAACCGGCCACCGGTCATCGTCAACCCATCGACTTCCCTGGACTCGACCACGGCGCCTTGATAGATCGTATCCAGTTGCCGACTGGTGTCATCGTACGCCACCGGCAGTTGTGGACGAAGGTCACCAACCTTCAACTCGGTCTTGCTGTAGCGCATCTTGAAGGTTGCACCGGCGCGACTGTAGTCATCGGCCGTCTGCTGGTCGCGGACGCTGTACGGCAGCGAACCGTCATTGCCCGACGAATCCAGGCGAACGGCGTACTGCGCATCCACATCAAGGCCGATTGCCAGGGCCGTATCGGTGTAACCGGAGGTAAACTGCGCATCGAAACCCTGGGACCAACTATGCACTTCAGAAACCGGCGCATTGGTATTGGTGTAGTTACGGTGCAAGTAGAAGTTTCGCGTATCCACTTTCAAGTGACTGTCATCAACAACATCGGCATAGGCTGTCAATGGCGAACAGATAATTCCCAACACGCCGGCAATACCGAGCCCACGGCAAAATTGCTTTACCTGATACATCTAACTTCTCCACATCTGTATGTGCTGGGCACTGTATTTATAGGAGCAGATTCGAACTAAAACTAAAAATGCCGGCAGCCGAACACCGAGCCCTCTTGAGCAGCAAGGCGGATTGCATCAGGGATATAAAGGACGATGGGTTCGAGCATTGTCAGACCTATTGTTGTTATGGGGTAAAGCGCCAGGCGGGCTCAGTGGAACAGCCCGCCAAGACGACACGCCTCTTGTCTACCCAAGGTAAGTGAGTAGGCGCCGCGCCGATATCGAGATGAACAGCATCCGTTGGGGGGAAAACTTCAACCCGGCTAAAGGTTTCCCTTAGTCGACTCAAAGGCGCAGGGCACACGGTGGGAGATGGCAAGCCTGAATTGCATAAGCCTTCCTTAAGCGAGGTCTTGTTGTTGGATGGGCCCTAAGCTAGCGATTGCCCTGCCTGCCAACCTCCCCGATTGCGCAGGCGATTCTCCAATTGCGCAGCCTGATGCAGACTGCCTGAGCACTGCAGCCTGCTAGCCCCCTGCAGCAACAGCACTTCGCCGCGCCATTCGGCGAACTGGAAGCCCATCCCCTGGCGCGTCTCCCCTCGATAGATCTCGCGCTTACCTCAGTACCGATAGGTTGCCTGCACTGAAATGCCATTCGCACTGTTTTCGTAGTTGGCGCTGTATTCAGGTTGAAGACCGGAGTTGTTCGACTGCTTTACCGAGACTTTGGAATCCCAGAGATAACCATAAGCAAAGTCTATCGTCAGATCGGCATTCGGCGAATAAGCGCCACCCAAGGTCACGGCCTGGCGATTCCCAACCGGAACACGCACGCTGCGATCGGCATTTCTAATGGGCGACGGGTCATAGGCGTAGCCTGCACGCAACAGCCATTGTTGGTTCAATTGATAGGATGCGCCAACTGCGGCGGCCCAAGTGTCGCGCCAGTTCATTTCTTCGGTGACACGTCCCAGGCCAGCCGCCTGGCCTAGCGGGGTAAGACCGCTGTTGACTGCCTCGACCTTCTGGATCCGGCTCCAACGTGTCCAGGTGGCTCCCAGGTATCCCGTCCAGCGACTATCGAAATGATGGGTGATGGACGTGTCCACGGATTCGGGCATCGTGATATCGATCTTGTTGTCATACTTTCCGTCCAGCGGGATAACGCTCGGGGAGCCGGAAACCTCGGTATGCCCTTCGAGTTCATACTTCACCTTCGAGTGATAGGTAATCCCCCAGGTAGTTGCCTCACTCAAGTCAACCATGAGGCCGATGTTGTAGCCAATGGCCGTGTCATCGCCTTTGATGGTGACCAGTGTGTCCTCGCCGTTGTTCAGGGCGCCGGTAGCCAGGTAATTCTGAAGCTTTGCACTGAAATGGTTTATGGTCGGTCCACCACCAATGGACACGTAATCATTGATCCGATAGGCAATGGTCGGCTGCAGGGTTATTTCCTTGGTCGTGCTATAGGAACCATGGTAGCGCCCCTGAAAAGAGCCCTCATAATCATTGATCAGACCACTCGGGGCATAGAGACCCAAACCAATCGAAAAACGATCGTCAAGCGGCGTCGACATATAGGCGAAGGGCACGCCCCCCAAAGGTACCGAGTCCCCCTTGTTCGTTCCAGAGGCACTGCTCTGCGCATCACTGATGTCGTCGCTCGCCGAGATGATCCCGGCGCCGCCGGAAATCTCACTACGCTTCAACTTGGTCAAGCCTGCAGGATTTCCAAAGATGGTGCTGGCGTCCAGCGCGGATGACGACCTTCCCGCATACGCAGTCCCCGCACTGCTGGCACTTTGTTCGTTAAGGCCAATGCCATTGGCGCCTGCCATTGTAGAGGCGCTGAGGAGTGCCATGGCACTGGTGAATTTAATCCATACAGCACATTTTCGCTGAGCGCAGAGACACGGGATCGCACGGTTGTTCAGCTGCATTTTCCACCTCTTGTTTATTGTTTTTGTTGATTACACGCAGGCAAGGCTTCGCCGTCCTGTGCACTTCCCAGTGCCGGTTGGAGTTGATCGACGTTGTGTAAAAGGCCCTGGCTGAACAGCACTAGGGCATCATTGCTGTACTACCGATGCGAATCAGAAACTCAATTAACCCACTCAACTTGAAAGCTGTAACGGCCCAGGAGCGGAGCCAGGACTTCCTGACCAGTTCCGGCCTTGACGCAGGCAACTTGCCCGCGACGATTGTCCTGCACGACCTCGACAGCAATATCCGAAAGCCCCAGGCGTTCCACTTCCTGCAGGACTACTTTGGCAATCTCCCGCTGCTGCAAAGCGGGCTTGAATATCTTGCCCACGGCAGTCAGTGGCAATGCATCGAGGATTTCAATGCGCTTGGGAACGGCTGCCCGCTCGCTGATGTTCAAATGAGCGAACGCCTCAAGCTCTTCGGCTTTGCAAACTTGGCCCGGGCGCAGTTGAACGTAGGCGACCGGCACCTCGCCCGAGTAGGCATCGGGGCTGCCGATTGCAGCGGCCAGGGCGACGGCGGGATGCGCCTGCAGAGCCTCCTCGATCTGCTTGGGATCGATGTTGTGGCCGCCACGGATGATCAACTCCTTCTTGCGGCCGGTCAGCCAGAAGTAACCCTGCGCATCCTGGCGACCCAAATCGCCCGTATTCAACCAGCGCTGGCCGTCGATATCGATCCAAAGGCCCTGGTTATGACGCTCCTCCAGATAGCCATTGAACAGGTTCGGACCGCTGATCGTGATGAGGCCGATCTCATCCACGCTGGCGTCGCGCAGGTACTCTCCAGAATCATTGAGCAAGACCGCGCGCATATTCTGGTAGGCGATCCGTATCCCGATGGAGCCGATATGGCGCTCGCCATGGGGCGGATTGATCGAGGAAACGCAGGCGCCCTCGGTGAGGCCGTAACCTTCAAGAATCTTTAGCCCGGTACGGCGCTCGAACTCCCGGAAAAGCTCAGCCGGCATGGGTGCGGCGCCACAGATTGCATAGCGAAGACTGGACAGATCCCGGCCCTGCCATTCATTTTGCAAAAGTGCTGCATAGACAGTTGGCACGCCGGAAAAGAGGTTGATACCGAAGTGCTCGACCATCTCCCAGAATCGTGGGATCACGCCCTCGCCACGATACCCCTGAGGCGTGCCGAGGATCACATGGTCGCCTTGCATCCAAGGCATCAGTCCAGTCACCAGCTGGCCATTGACATGAAATAGCGGCAGGCCACAGAACATGACCTGGACACCACTGCGTGGCTGCATGTGAGCGGCGATAGCCCATGCGTTGAAGACTTCCGAGCCGTGGGTACGCGCGGCGATCTTGGGAAGCCCGGTGGTGCCGCCCGTACAGATGTAGGAGCAGCACTCGTCCTGGCGGATTTGCCGACCGCTCTTGAGGTGGGTGTGCGGCTGAGCATTCATCAGCGATTGCCAATCGTGGATCGCAATATCGCTGTGTAAGTCTCGTTCCTTCAGTGCCACGGCTTTCAGGACCCCACGCACGGGTTCGTCGACATAGGGCTCCATGCTGACCCAAACGACAGACCTGATCCCGGGTAACTGATCCAGCTGCGAAGCCAGTTTTGGCCACAGATCGCTGCCTGGAGTCGGCGCGAGTGTCACCACCACGGATGCCTTCGCGGCATTCAACAAGCCAGCCATCTGCGTGGCCTCGAGCAGAGGATTGATCGCCATGACGATCCCCGCCGCCTCCCCGCCCCATATCGTGAAATGGGTTTCCGGCAGATTGGGCAAAACAAAGGCAATCACCTCGCCCGGCTTTATGCCAAGGTCATCGAAGGCATTTGCCGCGCGGGTGATATCCGCAAAGAGCCGGGAGTAGTTCCACTCGCAGGTGCGCTTGAAATCGGCGGCATCGGCGAAGAAGCTCAGCGCCGGCGCCTGGGGGGTGCGCTCGGCCGCCTGACGCAGCGCTTCATAAGTGCTGCAAGCCAGGCCACGCTCCGACAAGGGGACTCGTTCGAGATGTTCGATGTCGCTCAGGGTCTGCACCACCATCAGACTTCCCCCACGACTCGGTTGCGTTGCACACCGAGGTCGATCACACCATCGGCGCTGCGAATGCGCGCCTCAACCACGTCACCGGCCTTGAGGTACTGCGTCCGGCCCTCTTGCGCCTTGAGGAAAAGTTTCCACTTGGTGGCCTCTGGCAAAAGGGCTGCAATGCGCATTTTGCCAGGCGAAGGGATCGTTAGAGCGCAGCCGGCAGGCGTACCGGTGGCAATCAGATCTCCAGCGGCGAGATCTTGCAGGGCGCAGAGTTCGGTCAGGGTTTCAGCGGGGCCGTAAACCAGGTTGGCCGTGCTGTCGTTCTGTCGCACCTGGTCGTTGACCGTCAGCTTCAGCTGCAGTGCCTTGAGGTAATGCATGTCCTTGGCATCCAGCAGACAGAGGTACGGGCCGACCGGGCCGAAAGTGCGGTAGCTCTTGCCCTTGTAGAACTGCATCTGGGGAATCTGAATGTCACGCGCCGAGTAGTCATTGACAATGACGACGCCTGCAATGAACTCATGCAGATTGGCGTCGGTGACAGCAACAGCGCCGTTGACCGAGCGCTTCATCACAAGGCCCAGTTCGATCTCGTAGTCAAGGAAGCGCACGTGGCGCGGCTTGATCAGGTCGCTGTCAGCCGCCACCAGGCAACTCGTCGCCTTGGTGAAGATCATGTTGAATTTCTTCGCATCCGGGTCCATGCCCGACTCGATCATGTGCTGACGATAGTTGGCACCCTGGCAGAGGAACTGCTGGTTACGGGTCACCGGCGACAGCAGTTTTACTTCGCCCTCCGCAAGCTCCGTACCTTTGAGTTGCGCGAGGTCGTCGATACTGTTCTGGCGAATGAAGTCACCGGTGGTTTCAAAAACACCGGGGATGACTGTGATACGGCCCTGGCGAAGCACGCCCCAGTGGATACCGTTCTGAAATTCAAAGCGGACTACGTGTACAGCAGACATTGAAGGTACTCCTGGAGCGGCGTTTGTCCCGCGTTCGGTGGCGCGGGAACTGTGGTGTTGTTCTGAAACGGGGCTGGCAACGGTGCAGACCCACGCACTGCCAGCAATCAAAGCGCCGGCTTTAAGCAGGTCCCGCCGGCCAAACCGGGTGGAGTTGTCCGACATGGCGGCAGCTCTACCCGAACATCCGCATGAGTGTTACCAACTTTCGAATGGTCAGGTCCGGGCTGCGTCGCAGATTGCGGATCAGCAGAATCAGATTGGCCAGGCTCATCTTGGGTTTGGTAAAACTCTTGGGCATGCGCTGCCCCCACTGCGCCATTGCCTCGGGGCTCACCGGGTGAATGCCCGTCGGCCGAGTGGCCGTGAAAATATCCCCGTCGCAGTAATGCTCGTGCTTGTCACCCCAAGGGTCTTGCCAGTAATCGAAGATCTGACTGCCCAGAATGTGCCGGCCGATACCCCATGAGTGCGCCCAACCGCGCTCGCGCAAGACGCGCTGCCCCATACCAATGGCATCTGCATCGACGACTTCATAGGCGCTATGGCTGTAGGTGGCCATGAACCCTTGCGCAATCGCGAGCGTATGGTGATCCGCGGGAATGTCACCGAGATCAAGGCGCATGAAAGCGACGATAGGCGTGCCGTCGGGGAGTACCTGCACATCGCTGGGAATAAACCCGAAATGCTGCGTATACCAGGCACAGGTCGCTTGATACTCAGCCACTTCAATGACGATGTGGCCAAGCTTGAGGACTTCAGGGGGAGCAATCGGCGGGCGTTGCGTGGCGTTGATTCGTGGCTGCTCGTGCGCCAGATTCCAGTGCAAAGGAGCTCTATGTGCCAGCGTCTTGCCTGGCATCTGGTCGCAGACGGCTTCCACAATGAAACCGGACGGATCCGTCAGCCTGACGCAATACCCGTTACCGGGATGTTCCGATTTCTCGACCGAAGACGCACCCGGGATTCGAGTGAGCTTTTCCAGTTCTTCCAGGGACTGCACGGCAAGTCCGAACCCGATAAAACGTGCATGTTCAGCACGTTGGACACGGTAACAATATGCAGTGGCGTCGGTGGCACGTAGATAGAGCGTATCGGCGTCCTGCCGACTTACCGTCAGGCCGAAGTCGGTCAGGAAACGCGCCGCCTCATTCAAGTCCGGCCGCTGGAAAATCAGGTGAGTCAGATCCTGGGCTTTTACCGTCGGCTGCGGATGCCGGGCAGGTTGTTGTGTCGCCAACCGGTGCAATTCGATTTTGTTGTTCATTGTTGTTTTCCGGTTTTTTAGGGCAAAGCTGTCCCGAACCCCTGAAAATCCAGGGGTTTAGCCAATTAAGTCAGTTAGGAGCTCAGTCGAGAGTTGGAAGTGCCGGCAACTCTTTGGTCGCCAACGCACGAGCCTCCTCTGACGGCACACCCAATGCCCGCAGTACCAGTTCGGCGGTATCAGAGCCCGACTCGCGCCACGTTCTGTGACCTTCCAGTACCAGGAAAATCGAGCCGAGCACACTGCTCGATATCAGCGTCAGTACTGAGAGCAATTGCTCCTGCGCAAACGTGTAGCGCCCAGTGCCAAGCCCGCTCAGAAGATCCTTGGTCGCTTGGCTGCTGAACATTTCGCGCAACGAGGCATTGCTCATGGCGAATTTATGGATGAATGCGCCCCACTGGGAGTCTTCGTGCGCTCGGCGAATGAAGAATCGAATGCCATTGGCAAGGCGATGAGCCGGGTCCGAGAGGGAATCGAAGCTCTTGTTGACGCGCTCATGCATCTCCCTCGCGAGATGGCTGGCAACCGCCTCGAACAGGCTTTCCATGCTGTCGATGTTGCTATAGACCGTTCCGCGCGCCACACCCGCCTCTTGCGCGAGGTCGAGGATGTTCACCTGTGAGGTGCCTCTCTCGGCGAACAGGCGAAAGGCGGCTTGATGGATGCGTCGCTGTGTTGGATTCAGGGATTCCACGGTTCTCTCTCCAGGATTACCTCATGGAACGATTGAACACTCGTGTTCATTTTACGTCAACACTATTTTTTTTCATGCTGGATTATCTGCCTGAAAACCGGCCTGCAACCTAATAATCTTGAGGCCATTATCGATGTCGCCGGCTCAATAAAAGAGCAGCACATTGACACAACTGAACACGCGTGTTCAATTATGTCATGGCTCAGGCTCGTCTTCTCGGCAAGCACCTGGCTCTGCCCATCGATGAAAACCAGGACACAACATGACCGGCTCAAATCTCTTCAAACCGCTTCGATTGCCTAACGGCACGGTGATTCCAAACCGAATTGCCAAGGCTGCCATGGAGGAGAACCTTGCCAATGAGGATCACGCTCCAGGGGAAGCGCTGGTCAAGCTCTATCAAAGTTGGGCGGAAGGTGGTGCCGGTCTGATCATCACCGGCAACGTGATGGTTGACCGTCATGCCTTGACCGGCCCCGCTGGCGTGGTGCTTGAGGATGATCGGAACCTGGGCAAATTCAAGCTATGGGCCGATGCTTGCCGCAGCCGTGGGGCTCAGGCCTGGATGCAAATCAATCATCCCGGACGGCAGCTATTGGCTTCAATGGGGCAACCGGCAAGGGGCCCCTCCGCAGTGGCGGTCGATATCCCCGGACTTTCTAAAGCGTTTGTGCCGCCCAGGGCCTTGGACGAGCAGGAAATCGAAGAGCTGATCGGGCGCTATACCCAAGCGGCGGTGCTGGCCGAGCGTGCCGGATTCACCGGCGTGGAGATTCATGCCGCGCATGGCTACCTGTTCAGCCAATTCCTTTCACCCTTGACCAATCGGCGCGACGACCGCTGGGGCGGCAGTCTGGAAAACCGCGCGCAAATTCTATTGAAAACCATCGACGCAATACGTCAGCGGGTGGCACCGATCTTTTGCGTCGCCGTGAAGCTCAATTCCGCAGACTTTCAGCGCGGCGGTTTTGACGCCGAGGATGCGGCTCGTGTGGTGGAAATGCTTAACGCCAAGGCGGTCGACCTGGTCGAGTTGTCGGGTGGCAGCTACGAAAGCCCGGCCATGCAGGGGCAGACCCGCGATGGCAGCAGCCTGGCTCGAGAAGCCTACTTTCTCGAGTTCGCGGAGAAAATAGGAGAAATAGCGCGCATGCCGTTGATGGTCACCGGCGGCGTGCGCAGAAAGGAGGTGGCGGAGCGAGTGGTGAGCGGCTCAGTGTCGATGGTCGGACTGGCCACTGCATTAGCGATCGAGCCTGCCCTGCCGAGGCAGTGGATGGCAGGCCGGGACATCAAGGTGGAGCCCATCGTCGTCCGCTGGAAGAACAAGACGCTGGCATCGCTGGCAGTGGCATCGGTGATCAAGAAGCAGCTCGGCTTGCTGAGTCAAGGGAAACGGACAAACCCCGGGACTTCGCCACTCATGGCATTGATCGGCAATCAACTGAAAGCTCGTCGCCAGGCGAAGAGCTATCGGCAATGGATTGATCAAGCCAGGTAGAGGATCAGGCCGGTAGCGGCTTTCCGGCGATTCTCCTGGCTCTGGCAGGCGTTACCCCCAGAGCCTGGAGAATCATTTCGGCGACCCGCAGATCATGCGCCTCCACTGCACGTCCCTCGACAACTGAGCGCATTGCTCCGGTTGTGCAGGATAAGACGATGTCCAGGGCGACCCCTTCGTCCACGTAAGCAAAAATGCCCGCACGCAGCCCCTCACGCAGATCGCCAAGTACATGGGCCGCCAAACGCGAGCGCATTGCCTGGTCGAAATGGATGATGCGCAGCAACGCATTCGCCCACTGGTGGTCGGCCGCGGCCCGGCACACAAACATGCGCACGCCGATTGAAAGCCGCTGTGCGCCGCAGTGCACGTCCCTGCTCATGGCGGAAATGGCGTCAGAAAACTCCGCGGCCATGGCGATGCCCACCGCCTCCAGAACTTCGTCGCGAGTTCGAAAATAGTTGTAGATGGTGCCGTTGGATACCGCCGCTTCCGCGGCTACCTCAAGCAGCGCGATCTCCCCCACTTCCTTACGTGCGACAAGACGCAATGCCGCGTCCACCAGGCCGCGACGGGTGCGCTCGCGCTTCTTGTGACCCCGCGTGAGAGGTTGTGGCGCAGTCGCTTCTAAAGGAAGAATGGGGGAATGCATTATCAAGCTCGTAATCTAGTGGGCTCATTGATGGTAACGCAAACGCTATCAGCAGTGGCGTCTTCGCTAGCCAGCAGGCCCCGGCAGTCACGAAGCAGGACGTCTGCCTCTGCGCCAGGGGCGTGGTGCATGATGATACGGTCGGGACGAACCGCGACGAGCGTTCCTTTAGGGGCCAACGACAGGATTTCATGGTTCATGTCTTCGATGAAGTCACAACTGCCGCCGGAGCGTTGGCCGCGTGTTCTGACTTCCAGGAAGTGGCCTCCCATTTTTTCCCAGGAAACGATCTGATCAGTGGTTAGCAGTGACAACGGGTCAACACCCAGTCCAACCAAGGTCAGGTTGTCTCCAAGAGCATCGTCGCTCAGTTTGATCTGCTTTTGCATGTTGCGAGTCCAGGCCTGGGGAAACAGGCTGCCACGCACCAGCTTGTCGCCCCGGCGATGCTGCACGAACAAGCCATGTTTGAAGGTATTCTTCGGCTTGATGTCCAACTGTTCGAAGTACCTCCTGGTAGCGGGAGTCAACGCCAGCATGCGCATCAGGCCGTGGACAAAGAAAGCGGCGACCTTGTTCTTGGGCATCACCATGCGGCCCATGAGTTTGGCCAGATTGATCATCGCCTGAGCATGGGGCCGGCGCTCTACATCATAGGTTTCCAGTATTGCAGGCGCGGCATGGCCGCGAAGGACCCAGGCCAGCTTCCAGGCAAGGTTGGCGCCATCTCGAAGTCCCGCAACCAGGCCTTGCCCGACAAAAGGCGGGGTGATGTGCGCTGCGTCGCCGGCGAGGAAGATGCGTCCCTTGCTGAATTTGTTGCAGCAGCGCGCGTGGAATCGATACACCGCCTTGCGTTCGACTTGCAACTCTTGCGGGTTGATCCATGGCGCGATCAGCCGGGCTATGCTTTCCGGGCTTTCCAACTCTTCCCGGGATTCGCCTGGGTGTAGCATGAACTCCCAACGCTCCCTTCCGCCGGGAGCGGGCATGTGCGGCGTCGGGCGCCGTGGATCACAGAGAAACTCAATGTGATCAATCGCTGACTTATGCCGGTTCATGACATCGACAATCAGCCAATCCTCGGCATAGGTCTGCCCTTCGAACTCCTGGCCAATCAGTGCTCTGACCCTGGAGCTTGCGCCATCCGCACCGACCAGATACTGGGCGCGAACGGAATGCGCTTGACCATTTTGATCCCGTACGGAGGCGACGACGCAATCCGACTCCTCGACCAGACTCTCAAGCTCGAAGCCACCAAGACTGGTCACTGACTTCAACCGGGAAACCTGGCCGCGCATCGCGTGTTCCAGGTCCGGTTGATAGAACGTCACGAGTTTCGGATGGCCGTCGATGGCCCCCTCAGTATTGGCTCGACCGAATTGCCCGAGTACCGGGGAGTGCATCCTCACTTCAGGGATAACGATCTTCTCGAAAGCGTCTTCCGACAAACCAGCGAGTTGCAGGATGCGCAACGCCTCGTTGTCCAGAGCAATGGCACGAGGCATCAGTACGACCTCGTGTGTCTTGTCCAGTACCAGGGTCGTTACCCCATAGCGGCCCAGCAGCGCCGCGATTGTTGCACCTACCGGACCGTTTCCGACGACCAGCACGTCGACGGCGGAGGGAGGCAATTCGGAAACTTTCTTGTTGTTGTTCATATTGAGCCCTTGTTGTGATTGAAGTCGTGAGGCGCGCAGGTCTCATCGTCAGGCAGGCTCAAGGTATGCAATATTGAGACAAATTTCAATATTGATATATTTGTCATTATTTTTTCGTGATCATTGCCAAGCCACGACGAGAGCCAACGGTCGAACGCTTACTTTTCTCGATGGCTATTGCAAAGGCTGGATTGCAGCGCTCCGGGTACCGGCGAACGCACTCGTGCCAAGCCAGCGCCACAGGTTTTCCGCATCCTGCACAGCGCCGTCCACACGCAGCTCTCGCGACTGAAGAACCTCCCTTGGTGTGCGGTCGCCAGTCCACACCTCGGTCAACGCGCGCACGCTAGAGTCCACGACGAGTGTGAGTTCGCGTCCGGGGTCGTCGCGGCACAGATCTGCCACACCATGTTCGACTACGAGCCACCACTCTTGCTCGCCGGACCGCGCGTCGCGGAACCTGAAGTGAATGACCACCGCCCGGGACGGGAACATCTCGATGCGCGCGAACCGGCGCACGTCCCACATGAGCAGGCCCGCGTCGAGTTCGTTATCGCGAAGGCGACTACCTATCCAACGCGCGCCCCAATGCCCTAGCGCCATGATGATGGGGCGCAGTTCCTCGCCTGCCTCGGTCAGGCTGTACTCCCAGACTTTGCCCGTGGCCGTGCGATGTACGACACCGATATCTTCCAGGTGGCGCAGCCGCTGTGCCAGCAAGCTGGTGGACATACGTGGTACGCCGCGGTGCAGTTCATTGAAGCGTTTACTGCCGCACAGCAGCTCGCGCACGACCAAAGGCGTCCAGCGCTCGCACAGTGCTTCAGCACCGCGCGCGACCGTACAGAACTGACCGTAGCTTTCATCCATCGCCCGTACTCCGCAAATACAACGCTTCAGATTCTGAACTAGCCTCGCGGTATCGCCACGCGCACGCTGAAACCTGCCAAAGCCACCGTATCAGGAGAACGCCATGACCAAGATAGCCATCATTCAGCGGCCGCCAGTGCTGCTCGATCGCAGCGCGACGATCGCCCGAGCCGTGCAATCGGTCGCTGAGGCTGCGGCGGCTGGAGCCTCGTTGGTTGTTTTACCCGAATCGTTCATTCCAGGTTACCCGTCGTGGATCTGGCGGCTGGCGGCGGGAAAAGACGGGGCTTTAATGGGCCAGTTACACACGCGTCTGCTGGCCAACGCCGTTGATATCGCGAACGGTGACCTGAACGAATTGTGCGAGGCCGCCAGCACTCATGCCGTGACAATCGTGTGCGGCATCAATGAATGCGAGCGGCGCAATGGAGGCGGCACGCTCTACAACAGCGTAGTCGTTATCGGTTCGAACGGTGAAGTGCTCAACCGGCATCGCAAGCTGATGCCAACGAACCCCGAGCGCATGGTCCATGGTTTCGGTGATGCGTCAGGGTTGCGTACGGTCGATACACCCGTCGGCCGCATTGGTGCGCTCATCTGCTGGGAAAACTACATGCCCCTGGCGCGCTATTCATTGTATGCCCAGGGAGTGGAAATCTATGTCGCCCCCACGTACGACACCGGCGATGGCTGGATCAGCACGATGCGTCACATTGCACTGGAAGGTCGATGCTGGGTGATCGGCAGTGGCACCTCGTTGCGTGGCAGCGACATTCCCGATGATTTCCCGGCTCGCATGCAACTGTTTCCCGATCCGCTAGAGTGGATCAACGATGGCGACTCGGTGGTGGTCAACCCTCAAGGCCGGATCACAGCCGGTCCATTACACCGTGAGGCAGGCATTCTGTATGCGGACATCGACACCTCACTCGTGGCGCCAGCGCGACGGACGCTCGACGTCACCGGGCACTATGCGCGCCCTGACATTTTCGAACTGCAGGTGCGACGCACGCCGGCGACAGCGGTGCGCCTCATCGACGAGTGACGCTAACCAACGCTAAGGCGATCCATCCCAACTTCGACGGTATGTGTAATAACTGATGAAGGAGTCATTCCATGAGCATTCAAAGGTCTTACAAAGGCAGTTGTTTTTGCGGCGCAGTCGAGTTCACCGTCAGCGGAGAGCCGGCCGCAATGGGCTATTGCCATTGCGAGTCGTGTCGACATTGGTCAGCAGCGCCGGTCAATGCCTTCACGCTGTGGAAACCCGAGGCGGTGCAAGTAACTCGGGGGGCTGACAACATCGGCACCTACAACAAGACACCGCAGAGTTATCGCAAATGGTGCAAGAGTTGCGGCGGGCACCTCTTCACCGAACACCCAGGGATGGGGCTCATCGACGTGTATGCCGCTGTCATCCCGGATCTCGCGTATTCGCCAGGAGTTCACGTGCACTATCAGGAGGCCAGGCTGCGCATCAAAGACGGGTTGCCCAAGCTGAAGGATGTCCCCAGCGAATTAGGGGGATCGGGCGTCAGCGTGGACGAATAGCGCCAGCACGGTAGCGTGCGGCGATCCGACCTTGCCTGATTACGCCAGTTGCCATCTGTTCGGCAATGTCATGACCACCGGTTAACTGAAATCCAGGCCGCGTAGTTTTTCTTCGCGCATGCCGGCTTGAGTATGGACATTCAGGCTGCAGCCATTAATTCCATTGGTTATGTGGGTGAGGAGCATTCGTTCTATTGCGCGCGGCATGGGTGGCTAATCTACGGAGGTTGAGGGGGGCAACCGTCAGGAAGGTGCAACCATATGGACGCAAATCCGATCGAAACCGACTATCTGATCATCGGGGCTGGCGCGACGGCCATGGCCTTCGTCGATACGCTACTCAAGGAAACGAATGCACGTATCGTGATGGTGGATCGGCACGGTCGACCTGGAGGGCACTGGAATGATGCCTACCCCTTTGTCCGATTGCACCAGCCCTCGGCCTTCTATGGCGTCAACTCACGGGAACTGGGCAGCGCAACGAAAGACACAACGGCACTGAACGAGGGCTTGTATGAGCTGGCCTCCGGCGCCGAGGTGATGAGCTACTTCGACCAGGTGATGAATCAGCAGTTTCTGCCGTCAGGTCGGGTCCGTTACTTCCCCATGTGCGACTACACCGGCGACCGCATTGACGACCACCGGTTTACCTCGCTGATCAGCGGCGTAAGCCATCAGGTTCGGGTGCACAAAAAGGTGGTGGACGCCACCCATGCCCAGACGGCGGTGCCCTCGACCCACCCGCCCAGATACAAGGTGGAGCCCGGCGTGCAATGCGTGCCACTCAACGACCTGCCGAAGATCCGGCACCCGCACACTGGCTACGTAGTGGTGGGATCGGGCAAGACCGGGATCGACGCCTGCCTGTGGTGCCTGCAAAACGGTGTTGCGCCCGAAAAAATCTGCTGGATCATGCCGAACGATCCGTGGTTGATCGACCGGGCCAACTTGCAACCCGGCCTCGACAGCTTCGAACGAACAATCGGCGGCCTCACGGCACAGCTCGAGGCTATCGCAGCCGCGGACTCGATCCCGGACCTGTTCTCCAGGCTTGAGGCGGCGGGCCAGCTGTTGCGCCTGGATACGTCCGTCGAACCCACTGCTTATCGCTGCGCCACCGTCACTCAAGCGGAATTACGCGAGCTTCGACGCATCGACAACATTGTGCGCCTGGGGAGAGTGAGCGTTATCGAGCCAACGCGCATCGTGCTCGAGCAGGGCAGCATCGCCACGAGCCCAAATGCTCTGCACATCGATTGCAGCGCCAGCGCCATCCCGACACTCCCTGAAATGCAGGTGTTCGACGGCGGCAAGATCAACCTGGTGATGGTAAGCAGCTGCCAACCCTTGTTCAGCGCGGCCTTGATCGCTTATGTGGAAAGCCACCTGGACGATCAAGCGCAAATGAACGCGTTTTGCACAATGGTCCCCCCGCCTCACGTCCCCACGGACTGGATCAGAATCTGGGCCGTCTACCTGGGTAACCAGCTACGCTGGGGAGAACATGAAGGTCTGTCCCGCTGGATCAGGCAGTCGCGTTTGTACTTCATGACGGCGGTGGTCAGGGGCTTGCAAGAAACCGACACCGAGAAACTGGCACAGCTGCGTCGGCTCTCTGTCAGCAGGCAACAGGCTCTGACGAATCTGCCGCGTTTGCTGGAGGTCATCGCTTGAATCGCAGGAAGCGCACATGAACGAGCCACACCTCGAACTGCTCGACATCAATGGCATCCGCATGCAGGTCGCCATCCAGGGCTCCGGTCCCTTGGTCTTGCTATGCCACGGATTCCCGGAGCTGGGGTACTCGTGGCGCAACCAGCTTGCTGCGCTGGCGGCCGCCGGCTACAGAGCGGTAGCGCCCGACATGCGCGGCTATGGCGGCACAGATGCGCCGGCCGAACCCGACGCCTACACCACGCTCCACCTGGTAGGCGACATGGTCGAGTTGGTCAACGCACTCGGCGAACAGCAAGCCGTGATCGTCGGCCATGACTGGGGCGCGCAGGTAGCCTGGGGCGCAGCATTGATGCGACCCGATCTGTTCCGTGCGGTGGTCGGCATGAGCGTTCCCTTCTCGCCACCGACGCGCGTGGAGCTCCTCAGCGCGCTTGCCTCGCGGGGTATCAGCGACTTCTACATCCAGTATTTCCAGACGCCGGGTGTGGCCGAGGCCGAGTTGGAAAGGGACGTCGAGTCGTCGATCCGGCGCATCTACTTCAGTGGCTCGGGTGACGGACCCGATTGGCCGGTGTTCGGCCAGCTGCAGCCGGGCCAGGGCTTCCTGGGCGCGATGGTCGAGCCCGAAACCCTGCCAGTCTGGCTAAGCCTTGAGGACATTGCCTATTACACCCGCGAATTCACCCGCAGCGGATTTCGCGGCGGCTTGAACTGGTACCGCAACATGACGCGCTCATGGGCTCTTCTGGCACCTTGGCGCGGTTGCATTATCCGGCAGCCGTCGATGTTCATTGCCGGGAGCCGCGACGGCGTGCTGAAGTTTCCGAGTTCCCCGCGGCAGATCGAAGCCTTCGCGCAGACACTGCCGGGACTGCGCGGGTGTCATATCCTCGAAGGTGCCGGCCACTGGATACAGCAAGAGCGCGCGACAGAGGTCAATGAGCTGCTGTTGGGCTTCCTGAAAGAACTCTGAATTGATTTAAAACTGGAGGGAACCATGAACAATCTCATCGCCACCGACGAGTCACCTGAAGCCGTTCGCCTCATGGTCAGGGTTTACGCCTACTTGCTGCTCGCAGGATTTGCGTTTGTTCCGGCCTATCTGATTGGGTACTTGTACTTTTTTCAGGACCCCACGCTTACATTCGAGAATCACCTGTTCCATATAGTTGCGATCACGACAGCCACCCTGGCCGGCTCGTTTGTTACGTACGTAACGTGGCGCTGCTATCAGTCATCGGGAGATCCGCTGCTGCGATGGATGACGCTTGGTTTTCTCGGCTTTGTACTGATCTATGCATTGCATGGCGCGTTCACCGGGCAAGCACACCACAATATCTGGCTCTTCCTGCTTTATGGACCGGCCTCTCGCCTGGTCATGTCGATTCTGCTGTTAGTCGGACTGCTGTCGTACCACCGCCCACCTGTTGCCGCGGACCAACGAATGAAGGCCCGCCCGTGGTTGACCTGGATAGGACTGTTCCTGCTGGTCGACGTGGCAGTGGCGTACGTCGCGAATTCGCCGATCGCCAGCAATCTCGCGGTGCGCCTATCGATGGAAGGTGGTGCCCTCGTTCTTTCCACATTGACCGTGACAATACTCCTGCTGCGCCGTATCCGTTCGCCGCTGATGACCATTTTTATCATCTCGGTCACCGCGTTCGCGCTGTCATCTCTTGCCTTCATCCTTGCACGTCCGTGGAACCATATGTGGTGGCTCGCTCACGCGATCTTCGCCGGCGGATTCTTCATGTTGAGCTATGGGGTAGTGCAAGCGTTCCTCACCACGCGGTCGTTTTCGAAGATTTACAGCCAAGAGGAATTGATGGTGCGTCTTGCCGAAGCGATGGCGTATGCCGAGAGCGCCCTGCAGGAACTCCAGCGCACCAATCAAGAACTCGGGCACCTTGCGGCGACCGATCCACTGACAGGCGCTGATAATCGTCGTCGGTTCATGGAGCGGGTCGAAGTCGAAATTGGCCGGACCAAACGCGGCGGTGCGCCGTTCTCCGTGTTGGCACTCGATCTGGATAATTTCAAGTCCATCAACGATCGCTTCGGGCATCAGGTTGGCGATGACATCCTGAAGAGTTTCGTGGAGAAATGCCTCGATTCGATCCGCCCGTATGACGGTGTAGCCCGAGTGGGCGGGGAGGAATTCATGATACTGCTACCTCAGACTTCACTTGAAGGCGCGCACGAAATCGCTGAGCGTCTGCGAAGCACCGTTGCAAATAGTTCTTTTCATGGCCAGCAGCGGTCAACCGTGGTCACAGTGAGCATCGGCGTATCGCAATCCGGTCGCGATGGCGACACCATCGAGGCAATTCTGCGTACAGCCGATCAACGCCTGTATCACGCTAAACACGAAGGCCGTAACCGTGTGGTCACTACCTTCAAAACCAGCCTCCAACCTATGCCTTGACCATCGTCTCGAAGTCGCTGAAAGCGTCGGCACCGATACCCCGTGTCAGTGTTTCGGACTGTGCGACAGATTTCGAAAAAAAGTCGCAAACCCCACTACGCTTCGGGGCTTGCGACTCATTGGTGATACGCCCCTCAAGCTCCCGGGACGTTTTCTACGGCCAGGCCAGCCGTGTTCATTGCGGAACGTGCAGGCCTAGTTGTGTACCTCAACCGCGTCGAAATCCGGAGCGTCCGGGGCGTCCGGGGCGTCTGGTGCGTCAGCCACATCGTCTCGGGCATCTTTCGCCTCAACTTTGGCAGCCTCTCTGGCTGCTTTCGCGTCAACTTTGGCTGCGTCCCTGGCTGCATCTGCAGCAGCTTTGGCAGCATCTCTGGCTGCATCTGCGTCTGCCTTGGCGGCGTCCCTGGCTGCATCTGCAGCGGCCCTGGCAGCATCTCTGGTTGCATCTGCGCCGGCTACGCCAGCAGCTTTTGCGGCGTCTCTGGCTGCATCCGCCTCAGCTCTGGCGGCGTCTCTGGTTGCATTTGCAGTAGCTTTTGCCGCATCCCGGGCTGTATCTGCGTCGTTTTTGGCAGCGTCCCGGGTTGCATCTGCGGCATCGTTGTCATTGTCATGTGCTTTGCCCGGGCCTTTGTTCCCGGCAACACCACCATGGTCAGCGTCGCTGCGCCCCGGGCCTCCATGACCATCACCGTCATGGCCTGCAGCACCATGATCGCCACCCTCTCCGTGGTCGCCACCGCCGTCACCACCGTGACCGCCGCCTCCGGAGCCTCCACTACCGGAGCCACCGCTGCCGCCACCGCCGCTGCCGCCACCATGGCCGCCACCGCCGTCACCACCATGACCGCCGCCACCGGAGCCGCCACCGCCTCCGCCGCTGCCGCTGCCGCTGCCGCTGCCGCCATCTTTGGCATACGCGCTGGAGAAACTACCGATGTAATCGGGCACCAGGACAGTCGATGCCGACAGGACTGCGCCAATTGCCAGAGCCAATAAACATTTTTTGAGCTGCATGTTGCAACCTCCGCTTGGAGTTGCGTCGTCATCTCCGTATCGAACGCAATGTCCAGTGAGTTCCCGGCCGCCCATTGGAGCGGCCAGCCAACCGGCACGGTCATAAATCTGCAGCATTAACGAGCAACTGCGGTTTCCGCACGATCCTTCAAAGCCAGTCAGTAACGTTGCGCGGGAAATATTCCCACGTTTATGTTAGATGAGTGCTTTCAGCCCGAGTTCAAAAAATGAGTATCAGGACCAAAGCGTGCGTTGAGCAAAAACTTCAACCTGACCCATTGGAGCATCGCCCCTCAGCCGATCGGCCTTCGTGACAGGTAGCAATCGGCCATAAACGCTAATTCACAGCGGGTGTATCCCCCCGAACGTCGAGACCATTCACTGCGAAAGGGGTAAATTTTGGGGGGCCTTGCGCGAGTCGTGTCTATAATTTTTCAGATATCGGCCCTATTGGTCAGTGAATACAAATGCCCGCAGATGACGAGTCGCTGCCCAGTTCTGACGTTCTCTTCGACGAAGCTGACTGCGGCTTACTGCTTACCTCAGAAAATGGCGAGATCGTACAGGTCAACCTGACGTTCTGCCGCTGGTTAGGCTACCGGCGAGACGAGCTGCTCGGTCGTCACATCCAGGACTTGATGAGCCTCGAGGGAAGGACGTTCCACAAGATGTACTGGGCCCCCCTCATGCAGATACAGGGCGTAGTGGCTGAGGTGAAGTTCGATCTCGTTCACTACAACGGACATTCCATTCCAATGATGCTCAGCGCCATCAGCTGTGAGCATTCTGCTGGCATATTTCATGAAATGACGCTGTTCAAAGCCGCGGATAGCCAAAGGTACGAGCGCGACCTGCTCAATGCCCGAATGCTTGCCGAAAGGCATTTGGCGAAACACCTCAAGGACCAACGCGTACTGGATATGACCCAGGACAAGTTGCGTATCACGTACGCTGCGGCTGAGGACAGGGCTCTGTTCGCCGAGCAGCTTATCGGGATTGTCAGTCATGACCTGCGCAACCCGTTGTCGGCCATAAAACTGGCGGCGGAACTGCTGGGCCGCAGGGAAATGGATGCCAAACAGGTCCAGATACTTGGCCACATCACCCATTCGGCTGAGCGTGCGCAGCGCCTGGTGGCCGATCTGCTGGATTTCACCTTGACTCAGGTCGGACGAGGTATCTCAGTCCTGCCCAAACCCGTCGATTTACACGAACTGGTGGCCGATTGCCTGGACGAGTTGAGCCTGGCCTTTCCCGGGCATAAGTTGACCCATCTGCGGTATGGGCAAGGTGATTTTTCTGCAGACAGTGATCGGCTCTATCAGCTCATCGGCAACCTGGTCGCCAATGCAGTCGCCTACGGCGCCGCCGATAGCGAAGTCACCGTTTCTACAAGCTTTGAAGTTCAAGCGGTCATTATTACCGTGCACAATTTTGGCACCCCGATACCTGAGGTGTTGCTTGGGGATTTGTTCGAGCCGATGATCCGAGGCAGTCATGACAATGCAGAACTCAGAAGTGTCGGGTTGGGTCTGTTCATCGTTCGGGAGATCGTAAAGGCGCACTACGGCGAAGTGGCTGTAACTTCTACTCTCACCGCCGGTACAACATTCACTGCAACCTTTCCTCGCACTTTAAATTAGCTTGGAATCGCCCCTCCATTGCTAGCCGACGATAGCCTGGCGTGACTGGCCGCTGTGGGTTGTGGATTCAACCGGTTGAATCCACAACCAAGTGCGGCTTCTCAATCACTGATCCGCAGAACCCGTAACGGCGAAAATGTTGCAGGGCACTTGATACAGAACATGCTCCGTCGTACTGCCCACCCATTTGCCCAGTCCCTTGCGATGTGCATTTCCCATGACGATCACATCGGCCCGGTGATGCGCTGCAAAGTCGGCCAGCGCTTTGCCAGGCGGTCCTGCAACGAAGTGTTGCCGCTCAGTGGGTACGCCATAGTGGTCGGCCAATGCGATAAATGTCTTTTGCAGTGACTTGCGTACATCGCTGCTGAAGCCTGGCATCGTCACTGCACCAGCGCCTGCGTCGGATATATGTGTCAGCGATAGATCGTAGGCATACAGAAGATGCAACTCCGCGTTGCATTGCATCGACAACCCGGTCGCGGCCTGGATGATGCGGTCGTTGATGCCTGTGATCTGGGTCTCGGGTTGTGACGGATCGACTGCCGCCACTACCACCCGTGGAAGTGGACACCTGAGTTCGCTGACCAGATGCACAGCCACCGGACATTCGCGCAACAAGTGCCAATCCAGAGGCGTAATGAAAACGCGTTTGAGCGCTGACTCGTGTTGCACGTCCTTGATAACCAGATCCGGTTGCATTTCTGCCACATGCCGAAGTATTTCTTGCAGCGCGGTGCGCGTAACAATCACTTCGGTACTCACTGCAACTCCGCGTCCGCGGATTAGACCGGCCTCATCCTTCAGCCACTTTTCGTTTTCTTGCTGACAGGCCTCACGAAAACGCGCACCGGCGCTCATCAAACCCAAGAGGTTGGAGTCTTCGATAAACACCGTGATATGCAGCGCTGCGCCAGTGGCTTCGGCAATGGCGACAGCTCGCTCCAACGCCGGGGTGTGACGCATGACTGGACCGGCTATCAGAAAGAGTCGTTGATACTGGCTCATGTAACACCTCCAAATGCTTCGGGATATCTAGCTCCCCCAGCGTTGTCGCCTGTCACACCACCGACGATTTACTATCGCCTCAACTATCTGGATCGACACTATCAATATACGCCTGGATGCCATCATCCCCCTACTTGGCCGAGTCCACTTTTTCAACAGAATCGACTGAACGCTGCCGGTCGCCGTCGCCGATATTCGACCGAAAGCCCACTGTCAGCGCGTTGTATTTGAGTCGCCCCGATTTACTGGACGCATGACCAGTTGAATCCACAGTCGTTTACTGGCGTTCACTAAAGGCTGTAAACCGCCAGGAACGGTTATCGAGATAGCAAGCCTCAAAGGGGCCGCACCCTGGCGCCGTTAGCTATTTAAGCAGTGGCCCCTAGAACTTTTCTCTATTTATCGGTCTATGTGGATAGCCACATCCGTTCGGTAAACGCGAACCCGCAGGCTCCCCCACAAATCAACCAGAGGTTGTCTTCGCTCATGAAATTCCATGACCCACGGATGGTGCTCTTCGGCCTGTTCGCGTTCGCGGCAGTGGGCTCGGCATCAGCAACACAGATGAAGACCTCAACCCCTGTTTTCGCACCTGAAGTCGCAGTCGTTCAGGTGCCGGCCCAGACTGTCGGCAATCCTTGGCCGACCTTGGCCAGCATGGTCGGCAAGCAGCCAGGGCCGTTGCTTGCCCATGACGACCGATACTGGCATGACGGCCGCTGGCACTCTCGTAGAGACGATTGGCGCCGTGACGACTGGCGTAGAGATAACTGGCGCAGAGAGCAGGCCCGCCGCGAAGCAGAACGCCAACGTTATTGGGAACGCCACCATGATCGGGCCATGCGGCACCGCTATGAGGACGATCGCCGCTACTATCGTCGCTAGTGCGACGCCAAGGGCAATTCGCCTGCAACACCGGCGATGCACCGCCAACCTGCGAAACCGGCCCGAAACAGCTGTACTCGCTCATTGGGTTGTAGAAGCTGGCTAGAAACGTCGACGAGGTACGAGCGACTCCCTTTCGCCCTCCTCGCCGGCGTTGAAGGCGATATGCAAACGATCATGGTTATGCTGCCGCCCTCCTCCAGTTCCGATGACGCCGAGCCCCCCATGCGAATACACACGCGGCAGGCATACATGTTATGTTATATCTTATATAACCATGAACTGTCAGTCGCCACTGGCAGAGCCGTCCACCCCCTGCTTGCGACATTCGATGACAACTTCTACTCACATCCCCCCCATCAAAAGCTTGAACCAACGCCTGCTGTCCATTGATGCCCTGAGGGGATTGGTAATCCTCCTTATGCTGCTGGATCACGTGCGCGAAACGTTCTTTTTGCACCGTCAAGTAGCAGACCCCATGGACATCGAATCCACTGAGCCGGCGCTGTTTTTCAGCCGCACACTTGCTCATTTGTGTGCGCCGGTGTTCATACTGCTTACTGGACTTTCCGCTTACCTGTATGGCCAAAAGCACCAGGGCAAGGGCGATGTGTCAGCCTTTTTGTTCAAGCGCGGTCTATTGCTGGTACTGCTGGAGTTCACCCTGGTGAATTTCGCCTGGACATTTCAGCTCCCACCTACGGCAATCTACATGCAAGTGATTTGGGCCATTGGCATCTGCATGATTGCCCTGGCCGGACTGGTTTGGTTACCCAGGCCCATGCTGTGCTGCCTGGGCCTGGTGATCGTGGCCGGGCACAATCTGCTGGATAATCTGCACTTCGCGACAGGCTCGCCCATGCATATACCTTGGGCCATTCTGCATGATCGCGGCTGGATCGATGTCTGCGACAGCTTACGTCTGCGCACCTCTTATCCTGTGCTTCCCTGGATCGGTGTGATCGCCCTTGGATACAGTATCGGCCCCTGGTTTGCTGGCCAGGTTCTGGCCGCGGAGCGTCAACGTACTCTGCTGCTTGCCGGGGCCGGGACATTGGTCGGGTTTGTCGCACTGCGAGCAGTCAATGGTTATGGCGAGGTGCATTGGGTCGCTCATGAAGGCATCACGCAAACCCTCATGAGCTTCTTCAACATTACAAAATACCCGCCCTCCCTGTTGTTCCTTTTGCTGACGTCGGGCATTGGCCTGTTACTGCTTCGTGCCTTGGAACAGGCTCAACAACGCAAGTGGGTCAATGCATTGGCAGTCTTTGGCGCGGCGCCGATGTTCTTCTACTTGCTCCACCTTTACGTCCTCAAGGCGCTGTATCTGGTCAGCGTGGCGTTGTTCGGGTTGAACCAGGGAAATTTTTTCGGTTTCGACAGCATTTGGGCTGTGTGGCTGACGGCGGTGCTCCTGGCTTTATCCCTGTATCTACCCGTGCGCTGGTTCGCGGCATTGAAGGCACGCCGTCGCGATATCAGATGGCTCAAATACTTCTGATCAGGGCATTTGCTCACAAAAGTGGCCCCTGGAGAGCAATGCCAGTCAGGTAAGCGTTTGAACGCCTCCAGAGGGATGGTGGCAGGTCGTTGGATCAGCTTTCACTGAAGATCAAAACTGTGGGCGGCAGACTTGTGGCAACGGGTTATCTACGCGTAAGTTGATGACCTGCCCTTAACGACACGCCGGAGTTGATCCATGCGCATCGCCTTGCTGTCCGACATGCACCTGTCCGTCAACACGATCCCGTTTCCCGTCGTGGATGCCGATATTGTCGTGCTCGCCGGGGACATCGCCCGGCCGGCCAAGGCCATCGAGTGGGCCAGAGCCTGCCCGGTTCCATTGCTGTACGTGGCAGGCAATCACGAGTTTTATGGCAGTGACCTGGTCTCCACCTACGAACAGTTGAACAGCCTGACGCAAGGTACGCAGATCCACGTTCTGGAACGTTCGGAGTACGTCCACGACGGCGTGCGTTTTCTCGGCTGCACCTTGTGGTCTGACTATCGCCTTCTCGACGGCCCCGAGGACCGGGCGCTGGGCATCGATCTGGCGACCCGGCTGATTCGTGACTTCAGCCACATCAAGATCGCCCCCGATTTCCCTGACCTGTTCACGCCGGCCATTTCCCAGCTGGTGTTTCTGCAGACGGTCGCCTGGCTGGAAGACTGCTTCACCCGCGACAGCAGCACACCCACGGTGGTGGTCTCTCATTTCGCCCCGACAAAGTCGAGCATCAGCCCGACCTTTGCCGGTTCGCCGATCAACTCAAGCTTTGTCTCGGACCTCGAAGCGCGGATCAAGGACTGGCAGCCGGCACTGTGGCTGCATGGCCATACCCATGGCAGCTTTGATTATCGAGTGGGTAACACCCGCGTGGTCTGCAACCCCCGGGGCTATGCCAAGAATGGCATCAATGAAAATCCTGATTTCGATGATGCCTTCGTGATCGATCTGGATCTGTGAAGCGACCCTCAAATCAACAGTTCCAGCGTATCGAACAGTTCGACATCTTCCGGCCGTGTCGACCGGGCGCGGCGGCGGATGACCTGGAACAGGCAGTCGACGAAGCATTGCCCGGCGACCCCCAACTGGGCATTGCGCGGGGTGACGATGCCGATGGTGTCGGTGGCGAAGGTTTCCGCCAGCGCCAGGCGCCCCACCCGTTCGCGGTAGCCCGGGATGGTGAGCATCGGCTCCGGGAAGTAACTGAGCATGTCTGTCTGCTCCACCAATGAAAGCGTCAACTGCGGTGAATGCGCGCGGTGGATGTGTTGCATATCGATCTGCGCACCGTGTTGCCAAAACAACTCGGTCATCAAACCTTCATGGCTGGCATCCGGGTAGTTGACCACCCAATCCTGATCCAGCAAATCGTGGATCGAGCGGCTGTCGCGCCGTGGATGCTCATGGCGGGCCACCACGGCCATGCGGTAAGACAGAATCTGCTCGCTGACGAACTCCGGGCGCGGCAGCAGTGATGACACCAACCCCACTGCAAACTCCATGGTGCCGTCGCGCAATCGCGGCAACGTCACCGCCATCAAGCCTTCGAAAATCTCCAGGCGTACCCGTGGCATGCGCTGGCGGAATAGCGTCACGACCTCGGGTAACAAGGTCATGCCCATCCACGGCGAAATCCCGAGGCGCAACTGCCCTTCGGCCTGGTCGCTCAGGTGTGCCAGTTCCAGTTGCGCGCGTTCGAGTTGGCTGAGCATCTGCCGCGCATGCTGCAACAGTGACTGACCGTAGGTGGTCAGCACCACACCGCTGGCATTGCGCAACAGCAGTGGCAGGTTCAAGTGTTCCTCCAGCTCGCGCAACGCCTTGGCCACTGCCGTCTGCGACACCCCCAGTTGCCGCGCCGCCGCACGAATGCTGCCGCAGTCGGCAATCATCACCAGCGCCCGCAATTGATGCAGCTTCATCCCTTCCTCCTGATGCACCAGGGTGTAAACCAGCGGTTTTCAGCCCACCTTTTTTGCGACTGCCGCGACATTCGCCAACTCATTAGCATCACAGGGTATCAGTCCAACAGCCGAAAACGACCAATAAAAACGAGGAGAATCTGATGACCGATTTGCCCGCCCTGCCCGGCATTCGTGCACTCGAAGAAGAGATGATCGCCCTGCGCCGACACATCCACGCCCATCCGGAATTGAGCTTTGAAGAGTTCGCCACCGCTGACCTGGTGGCGAGCAAGCTCCAGGCCTGGGGTTACCAGGTACATCGCGGCCTGGGCGGCACCGGTGTGGTCGGGCTGTTGCGCCAAGGCTCCAGCGGCAAAACGATCGGCCTGCGCGCCGACATGGATGCGCTGCCGATCATCGAGCAGACCGGGTTGCCCTACTCCAGCCGCCACGAAGGCGTGATGCACGCCTGCGGTCACGACGGGCACACGGCGATGCTGCTGGCGGCCGCCCGTTACCTGGCCGAGAGCCGAGAGTTCGACGGCTCGCTGGTGGTGATTTTCCAGCCGGCCGAGGAAGGCGACGGCGGCGCTCGGCGCATGCTCGATGACGGTCTGTTCGAGCTGTTCCCCTGCGACGCGGTGTTCGCGATGCACAACATGCCAGGACTGCCGGTGGGCAAACTGGGCTTCCTCGCTGGCCCGTTCATGGCCTCGACCGACACCGTGACCATTCGGGTCGACGGCGTTGGCGGTCACGGCGCCATGCCGCACAAGGCCGTTGACCCGGTACTGGCCGGCTCGGCCATCGTCATGGCATTACAAAGCATTGTCACGCGCAATGTCGCGCCGCTCGACACAGCGGTTGTGACCGTCGGCGCGTTCCACGCCGGGATTGCCGCCAACGTGATTCCCGATCACGCCGAGTTGCAGTTGAGCGTGCGTGCGCTCAAGGCGCAGGTGCGTGACGAGCTGATTGTACGGATCACCGCCGTGGCCGAGGCCCAGGCTACGAGTTTCGGCGCCCGCGCCACGGTGACGGTCGACGAGGCGCAACGCTTCCCGGCTCTGTTGAATCATCCCGAAAGCACCGAGTTCGCCCGGCAAGTAGCGCTTGATTGGGTGGGCGAAGACGGCTTGATCGCGAACATGCAACCGCTGACCGGGAGTGAGGATTTCGCCGTGATGCTGGAGCGTTGCCCCGGTTGTTATTTGCTGATCGGCAACGGTGATGGCGAAGGCGGCTGCATGGTGCATAACCCCGGCTACGACTTCAACGATGACTGCCTGCCGACAGGTGCGAGCTACTGGGTGCGGCTGGTCGAGACCTTCCTGGCCTGACCTCATCCCTATCGCCCTCGTCTTCTGGAGTTCGTCAAATGTCCACTCCCGTTTCTACCGCCATGCCTGATACCGCTGCGACCCGGCAGCCGATTGGTGCGAAAGCCATCGCCGCCATCACCATCGGCTCCGGTCTCGAGTTCTACGATTTTTCCGTCTACAGCTTCTTCGCCACGCTGATCGGTCGCCAGTTTTTCCCGGTCGAGAGCACGCTCGGGCAATTGCTGCTGTCCCTGGCGACCTTTGGTGTCGGTTTCGGCATGCGCCCCATCGGTGGCCTGGTACTCGGCGCCTATGCCGACCGGGTCGGGCGCAAACCGGCGATGATGCTCACCCTGTGGCTGATGGCGCTGGGTTCGCTGTTGTTCACCATCGCCCCCACCTATGCGCAGATCGGCGTCTTCGCACCGTTGATCATTGTGCTGGCACGCCTGATCCAGGGCTTCGCCATCGGCGGTGAGGTCGGAGCCTCTACGGCAATGCTGATGGAACACGCCGATGACAGAAGCCGCGGGTTCTACGGCAGTTGGCAGCTGTTCAGCCAGGGCTTGAGCTTTCTGCTCGGCGCACTGGTGGCCCTGGCACTGAGCTCGTCCCTGCCGCCCGAGGCGCTGGAGAGCTGGGGTTGGCGGGTGCCGTTTGCCCTCGGGATGCTGGTGATCCCGGTCGGCATTTATATCCGTCGTCACCTCAAGGAAACCGCCGCCGAACAAGGTCATGAAGCGTTCTCCAGCGTGCGGGTGATCTTCACCGGCTACCGTCGCCTGATCGTGACCGGGGTGCTGTTGGTGATCGGTAGCACCGCGTCCAGCTACATCGTGCTCGATTACATGACCAACTACACGGTCACGGTGCTGCACCTGCCGATGACCATGGGCACCACCGCCGCCTGCCTCGGCGCGCTGGTGCAGATCAGCCTGTCGATCTGGGCCGGCCGGCTCAGCGACCGTATCGGCCGGCGCCGCACCATCGCTCTGGGCAGTATCCCGATGCTGTTGCTGATCTATCCGGCGTTCATGCTGATGAACCAGTTCCCGACGCTCGGCATGCTGCTGGCCGTCTCGTTGGTCACCACCCTGTTGCTGGTGTTGATCACCGTGCCGACCCTGGTGTTGGTCACTGAACTGTTCCCAAGGGCGATTCGCGCCACCGGGTTATCGATCATCTATTGCCTGGGTGTCTCGGTGTTCGGCGGCTTCGCGCAGTTTTTCGCCACCGGTTTGATCGGCCTGACCGGCAATAACAACGCCCCGGCGCTGTATGTCATGGCGTGCCTGTGCCTGACCTTGATCGGGCTGGCGATGGTCAAGGAAACGGCCGGCAAGCCACTCGATTAGGCCGTTGTGACCATGACGGGCGTATGCGTCGGATTCTTTCAAACCGCGTATACGCCCAACGCCTTCAACAACACCGCGTATTGCATTTGCCCCGGCCAAAACGCGCTTCCTGGCGTTCGCGGAAAAACATCTCATAGCTCATGACTGGCTCGCCCGGACGGTTGCGGGCCATTTGTGCCACGTAGTTGTCGTACTCGGGAACGCCCACCATCAATCGGGCGCTCTGGCTGAACAATCTGGCAACCTGCTGCAGTTTGCGGAACATGACTGATCTCTCTGTATGCGTGGGACCTGCCCCATGAAACCGCGCTCATGTATCTGCACTGTGTCCACATCGGGCGCCTTTGTATTTTCATGTATCCAGGCTCGCACCCGATGGAACGCCGGCAACCCGCTACACTTTCCTCGCTCCGCCGCGGCACCAAAGCGGTCATGACCCCTGACTTCTGATCTGGAGGTATCCCATGAGCGACAGCAGCGAACTCACCACCTTTACCGGCTGGGCCGCCACCGCAGCGGGCGCGCCGCTGGAACGCTACAGCTACGATCCCGGTCCGTTGGGCAACGACGAGGTGGAAGTCGCCGTGGAGTATTGCGGCGTCTGCCACTCCGACCAGTCGTTGATCGACAACGATTGGGGTATCAGCCACTACCCGTTTATTCCCGGCCATGAGGTGGTCGGCCGTATCGTGCGGCTGGGCGACCAGGTTCGCGGTCTGGAAATGGGGCAACGGGTGGGCATCGGTTGGTACAAGGGCAGTTGCATGCATTGCACCTCGTGCATCGAAGGTTCCCATAACCTGTGTCGCACCGTGCAACCGACCATCATCGGCAGCAACGGCGGCTTTGCCGACCGCATTCGTTCGCACTGGGCCTGGGCCCTGCCGATCCCGGCCGGACTCGATCCGGCAATGGCCGGGCCGCTGTTCTGTGCCGGTTCGACCGTGTTCAACCCGCTGATGGAATTCGGCATCAAGCCCACTGACCGGGTCGGCGTGGTGGGTATTGGCGGTCTCGGTCACCTGGCGTTGCGTTTTCTCAACGCCTGGGGCTGCGAAGTCACGGCGTTCACCTCATCGCTGAGCAAGCAGGACGAAGCCAGGCGCCTGGGCGCACACAAGGTGGTCGCCTCGACCGATACCAATGCGCTCAATGCCATTGCCGGCACCCTGGACTTTCTGCTGGTCACCGCCAACGCCAACCTCGACTGGAGCGCCATGCTCGCCACCCTGCGCGGCAAGGGTCGCCTGCACTTTGTCGGCGTCGTGCCCGATGCCATACCGATGCATGTGTTCGAGCTGATTCCCCAGCAAAAAACCATGTCCGCCTCACCGGTCGGCTCGCCCGCCAACACCGCGACCATGCTGGAATTCTGCGCACGCCACCAGATTGTGCCGCAGGTCGAGATGTTTCCCATGAGTCGCGTCAACGAGGCCATCGATCACTTGCGCAGTGGCAAGGCGCGCTACCGCGTGGTGCTGGACGCCAGTCAGTGACAGGCGACGAACGAAGACTGGTTTGGAAGTCACTTCATTTTCGACTCAAACGCGGTCTCTTGTAGGAGCTGGCTTGTCGGGTCGCCGCATCGCAGCGATGGTCGTTAACGATAACGCGCGTGAGCTGGATAAACGCGGCGCATTTGAGTCCATCGCCGGCAAGCCGGCTCCTACAAATCCCCCTCAGGGATTGGCTACCTGCGCAGGCGCCAATGGCATGTGCGGGTCAATCCAGGTGAACCGATAGGCTTTGCCGGCCTCTTGCGGCAGGCATTTGCCGTTGTCGGCATCCGCGCCCACGATCGACCAGTTCGCCCGGGCGTTTTCCCCCAATTCACGGGCCGCTTCGGGTTTGAAGCACTGCTTCAGTACGTCATCCGGCACCAATGCGTAGGCCTTGGGGTGTTCGCGCAGATACAGCGCGGCCTTTTCGATGGTCGAATTGTCCATGCCGAAATGCACGATCGGTTGCCGGGCGAACAACCAGTGCCCCTCCTCCCAGTTGACCAGCACCAGATCGGCACCCCGGGTCATGGACGCCGCCTGGGTCATGAGCACCTGATCAACGTTGGTGCCGTCCTTGAGCGGTTCGATGAAACCACGGGCGAACCACAACGCGAACCAGGTCGCCACCAATGCCGGGAACACCCGACGCATACGCGGGTGCCGTTTGAACCAGCGCCTGAGCAGCCACGGGATCAACGGCGCGGCGACCAGCACCAGCCCAGGCAGCGCCGGGTAGATGTACAACTTGCGCTTGCCTGTGCTGATGCAGAAAAACAGCACCACCAGCACCACCCAACCGAGCAACACCAAGACCCGGCCGTCGCGTTTTTGCAACTGACGGCGCCAGGCCGGCACCAGCCATGGCAGCACCAGCACCAGTGGTAGCCAATACTGCGGGATTACGTTGGTGAAGAAATACCAGAACGGTTCGCGGTGATGCCACGCGGCGGCATAGCGGCCCGCGGTCTGGCGCAGGAGGATCTCCCGTGCATAGGCAACTTCGTCCGCGCTGCCATTGAAGAGGATGGACAAGGCCAGGGGCAACAGCCAGATCGCGATGGCGCCAAGCATCAGCGCAAACCCGAGCAACCACTTGCGCGCCTCGCCCGGCATCGCCACCACACCGGGCCAGCCTTTGCGCACCCCATAGGCGTAGGGAATCAGCAACAGCGCCGGCAGGAAACCCACACCTTTGGTGATCACGCCAATGCCCATGGCCGCGCAGCCCGCGTAGAACCAGCGCCACGCAGGTCCCAGCAGCAGGTGCCGTGCCAGACCGTACAGGCCCAGGGAGGTGAACAGAATCAAGAAACTGTCGATCTGACCGGTGCGCAGGATGCTGTAGGTCTGGTAGGTCGCCAGGTACAACAGCGCGGCGTTGCGCCCAGTACGCTGGGTCCACAGGCGACGGCCCAGGTCATAGACCATCGCCGTGACCGTCACCGCCGAAAACAGTCCCGGGATATAAAGCGCGATGTTGGGTTTGCCGGTCAGCCAGGTGAAGAACGCCACCGTCCACATGAAAATCGGCGGCTTGTCGCCGTAGATCTCGGCGGCCCGGTGCGGGATCAGCCACGAGCCGTTCTGCAGCATCTCCAGCGCGACACCGAGGAAACGCTCCTCGTCCACATTCTGAGCCTGACGCAGCCCCATGCCCGCGCCGATCAGCAACAGGGCAAGCAGCATCAGGCCCAGGCACTCGACCCTGGGCGACAACGATCTACGCATTGCTTATTCCTTTGCGCTTCTGCTTTTGGCAATCAATTGCAGGTTGCGAAAATAGACCAGGGAGCCAAACGCCTGCCCGACGATGAACACCGGGTCCTGGCGGTAAATGGCGTAGGCGAGCAACAAGGTGCTGCCGACGATGCTCAGGTACCAGAAGTTGGTCGGGATCACGC
This sequence comes from Pseudomonas sp. BF-B-30, assembly GCF_019956305.1. NCBI lineage: Bacteria > Pseudomonadati > Pseudomonadota > Gammaproteobacteria > Pseudomonadales > Pseudomonadaceae > Pseudomonas > Pseudomonas sp. BF-B-30. The sequence goes on along the minus strand of NZ_JAHBDG010000010.1, from coordinate 32,284 downwards.
TGCGTTTCTTGTACTCGCTGTACAACCACTGCAAGACAAACCGCCCGGTAAAGGCAGCCTGCCCGGCAAAGCCGACCAGCAACCACAGGGTTTCACGGGTCAGAATCATCCTTCGAGCTCCTGGGCCTGGGTGTTCAGGCGTGTGCGTTTGATCAGCCACCAGACGCCGATCAGGTCAAGAATGCCGACCAGCGCGCGGTCGAGGTTGCCGTATTTCGACACCCCGGCCGTGCGCGGACGGTGGTTGACCGGGTGCACGATCATGCGCCCGTTATGACGCTGGATCAGCGCCGGAATATAGCGATGCATGTGGTCGAAGTACGGCAGACGCAAGAACGCCGCGCGCTCGATCAGCTTCAGGCCACAACCGGTGTCCGGGGTGGCGTCCTTGAGCAGGCGCCGGCGCAGGTTGTTGGCGAACCGCGAGGCGTAGCGCTTGCTCGCGGTGTCACGGCGATTGACCCGGTGCCCGGCCACCAGTTGTACATCGACCTTGCCCGGTTCGCCGCGCACCAGCGCCAGCATGCCGGGAATGTCCGCCGGGTCGTTCTGGCCGTCGCCATCGAGGGTCGCCAGCCACTGCCCGCGTGCCTCACGGGCCGCGTGGTACAGCGAGGTGCTCTGCCCCAGCGACCGCTCGTGATGCAGGATGCGCAAGGTGTTCAAGCCGTTTTGGCGGATCTGCCGCAGTTCCTGCAGGGTCGAATCGGTGCTGCCATCGTCGACCACGATGATTTCGTAAGCCTCATCGGCCAGCGCCACGCGGACTTCTTCAAGCAATGGCTTGAGGTTGTTCGCTTCGTTTTTGGCGGGAATCAGTACGGATACAAAAATGTCTTGGCTCATGGGGGCTCTCTCGCCTTTTTTGATTGTTCGAGATCAGAGGCGAACGCTTCAAATCTGATAGAACTGCCGATACCACTTCACGAATTCACCGACGCCGGTTTCCAGCGTCACCTGCGGGCTGAAGCCCACCCAATCGGCCAGCGCCGAGACATCGGCCCAAGTCTTGACCACGTCACCGGCCTGCATTGGCAGGTAGTTGCGCCGGGCCTGCAGGTCCAGGGCTGATTCCAGGCACTCGACGAAATCCAGCAATGCCACCGGCATGCCGCGACCGATGTTGAAGATCCGGTTGACCCCGGCGACAGAGCCTTCCGGCACCGGAGGCCTTGGCCGCAGTCGGGCGATCCCTTCGACAATGTCGTCGACAAAGGTAAAGTCGCGGTACATCTGCCCCTGGTTGTAGATGTCGATGGGCAGGCCTTTGAGGATGGCGTCGGTAAACCTGAACAGCGCCATGTCCGGGCGACCCCAAGGGCCGTAGACGGTAAAGAAGCGCAGGCCACTGGCTTTCAGGCCATACAAATGGCAGTAACTTTCAGCCAGCAGTTCATTGGCGCGCTTGCTGGCGGCGTACAGCGAAACGGGATGATCGACCGGGTCCTCGACACTGAACGGCATCTTGCTGTTGGCGCCGTACACCGAACTGCTCGAGGCGTAGATCAGGTGCTCGGGGCGATGGTGCCGACAGGCTTCGAGCACATTGAGGAAACCCACCAGGTTCGATTGCCCGTAGACATCCGGGTTGTCCAGCGAGTAGCGCACCCCGGCCTGGGCCGCCAGGTGCACCACCTCGGTAAAAGCGTGTTGTTGAAACAGGCTCATCAGGGCAGGTTTGTCGACGATGTCCATTTTCCGGAAGCGAAAACCCGGCAGAGTCTCCAGCACGTTGAGACGTGCGTGCTTGAGTTCCACGTCGTAATAGTCGTTGAGGTTATCGATACCAACGACCTCCTGCCCCTCGCGGCACAAGCGCTGGACCGTATGAAAGCCGATGAAACCGGCCGCACCGGTGACCAGTACGGTCATGGGAAACGCGCCGGCGACTGCGCCGCGATCGACGCGAGATGACTGATCCGGACCCTCGTCAACTTCATGTGTAGTCCCTGCTTATGGCTTCATTCGCGCACGGTTGCGTTATGAAGCTTATAAAACAGACACATTTCAGTTTGGATAACGCCTCGCGCCACCTCGAAAAAATAAAATATCCGGCCGAAAACACCGTGGTTATCTGGCCGATCCGCCATGGGGTTTGTAAAACCGGAACAAACCGATATCCACGGTCCTGATGTATTGCCTGGCCCAATCCGGCTTGACGGTACGATCATGGAAATACAGGGCACCCTGGGTGCGATCCGGCAGTTCCTTGTTCAGGGCCTTGCGCGCGATTTCCTTGGCCATCGCGTAAGGCACTTCCTCCTGGACCGAATCGGATTTACCGTCGCACCACCAGGAAAACTGGCAACTCTTGGTTTCCGAACCCTGCTTGACCACTTTGCACACCGTGTCCGGAAAGCCCTCGTGGCCCAGGCGATTCATGACCACATTGGCCACCGCCTCCATGTCGGCGGCGTCCTTGCCCTTGGCTTCCCAGTAAATGGACCGGGCCAGGCAGGTGATCGCATCGTCCAGCGGCGCGGCGCCGGCCGGGTCGACAGCCTGGACTTCTGACGGGGTAATCGCTTCTGCCTTGGGCGCTGGTGCCGGGTTGTTGCTCTCGGCGGCTTTGTGTTCCAGCACCTCGGCCTTGTTCTCGGCCGCTTCCTGCTTTTGCGCTTGATCCGTAGCGGATACCGGGCCGGCAAGCAACGTCAGGGCGAGGCAGGTGGCGATCCAGTCGAAGCGCATGGTCGGTGTCACATGGTGAGTGGTTCAATTGAGTCTAGTAGTGAAATGATTTCGCCCACCCCACTACACTCTGGATAAATCCGTTGTCTTAAATGGGCCAACTTCGCGCATCATGGGCGCAATCTGCTCAAGGGGGATTTTCATGGGTTTCATTTCATCCGCAATGCGTTTGGCCGGTGTATCACTGAGCCTGGTATTCGCCGCCAACGCCGTCGCGGCCGACGAAGCGCAATTGATCGAATCGATCAACGTCTACCGTAGCCAACCGCAGCGCTGCGCAGGCCAGGCTTCATCGGAGCTGCCACCCCTGTCGGCCGACCCGCGCCTGGTGCTGACCGCCCCGAACATCGGTAATCTGCAGCAGGCCATGGTCACTGCCGGTTATCCCATGAAGAATGTGCAAGCCATCAGCCTGTCCGGGCCTCGCGATGCCGCCTCGGCGATGAAGGCGATTCAGGAGAGCTTTTGCCAGATCGTCCTCGACCCGCAATTCGTCGATGTCGGCGTCAGCCGCCAGGACCGTGAATGGCGCATCGTCGTCGCACGGCCGTTGTTGAGCGCACGCCTGGGCGACGCGCAGGCCGAAGGCCAGAAGCTGCTCACCGAACTCAACGCCGCACGCACCCGGCCACGCCAGTGCGGCGCGCAATCCTTCGCCGCCGCGCCACCGCTGGCCTGGAACGCCGCGCTGGCCACCGCCGCCGAAGGCAACGCCCGCTCCATGGCCAACAACAACTACTTCGATCACAAGGACCGCGATGGCCGCACCCCGGGCGACCGCGCGGAACTGGCCGGCTACGACTTCCAGCAGATCGGCGAAAACATCGCCGCCGGCCAAGACACCGCACACAAGGTGGTCGAAGGCTGGCTGGCCAGCCCCGGCCATTGCGCCAACCTGATGAACCCACAGTTCCGCGAACTGGGCGCGGCTTACGCGACCGATCCGAAGAGCGATGCGGGGATTTACTGGACGGCGATGTTTGGGGCGCAGTAATGACAAGACTCTGAATGTGCCGCGGACGGGCCATCCAACGGGGCACCTGCAGGAGCGATGCTGGCTCGCGAAGGACACCAACGATAACGCGGGTTGTCTGCTTGATCGCGTTGTTCAGACGTTTTTCGCGAGCAAGCCCGCTCCTACACGGAAACGAGCTCAATTGCGATCGGGCAGGCAGGCCGATGGGGCAGATCAAAATCAAAAGCCCGAGCTACCTCGTACCTGTAGGAGCGAGCCTGCTCGCGATGGACGTCAACGATAACGCGGGCTGTCTGAATGCCCGCGTTGTTCAGACGTTTTTCGCGAGCAAGCTCGCTCCTACACGGAAACGAGCTCAATTGCGATCGGGCAGGCAGGCCGATGGGACAGATCAAAATCAAAAGCCAGAGCTACCTCGTACCTGTAGGAGCGAGCCTGCTCGCGATGGACGTCAACGATAACGCGGGCTGTCTGAATGCCCGCGTTGTCCTGGCGTTTTTCGCGAGCAAGCTCGCTCCTACACGGAAACGAGCTCAATTGCGGGCAGGTAGGCCGATGGGGCAGATCAAAATCAAAAGCCCGAGCTACCTCGTACCTGTAGGAGCGATGCTTGCTCGCGAAGCGACATCAACGATAACGCGGGTTGTCTGAATGCCCGCGTTGTCCTGGCGTTTTTCGCGAGCAAGCTCGCTCCTACACGGAAACGAGCTCAATTGCGATCGGGCAGGCAGGCCGATGGGACAGATCAAAATCAAAAGCCCGAGCTACCTCGTACCTGTAGGAGCGAGCCTGCTCGCGATGGACGTCAACGATAACGCGGGTTGTCTGAATGCCCGCGTTGTCCTGGCGTTTTTCGCGAGCAAGCTCGCTCCTACAGGGAAACGACTTCAATTGTGATCAGGCCGGCCGATAGGCCGCCTCGGGCGCTTTTTGCGGTACACGCCCCCTCGTGAGGCCGAGCGGAGGTTCTGCGTAGTGGGCAACCCGGCATGGATGCCGGGTTAGCCGCCGCCGGCCATGGATGGCCGATGGCGGCGGGCCCACGGAGCAGGACCGGAGCGAGGCACCGAACGTCAGGGGCAAGACCCCTTGGTTACTTGGGGCCGGGCGGCGCTCCGCTTTTCCAAGTGACCCGCTGTAAGAGCGGAACCATAGGTGGCCGTTACCGCAGGATTGGATATTCACCCAATCCAATCCATACATACGCATCAAAGTGAACTGGAACTCTTAAATGACTGGCCATCAGTGGCTACTCATCCCAGCCGCATGCATCAACATCCGCAATGCCCCCGCCACCACGCCTAAGGCAACCACACTGCCCAACCAGATCACCACCAGCCACCCAAGTCGCTTGTACCAAGGTGCCCGTTCACAAGAATCAATGGTAGCCATCGCCAATCCTCACTTTGCCGCGGAATACGTAATAGCTCCAGACCGTATACATCAGGATGATCGGCAGAATGAACAGCGCGCCGATCAGGATGAACAACTGGCTGGTTGGCGGTGACGCCGCTGCCCACAGGCTGATCGACGGCGGCACGATGTTCGGCCAGATACTGAACGCCAGGCCGATGTAACCCAGGAACACCAGCATAAGGGTGAAGGCGAACGGCCAATGGGTGTGACGTTGGCGCAGGGTCCTGAGCAAGCCGAACATCGCCAGCAAGGCCAGCAGCGCCAGGCCTCCGAACACCGCCAGGTGCGCATGGGCAAACCAACGCGTGGCGATTTCCGGATGGAGGATGGGCGTCCACACACAGATCACACCAATCACCGCCAACAGCAGCCAGGCCAGGGGCCGGGTGAACAGGCGCATCCGCGATTCGAGCATGCCTTCGGTCTTGACCAGCAACCAGGTGCTGCCGAGCAGCGCATAAGCGACGATCAGACCGACACCGCAGAACAGCGGAAACGGTGCCAGCCAGTCCAGCGAACCGCCGGCGAACTGGCGATCGACCACCGGGATGCCGGCAATGTAAGTGCCGATCACCACGCCCTGGGAAAAGGTCGCCAGCAGCGAACCGCCGATGAACGCCATGTCCCAGACATGACGCTTTTCAGGGCTGGCCTTGAAACGGAACTCGAACGCCACACCGCGAAAGATCAAGCCGCACAACATCAGGATCAGCGGCAGGTACAGCGCTTCCAGAATCACTGAATAGGCCAGCGGGAACGCGCCATACAGCGCCGCGCCGCCCAGCACCAGCCAGGTCTCGTTACCGTCCCAGACCGGTGCCACGGTGTTCATCATCACATCGCGCTCCTTCGCATCCGGGATCAGCGGAAACAGAATGCCCAACCCCAGATCGAAGCCGTCCATGATCACGTACATCATCACGCCGAAGGCGATGATCACGCCCCAGATCAGCGATAAATCGATACCTTGAATACCCATGACTCAACTCCCTTCCTTCAATTGACGCGGGCGTCGGTTTCGAGAATTTCTGCGTCGGCGGACAGCGGCCGGCGCGGTGTGACCAGCTGATCGGAGTGCCCGTCGACCGGATGCCCGTGATGGGGCTGTGGTCCTTTGCCGACCAGTTTCATCATGTAGCCGATGCCCACCGTGAACACCGAGAAATAGATCACCACGAACAGCGCCAGCGAGATGCTCAACTGCGCGACGCTGTGATTGGACGCGGCATCGGCGGTACGCAACAGGCCATACACCACCCACGGCTGGCGCCCGACTTCGGTGGTGATCCACCCGGCCAGCATGGCGATCAGGCCACTTGGGCCCATCCACAACATCAGGCGCAGGAACCAGCGATTGCGGTAGATGGCGCCGCTGCGGCGCAGGGCCAGGCCGAGCACGCCGGCCAGCACCATCAACATGCCCAGCCCGGCCATGACGCGGAAACTCCAGAAGACCACCGTCGCATTGGGTCGGTCCTCTTTCGGGAAGCTCTTGAGCGCCGGGATCTGCTTGTCGAGGCTGTGGGTCAGGATCAGGCTGCCCAGGTACGGAATCTCGATGGCGTACCTGGTTTTCTCAGCCTGCATGTCGGGGATGCCGAACAGCACCAGGGGCGTGGCTTCGCTCCCGTTGTTTTCCCAGTGCCCTTCGATGGCAGCGATCTTCGCCGGTTGATGTTCCAGGGTGTTCAAGCCGTGGGCGTCACCGACCACCGCCTGGATCGGGCAGACGATCAAGGCCATCCACAACGCCATCGACAGCATCTTGCGCACTTGTTTGGTGTCGTTGCCGCGCAGCAGGTGCCACGCCGCCGACGAGCCGACAAAGAATGCCGTGGCCACGAAAGCGGCAATCGCCATGTGCGCCAGGCGGTACGGGAACGACGGGTTGAACACGATGGCCAGCCAGTCCAGCGGCATCACCCGACCGTCGACGATCTCGAAGCCCTGGGGCGTTTGCATCCAGCTGTTGGACGCAAGAATCCAGAAGGTCGAAATCAGGGTGCCGATGGCGACCATGACCGTCGAGAAGAAGTGCAAGCCGCGCCCTACCCGGTTCCAGCCGAACAGCATGACCCCGAGGAAACCGGCCTCGAGGAAGAACGCCGTGAGCACTTCATAGGTCAGCAACGGCCCGGTGATGCTGCCGGCGAAGTCGGAGAAACGGCTCCAGTTGGTGCCGAACTCGTAGGCCATGACCAGCCCCGAGACCACGCCCATGCCGAAGTTGACGGCGAAGATCTTCGACCAGAAATGGTAGAGATCGCGGTAGGTGTCGTTGTGGGTCTTCAGCCAAAGCCCTTCGAGCACCGCCAGGAAACTGGCCAGCCCGATGGTGATGGCGGGAAAGATGATATGGAACGAAACCGTGAACGCGAATTGAATGCGCGCCAGGTCCAGTGCCTCCAGGTTAAACATGTCGATATCCTCATTGCGGCTGAAAAACGGCGGCACACGGCCGGGCCACCGTCAGGCCGGGGGGCCTGCAGCCAACACAAGTCGAAAGGGTTAGGTGAGCGGCACCCGGCCGCCCCCGGTGCTACGCGGCGGAAGTCGAAATCAGGTTGCTGGCCTTCGCCTGCTCCAGCCGGATGGCGATGAACTTGGAAGTCGGGGTGAAGGTGCGGTCACCGTAACTTTCCAGCGGCACCAGCGGGTTGGTCTCGGGGTAGTACGCCGCTGCCTGACCGGCCGGAATGTCGTAGGCGATCAGGGTGAAACCGCTGACCCGACGCTCGCGCTCGTCGTCCCACAGCGCCACCAGGTCGACCTTCTGCCCGGGCTCAAAACCCAGCCGGCGAATGTCCTGCTCGTTGGCGAACACCACGTCGCGCATGCCGTACACCCCGCGATAACGGTCATCCAGGCCATACAGCGTGGTGTTGTACTGATCGTGGGAGCGCATGGTCTGCAGAATCAGGTGTGGCTTGACCGTCAGGTTGCGCACGCCCTCGCTGATCAGGTGCTCCGGCAGCACGCTCGGAGTGAACTGGGCCTTGCCGCTGGCGGTTTTCCAGATGCGCCTGGCCGCGTCGTTGGGCATGTGGAAACCGCCCGGATGCAGCAAGCGATGGTTGAAATCTTCGAAACCGGGAATGGTGTCGGCAATCATGTTGCGGATGCGACCGTAGTCGCCGATGGCCCAGTTCCAGTCGATCGGGTGCTTGCCCAGTGTCGCGGCGGCGATGCCGGCAATGATCGCAGGCTCGGAGCGCAGGTGTTTCGACTTCGGTTTCAGTTGACCGTGGGAGATATGGATCATGCTGAAGGTGTCTTCCACGGTGACGCCTTGCGGCCCTTCGGCCTGGATATCGATGTCGGTGCGGCCCAGGCACGGCAGGATCAGCGCTTCACGGCCGGTGACCAGATGGCTGCGGTTAAGCTTGGTGGCGATGTGCACGGTGAGGTCGCATTTACGCAACGCGGCGTGGGTGCGTGGCGTGTCGGGGGTGGCCTGGGCGAAGTTGCCACCCAGGGCGATAAACACTTTCGAACGCCCCTGCTCCATCGCGCCAATCGCCATCACGGTGTTGTGACCGTGCTCGCGAGGTGGCTTGAAGGAGAAGCGTTTTTCCAGGGCATCGAGCAAATCGGTGGGCGCCAGCTCGTTGATGCCCATGGTGCGGTCGCCCTGCACGTTACTGTGACCGCGAACCGGTGACAGGCCTGCGCCGGGACGGCCGACGTTGCCGCGCAGCAGCATCAGGTTGATGACTTCCTGCAGCGTCGGCACCGAGTGCGTGTGCTGGGTCAGGCCCATCGCCCAGCACATGATCACCCGCTTGGACCGGGCGTACATGCGGGCGGCGAGTTCGATGTCCGCCAATGGCATGCCCGACTGCTGCTCGATGTGCTCCCAACTGGTTGCGTCGACTTCGCCCAGGTAGGCGCCCATCTCCGAGGTGTGTTCGGCGATGAACTCATGGTCGAACACCGGTTCGCCGCCGCTGACCTGAGCTTCGCGCTCCCACTGCAGCAGGAACTTGACCATGCCGCGCATGACCGCCATGTCGCCACCCAGTGCCGGGCGGAAGTACGCTGTGTTGGTCGGCTCGGAGCCGTTCAGCAGCATTTCGATCGGGTGCTGTGGGTGCTGGAAGCGCTCCAGCCCGCGCTCTTTGAGTGGGTTGATGCAGATCACCTGGGCACCGCGCTTGACCGCTTCGCGCAACGGTTCAAGCATCCGCGGGTGGTTGGTGCCGGGGTTCTGACCGATGACGAAAATCGCATCGGCATGTTCCAGGTCGTCGAACACCACGGTGCCTTTACCCACGCCGAGGCTTTCGATCATGCTCACCGCGCTGGCTTCGTGGCACATGTTGGAGCAGTCCGGAAAGTTGTTGGTACCGTAGGCCCGGACGAACAGCTGATAGAGAAAGGCGGCTTCGTTGCTGGCCCGGCCCGAGGTATAGAACTCGGCCTGATCCGGCGATTCCAGCGCGTTGAGGTGCCGGGCGATCAGCGCGAACGCTTCGTCCCAAGTGGTTTCCACGTAACGGTCGGTGGCCGCGTCATAGCGCATCGGGTGGGTCAGGCGACCCTGATACTCCAGCCAGTAATCGCTCTGCTCGGCCAGCGCCGAGACACTGTATTTGTTGAAGAAGGCCGGGTCGACCAAACGGCCCGTGGCTTCCCAGTTAACCGCCTTGGCGCCGTTCTCGCAGAACTTGACCATGCCGTTTTCCGGCGACTCGCCCCAGGCACAACCGGGGCAATCGAACCCGCCGTTCTGGTTGGTCTTGAGCATGGCGCGAATATTCTTCAGCGCGTTTTCACTGCCCAGCCAGTTTTTGGTAACAGCAATCAGCGCGCCCCAACCAGCGGCGGCACCTTTGTAGGGTTTGTAGCGGTCGACTTGAGACATGGTACTTCTCCGTGACCTGATTCAGGCCATTGATCGTTTGACGGAGAAAGCATATGAACAGGGAATAATTATTGTCTAATCGCTATTTACGACCACATGATCGAGGATATTTATCATTGATATTTATTGTTGTTTATCAATGATTTATAAGATTTAAACAGCCGTTAATGCTGCTATCTGATCCATCATAGATGCACTCGATCAACCGGTTACTAATAGTGATTGGACGGGCCGACAAGTTGCTCTTAGCCTGCGCACAACAAATCCGTTTTCAGCGCATTTTTTGTAGGAGCGAGTTCTGCTCACGATGGACTCAAGAGCACCGCGTTCAGCCAGCAAGCGCGCGTAATCGTTAACGACCATCGCGAGCAGGCTCGCTCCTACATCTGCGCACAACAAATCCGTTTTCAGCGCATTTTTTGTAGGAGCGAGCTTGCTCGCGATGGACTCAAGAGCACCGCGTTCAGCCAGCAAGCACGCGTAATCGTTAACGACCATCGCGAGCAGGCTCGCTCCTACACCTGCGCTCAACAAATCCGTTTTCAGCGCATTTTTTGTAGGAGCGAGCTTGCTCGCGATGGACTCAAGAGCACCGCGTTCAGCCAGCACGCACGCGTAATCGTTTACGACCATCGCGAGCAGGCTCGCTCCTACATCTGCGCTCAATAAACCCGTTTTCAGCGCATTTTTTGTAGGAGCGAGTTCTGCTCGCGATGGACTCAAGAGCACCGCGTTCAGCCAGCAAGCGCGCGTAATCGTTAACGACCATCGCGAGCAGGCTCGCTCCTACACGGAACATTCATTCAATGCGTGCCAAGCGAGGGTGTCATGTCAGAACAAGTCTTGATCGATGGATTCTCCCGGCGCGTGGACTATCTGCGGATGTCGGTCACCGACCGCTGCGATTTCCGTTGCGTGTATTGCATGGCCGAGGACATGCAGTTTCTGCCCCGCCAACGGGTGCTGACCCTGGAAGAGATTTATCAACTGGCACAAAGCTTCGTGGCGCTGGGCACCCGCAAGATCCGCCTGACCGGGGGCGAGCCGCTGATCCGTCCGGGCGTGGTGCAGTTGTGCGAGAAGATCGCCGCCCTGCCCGGCCTGCGTGAACTGTGCATGACCACCAACGGTTCGCAGTTGGCCAAACTGGCCGGGCCGTTGTTCGAAGCCGGGGTCAAGCGCCTCAACATCAGCCTCGATTGCCTGGACCCGCAACGTTTTCGCGAACTGACCCGCACCGGTGACCTGGCGCAGGTGATCAAAGGCATCGACGCGGCCAACCAGGCGGGATTTCGCAACACCAAGCTCAATTGCGTGGTCATGAAAGGCCGCAACGACCATGAGATCAATGATCTGGTGAGCTTCGCCATCGACCGTAACCTCGACATCTCCTTCATCGAGGAAATGCCGTTGGGCACCATCGACGAGCACAGCCGCGCCGAATCGTTTTTCGCAAGTAGCAAGGTCCGCGAACGCATTGCCGAACGCTACACTTTGATTGATTCCGCCGAGTCGACCCAGGGTCCGTCGCGCTACTGGCGCCTGGCCGAGGCGCCGCAGATTCGCCTGGGGTTCATCTCACCCCACAGCCACAACTTTTGCGGCACCTGCAATCGGGTGCGGCTGACCGTGGAGGGACGCCTGCTGCTGTGCCTGGGCAATGAGCACTCCGTGGATCTCAAGGCGGTCTTGCGCAGCCACCCCGGACAGCCCGAGCGCCTGGAAAAAGCCATTATCGAGGCGATGAAACTCAAGCCTTATCGACACAACTTCGAAGTGAACGACGATGTTCAGGTCATTCGCTTCATGAACATGACGGGCGGCTGAAACCCATGATCGTGAGACCCAAACCCAACCTGATCGGCGTGCTGACGTCCCTCAAGGGTTCGATTGCCAAACGCATCGCCTGGCGCAGCCTGATGGTGACGCTGCTCGCCTCGGCCATCGTGCTCATCGAAACCTTGCATCCCAGCTACTTTTCCAAGGTCAGCGCCACGCCCTTCACGCTGCTGGGTTTGTCGCTGTCGATCTTCATGAGCTTTCGCAACAACGCCTGCTACGACCGCTGGTATGAAGCGCGCAAGGCCTGGGGCGATGTGATCGTGGAGATCCGCTCGATGATTCGTGAAACCCTGATGATCAAGGACACCGCTGAGCGCCACACGATCCTCAGCAACCTCTGCGGCTTCGCCCATGCCCTCAACGCGCGCCTGCGCCAGGAAAACGAGATGGCCGCCAGTGGCGACTGGCTGCACCCGATGCCCAAGGGCAACACCACGGACATCAGCGGGCAGATACTGATGCAGGTCGGTCAACAGTGCTCGTCACTCAACGAGTCCGGGGCGATCAACGACTGGCGCTACACGCTCATGGCCAACCATTTGACCAGCCTGACCCATGCCCAGGCCGTCTGTGAACGGATCAAGAACACCCCGTTACCCTTCCCCTACACCCTGCTGCTGCACCGCACCATCTACCTGTTCTGCATCCTCTTGCCCTTTGCCATGGCCGAACCCCTGGGCTGGCTGACACCGATTTTCACCGCGATTGTCAGCTACACCTTTTTCGGCCTGGATGCGATTGCCGATGAACTGGAAGACCCCTTCGGCCGCGACGAAAACGACCTGCCCACCGATGCCATCGTGCGCAATATCGAGCGCGATGTGCTGACGGCCCTGGGTGTGACGGAACTGCCACCGCAACTGGAGCCGGTGGATTTTGTGTTGAACTGATTTTCAGGAAAAACGCAAAACCTGTGGGAGCGGGCTTGCTCGCGAAGGCGTCAGGTCAGTCAACCTCTCTGTTGAATGTGCCGGCCTCTTCGCGAGCAAGCCCGCTCCCACAGGTATTTCAGGTGTATTCAGAACAGCTCGCTGAAGGGAATAAACCGCGCCGTGTCGCCAGCTTCCAGCGTGCAACCTTCCGGCACTTCCACCAGCCCATCGGCCCAGGATGCGCCCAGCAACACGCCGGAACTCTGGTTCGGATAGAGCACCGCGCGACCGGCTTCGAGTTTCGCCCGCAGGTACTCGCGGCGGCTTCCAGGTTTGGGCCAGGCAAAGCCGACCCTGACCGGGAAGCTCAAAGGCTCGACGTCTTCGACCCCCTGAATTCGCAACAGATAAACCCGGGCCAACAGACCGAAAGTGACCAACGCCGAGGTCGGATTGCCCGGCAGGCCAATCACCGGCACGCGGCCGAAGTGGCCCACGGTCAATGGCTTGCCGGGTTTGATCGAGAGTTTCCACAGCAACGGCTTGCCGCACTCGCGCAGTACCTGGCCGAGGCAGTCGGCGTCACCGGCGGACACGCCGCCCGTGCTGAGCATCAGGTCCGCCGTGTGTCGCAGCTGTTCGAGCTTGAGTCGCGTCTGGCGTGGCTCGTCGGGGAGAATGCCGGCCTCGATGACCTCGCAACCCAACGCATTCAACCAATGGCTCAACAATGTGCGGTTGCTGTTGTAGATGCTGCCGGGCTTGAGCGGTGTGCCCGGATCGACCAGTTCATTGCCGGTGGACAGCAACGCCACCCGTGGTCGCCGCACGACCTGCACATGGGTGCAGCCCTGCGCTGCCGCGACCGCCAGTTCGAACGGACCGAGGCGCTTGCCGGCGCGCAGCAGCACATCGCCGACGCGGTTCTCCTGACCTTGCGTGCGGATGTTACTGCCGGCGCTCAATGGCTGCTTGAAGCGGATACGTCCGTCATCCAGTACTTGCGTGTTCTCCTGCATCTCCACGCCGTTGGCACCCGGCGGAACCGGGGCGCCGGTGAAGATCCGCGCGCAGGTTCCCGGTGCCAGGGCTTCGGGGGCGTGACCGGCAAATACCTGTTGCGACACGGTCAGCGGTGCCCCGTCCCAACCGTCGACATTCAGGGCATAGCCGTCCATGGCGCTGTTCGGCCACGGCGGCAGATCGAGGGTCGCCACCAGGTCGTTGGCCAACACCCGTTGCCGTGCGGCACTGAGCGGCACCGCTTCACTGTCTTCAATCCTCTGTGCCTCGGCCATTGTCAGCAACCGTTCGATGGCATCCGCCACCGACATCAAGGGTGAATAGCTCATCCCCGCGTCCCGCAAGCCTGCATAGGCTTGAGGTGCGGTACGAAATTGCACGGCCGGTGGCGCGCGTCGAGTTGCTCGGCGAGGATGCCTTCCCACGCGGTGCGGCAGGCACCCGTGGAACCCGGCAGGCAGCAGACCAGCGTGCCATTGGCCAGCCCGGCCAATGCCCGGCTCTGCACCGTCGAGGTGCCGATGTCGAGGATCGAAATCGCCCGGAACAGCTCACCGAAGCCTTCGATCTGTTTATCCAGCAAACAGGCCACCGCCTCGGGTGTGCTGTCGCGGCCGGTAAACCCGGTGCCGCCCGTGATCAGCACCACCTGGATGCCGTCGTCGGCAATCCAGTTCGCCACCTGCGCGCGGATCTTGTACAGGTCGTCCTTGAGCAGGTTGCGCTCGCTGAGGGTGTGGCCGGCTTCCAGCAAACGACTGACGAGTAGTTGGCCGGAGGTGTCATTGGCATATTCGCGGGTATCGCTAACGGTCAACACGGCAATATTCAGGGGTATAAACAATGCATCCGGTTTGACGCTCATGGGGTTCTCCGGCAGATATTGATTAAATGACTTCCGGAGACTAATTCGATAATTCAAGCCGTGTCTAATCACTCTAACCAACCAGACTATCGAGCCAATCTATCAATATAAAAAGACCAGAAACAACAGCAATGATAGAGCCCGTCGATAACACCTTAGATAGCAGTGATTGGACGCACACCGAAGACAATGAGATCGTCTCGGCTCACGATTTCTGCCTCGCCTTGTGTCTTGCGCACCTGAGTCAATACTTAACCCTTCACTCCCCGCCAGCAGGTGCCGTCATGGACATCAAACAACTCAAGTTCCTGATCGCCCTGGAGCAGACCCGCCACTTCGGCCAGGCGGCCGCGCGCTGCCACATCACCCAGCCCACGCTGTCGATGCGCCTGCGCAACCTTGAGGATGAACTGGACCTGGTGCTGGTCACCCGAGGCCAGCGCTTCGAGGGTTTTACCGAGGCCGGCGAACGGGTGCTGGCGTGGGCCAGGACCCTGCTGGCCGCCCACGACGGGCTCTTCGCCGAGGCCGCCGCGTGCCGGGGCCAGCTCGTGGGCAACCTGCGCCTGGGGCTGGTACCCCTCAGCAGCTTCAACCCGGTCACCTACATTCAGGGCCTGTCCCGCAGCTTTCCCGAGCTCAAGTACAGCCTGTCGTCTTTAAGTTCCGACCAGATCATCGAGGGCCTTGGCAACAATCAGCTGGACCTGGGCGTGTGCTACCTCGATCACGTCAACCCGAGCTATTTCGAGTTTTTCGAGATCGGCGAAACCCGCGTCGGCCTGCTGTACGACAATCGCCACTTCCATTTCGACGGCACGCAAATGAGC
The DNA here is from genome assembly GCF_019956305.1 of Pseudomonas sp. BF-B-30. NCBI lineage: Bacteria > Pseudomonadati > Pseudomonadota > Gammaproteobacteria > Pseudomonadales > Pseudomonadaceae > Pseudomonas > Pseudomonas sp. BF-B-30. Next base: position 16,905 of record NZ_JAHBDG010000010.1, on the reverse strand, counting down.
TGGGAGGACGCCGCCGAACTGCCGCTGGGGATGCTCAGCAACGGCATGCACTACCGCAAATCCATCGACCTGAGCTTTCGCAGCCGCGGACTGGACCCGCAACCGATCCTGGAAAGCGATTCGACTTACCAGTTGCTGCAGGCGATTCACGAGGGTTTCTGCTGCGCGATCATGCCGCTGGACAGTGGCCTGGAAGAGCCCATCGAACACCTGGCGTTCATCGAATTGCCGGACGCCAGCGTACTCGCGCCCCTGGGCCTGGTGATGCGCAAGACCGAACCGCGTTCGGCGATTGCCGAAAAGTGTTTCGCCGAAGCACGAACGTTATTCAGCCGGACTGACTGATCAAGTTTCGGCTTTATATAAAACCGAACCGGGCATGTTTGCCCAGTTTGATAGACATCACCAATCGGCACATCGGAACAAGCGATTGGACGCTGTTTAAAGTTACCCGTAGCCTGAACTTAATTCAGCGCATCGAGGTTCTTTTCATGTTGTGCCAAGTTGAACAAACCGATGTTCGAAGCGACACCAATGCCCCCGCGCCCCAACCGTTGAGTGTGAACTTTCGCGAGTACGACAACGCCGCGTCAGTCTGTCAGGCGGCGCTGGCATCAGAGATTGCCCTGGCAATCACCTACAACGGTCTGAGTCAGGCGGTGATGATGGTGTCGCCGGGCAACCTCGAAGACTTCATCCGTGGCTTCAGCGTCAGCAACGACATCGTTGAGGACCAGAGCGAAATCTACGACTTGCGCCTCACCCGATTCGACCAGGCCGTTCAAGCCGACGTGCAGATCTCCAGCCGCGCATTCTGGGCGCTGAAGAACCATCGTCGGCAAATGGCCGGCACCAGTGGTTGCGGGCTGTGCGGTGTGGAAGCGCTGGAGCAGGCCCTGCCGAAACTGCAGATTCTGGAGTCGGTTGCCCTGCCGCCCGCCGAGCATTTCATCGACATCCGCAACCGCATCGAACAGGCCCAACAAATGGCCCGCAGCAGCGGTGCGCTGCACGCGGCGCTGTACTTCGACCCCCAAGGCAACGCGCTGATCTGCCGCGAAGACATTGGCCGCCACAACGCGCTGGACAAGTTGATCGGTGCCCTGCAACACGCCGGCATCGACAGCCGTTGCGGCTTCACCGTGGTCACCAGCCGTTGCAGCCTCGAACTGATCCACAAGGCCGTCAGGGCCAGGCTCGGTACGCTGGTCAGTCTGTCGGCACCCACCGCCCTGACCGTGCAATGGGCAATCAAACATCGCCTCAACCTGATTCACATCCCCCACCGCAACGCACCACGCATTTACAGCCCGGCATGATGCCTTCACCTGATCACCGCGCTGGCAAGCGCAGGAAACTCCCATGACAGACATTTCAGATGCATCGCCCGATGGCCTGACCCACCTCGATAGCCAGGGTCGCGCCAACATGGTCGATGTCAGCGAAAAAACCTCGACGCTGCGTGAAGCCCAGGCCCAGGCCTGGGTGCGGATGCGCCCGGAAACCCTGAAGCTGATTCAAAGCGACGGCCACCCCAAGGGCGACGTATTTGCCGTGGCGCGGATCGCTGGAATCATGGCGGCAAAGAAAACCCATGAGCTGATCCCGCTGTGCCACACCCTTCTGCTCAGTTCGATCCACGTCGAACTCAAGGCCTGCACACCCGACAGCGTGAAAATCCTCAGTACGTGCCGCGTCGAGGGCCAGACTGGGGTCGAACTCGAAGCCCTGACCGCCGTCAGCGTGGCGGCGCTGACCCTCTATGACATGTGCAAGGCGGTAGACCGGGGCATGGTCATCGATGACATCCGCCTGCTGAGTAAACAAGGTGGCCGCTCCGGTCATTTCAAGTTCGAGGACGCGCAATGATCCTGATCAATTACTTCGCCCGTTACCGCGAGCAGCTCAACCTGGGCGGTGAAAAACTGCCCCTGACCGACAGCCTCAAGACCATCGAGGACGTGCGCCGACTGCTGATGGCTCGCGGTGAGGTGTGGAGCCATGTGCTGGGTGAAAGCAACCTGATGTGTGCGCTGAACCAGGAGCTGTGCCATCCAGACCGGGTGATCGAGGACTATGACGAGATCGCCTTTTTTCCACCGGTCACCGGGGGTTGAGACATGTCGGTTCGGGTCCAGCGTGAAATGTTCGACGTCGGCCGGCTGATCGACAGCCTGCAGGCACACGATCCGGGGGTGGGTGCCGTGGTCAACTTCGTCGGCTATGTGCGCGACATCAATCAGGGTGAGGCGATCAGCGGGTTGTTTCTGGAGCACTACCCGGGCATGACCGAACGTTCGCTGCAAAAAATCGTCGACAATGCCAGGGCCCGATGGCCATTGAACGCCGTGCAGATCGTGCATCGGATCGGCCCGTTGTCGATCAGCGAGCCGATCGTGTTTGTCGGCGTCAGCAGCCCCCATCGTCAAGCCGCTTTCGAAGCCTGTGCATTCATCATGGACTACCTGAAAACCGACGCGCCGTTCTGGAAACGCGAAGACGTGGCGTCCGGCGCACGCTGGGTCGATGCCCGTGACAGCGACCGGTCAGCCGTCGAGCGCTGGGCAGATAGGCCGCATGAGGCGGCTATGCAACGCGCTCCGGCCTAGCTACAGTCATCGGCTCAAAGCTTTTCTGCACAAGGAGTTTCCGCTTGAGCCCCACGCCCTCCCCGATCACGCAACAGGATGTACTGCAACCCCGGTCCATCAGCCTGCGCGAAGCCTTCCTGTTCTGGCTCAAGCTTGGTTTCATCAGTTTCGGCGGGCCGGCGGGGCAGATTTCGATCATGCATCAGGAGCTGGTCGAACGCCGGCGCTGGATCTCCGAGCGGCGCTTTCTGCATGCCCTCAACTATTGCATGTTGCTGCCCGGGCCTGAGGCTCAGCAGTTGGCGACCTACATCGGCTGGCTGATGCACCGGACCTGGGGCGGTGTGATCGCTGGCGTGCTGTTTGTATTGCCGTCGCTGTTCATCCTGATTGCGCTGTCCTGGGTGTACATCGCCTTTGGTGACGTGCCCGTGGTCGCCGGACTGTTCTACGGGATCAAGCCTGCGGTCACGGCAATCGTGGTGCAGGCGGCTCACCGGATCGGCTCGAGGGCGCTGAAGAACGGCTGGTTATGGGGCATCGCCGCCGCGTCCTTCATGGCCATCTTCGTGCTCAATGTGCCGTTTCCGTTGATCGTGCTCGGCGCGGCGGTCATCGGTTATTTCGGCGGGCGACTGGCACCGGAAAAATTCAGGACCGGTGGCCACAGCGCTGCGAAACGCTCCTACGGCCCGGCAGTGATCGACGACGACACCCCAACCCCCGGACACGCCCGCTTCAGTGGCTGGAAACTGGCGCGTCTGGCCGTGATCGGTGCGATCTTGTGGACACTGCCCATGGCCATGCTCACCGCACTGTTCGGCTGGGAAGGCACGCTGACCCAGATGGCCTGGTTCTTCACCAAGGCCGCGCTGCTGACCTTTGGCGGCGCCTACGCGGTGTTGCCGTATGTCTACCAGGGCGCGGTCGGCCACTACGGATGGCTGACGCCGACGCAGATGATCGACGGCCTGGCACTCGGTGAAACCACGCCGGGGCCGTTGATCATGGTTGTCGCCTTCGTCGGTTTTATCGGCGCCTACGTGCATCAGGTCTTCGGCCCGGATCAGGCCTTCGTTGCCGGCGCCATCGCCGCATCGCTGGTGACCTGGTTCACCTTCCTGCCCTCGTTCCTGTTCATCCTCGCCGGCGGGCCGCTGGTGGAATCGACGCACAACGAACTCAAGTTCACCGCGCCACTGACGGCCATTACGGCCGCCGTGGTGGGCGTGATTCTCAACCTGGCCTGTTTCTTTGCCTACCACGTGCTGTGGCCCAAAGGCTTCGAAGGAGCACTGGACTGGCCTTCGTTGCTGATCGCGATAGTCGCGGGCGTTGCATTGCTTGGATTCAAGCGCGGGGTGATCGAGGTGTTGATCGGCTGCGGGTTGATCGGCCTGGGTGTGCACCTGATGTTCTGAATCAAACATTTACACGCGCCGCAATCCTCCCTAGTATCCAGCCATCCCCCGGATGGCTTGTGCTACTGGCCACCGACGATTTCCGCCGCCGGAAACCTGCGCCATGCGTACTTTGCCGTCAGAACAGCACCTGCTGAACCTCTCGATCCAGGCCACCTCGCTGCTGGCCGTGGACGGCATTGCATGAAGCGCATCGTCAACCTGCCCATGGCCCTGCGCCGCTCCAAACTGCGTCACTCCGCACGTCCGCCGGATAGCGCCCTGCTCGCCTGATCGGCGAGCCCCCTCCTTCGCTATCCCGGTCCGCGTGAACCCTGCTCAGCCATACACAGAACCTGTGGGAGCGGGCTTGCTCGCGAAAGCGGTGTGTCAGTCACCTCAAGTGCTGGATGTGCGGGCCTCTTCGCGAGCAAGCCCGCTCCCACAATGACTGTGCTCACCTGACCGGCATTGGTTTCTCCCAATTTTGCCTGGACACCGACATGACTCAACGTTGCAATTCCTACTACACCGCCACCCTCAACCAGGACACCGATTACCCGACGCTGCAAGGCCGGCACCGGGTTGACGTGGTGATCATCGGCGGCGGTTTCACTGGCGTGGCCACTGCCGTCGAGCTGGCGGAAAAAGGCCTGAAGGTCGCCATCGTCGAAAGCCACAAGATCGGCTGGGGTGCCACCGGGCGCAATGGCGGCCAGGTCACCGGCAGCCTGTCGGGCGATGAAGCCATGCGCAAACAGATGCGCCGCACCATCGGTGATGAAGTCGATGATTTCATCTGGAACCTGCGCTGGCGCGGGCACCAGATCATCCGGCAGCGCGTGGAAAAATACGGCATCGCCTGCGACCTCAAGCACGGCCACCTGCACGCGGCGTACAAACCCGCGCACATGGCCGGCTTGCGCAAGGATTACGAAGAGGCGGTGCACCGAGGCATGGGTGACGAGGTCAGCCTGCTCGACCGCAGCCAGGTGCGCGACCTGCTGCAAAGCGACCTCTACCACGGCGCAATCAAGAACACCCGCAACATGCACCTGCACCCGCTCAACCTGTGCATCGGCGAGGCCCGCGCAGCCGAAAGCCTCGGTGCGTTGATCTTCGAGAACAGCGAAGTGCTGGAGATCATCCATGGGGACACGCCTGGAGTGCGCACCGCCCACGGACACATCGACGCCAACCAGGTGCTGCTGGCCGGCGACGTCTACCACAAGCTGGAACCGGGCAAGCTCAAGGGCAAGATTTTCCCGGCCATGGGCGGCATCGTCACCACTGCGCCGCTGGGCGATCTGGCCAGACAGATCAACCCCGAAGACCTGGCGGTCTATGACTGCCGCTTCGTGCTCGATTACTACCGCCTCACCGCTGACGGTCGCCTGTTGTTCGGGGGCGGCGCCAACTACAGCGGCAAGGATTCGCGCGATATCGCCGCCGAGCTGCGTCCGTGCATCGAGCAGACCTTCCCGGCGCTCAAAGGCGTGGCCATCGATTACCAATGGAGCTGCGCGATGGGCATCGTGATCAACCGCATCCCGCAACTGGGCAAGCTGTCGGACAACGTCTGGTATTGCCAGGGCTACTCCGGCCACGGCATCGCCACCACCCACATCATGGGCGAAATAATGGGCCGTGCGATCACCGGGCAGCTGGAACAGTTCGACACCTTCGCCGCCTGCCAGCACATCCGCGTGCCCATGGGCGACCTGCTCGGCAACCCGATGCTCGCCGCCGGCATGTGGTACTACCAGATGCTTGAGCGACTGCGCTGAGGTTACCGGCCAATACATTCAACATGGATGTTGTTTGTGCTGGCCTCGATATTTGAGCTCGACATCAATCCCCAGCGCCCGGTAGTCCTCGACATTGCCAGACGCCACATGTCGTTCGGTGATCAGCGTGTGCACGCGGTTGCAAGGCGCGACGACAAAGGGTTCCACCGCCCCGAGTTTGTCCGCCGTGGTGACGGCAATCACGTGTTTGTGCTGGCCTCGATACTTGAGCTCGACATCAATCCCTGTGGGAGCGGGCTTGCTCGCGAAGGGGTCGGTACATTCAACACATATTCAGCGGCAGTCACACCGCCTTCGCGAGCAAGCCCGCTCCCACAGTTTGATCTTCGGTGGACACAAAAAAGTGCTCAAGCCTGCGCCTGCACCACCTCGATCCCCAGCCCCCGGTAGTCTTCAACATTGCCAGACGCCACATGTCGTTCGGTGATCAGCGTGTGCACGCGGTTGCAAGGCGCGACGACAAAGGGTTCCACCGCCCCGAGTTTGTCCGCCGTGGTGACGGCAATCACGTGAGAGGCACAGTCGAGCATCGCCTGTTTCACCGGCACTTCATCAAAATGCAGTGAGCTCAAGCCCACCTGCGGGTGAATCGCGCAAACCCCGGTAAACAGCAGATCGGCCTTGATGCCCGCCAGCAACCGCAGGGTTTCGTGACCGCTGGCCGACATCGTCGCCGGGTTGAGCTGGCCGCCCGCCAGAATCACCTTGATGCCTTTGTATTCGGACAAGGTGATGGCGGTCATCGGCGACGCGGTGATCGCGGTAATGGCGATGTCCGCCGGCAGCGAACGCGCGATCTGCAAGGTGGTAGTGCCGGAGTCGAACACCACGATCTGACCGTCTTGCACCCGTCGCGCAGCCAATTGCGCCAGATGGGTTTTCACCTCATCGGTTTCACTGATCCGGGTGAAATAGTCCTTGCCCGTGTCCTTGGGACGCGGCAACGCCCCGCCGTGTACCCGCTGCACCAGGCCGACACTGGCCAGTTCCGCCAGATCCCGGCGGATGGTGTCTTCGGACACCGCGAAATGCTGGCTCAACTCCGAGGCCATGACCTTGCCGTCTCGTTCGAGGATCAACAGGATTTTTTGCCGGCGTACGGATGGAAGCTCGGCAGCGGAATGGTTGTCGTGCATGTTTTTGCCCGTTTATGCGTGAAATTGCGCTCTTCGGCGAGATTAGCCAAAGCACGGGACAAACACAAACGGGCGGCCAGGCAAACACCTCCAAGTATCATTTTTTTCGATCTTTCAAATCATTACGCCGAATTTTTTATTTTCCCGTGACCTGTTCAAGATGGCGCCGTCACTCATGTTTCGGATGGAAACCTCATGAATATCAATTTTGCTTTTGCGTGCATGATCGTGGTCTCGTTCACGATTGCGCTGGTACACGCCTGATCGACAGGTCGTGAGACGTCAAGTTGTGCAAGGTCGCGGTAAAACGCCTGACAGATCAGAAATATGCTCTATAACCAGTGGTGACATGATTTCCGATCAGGGGAACTGGAAGGCTCCCTCGGAAGTTGCTCTCTAAAAAAGCCGCGGACAAATGAGTGCCCGCCAGGAGACACCACCCATGAAAGCTCTGAAAATCGCCGCCAGCGATGGCACCTCCGAATGTTTCCTGAACACCCGGGAGGTGGTCCCGCTCAGTCAAACCGACTTCACCGACGTCGCCGTGGCCGTGGTGTCGGTCAATGATGTGTTGGCTGGAGCGTTGGACATCATTCAGCGCACCGGTTTTGATGTGCCGATTTTCCTGGTGCCGTCCCCCGGCACCAGCACCCGCCCCCGGGAGGTCTACAAACACCTCAATGACGTGCTGCTGCAAGTGAACGGCATCTTCGACCTGTCCCCCAGTAACGTCGGATACCATGGCAACCAACTGGAGACAGCGGCCAAAGCCTATGAAGAAAGCCTGCTGCCGCCCTTCTTCGATTCGCTCAAACGGTACACCGAGGCGGCCAACGCAACCTTTGCCTGCCCCGGTCACCAGGGCGGCCAGTTCTTTCGCAAGCATCCGGCGGGGCGACAGTTTTTCGATTTCTTCGGCGAGACGCTGTTTCGCGCCGACATGTGCAACGCCGACGTCAAGCTCGGCGACCTGCTGATCCACGAAGGCCCGGCGCTGCTGGCGCAGAAACACGCCGCGCAGGTGTTCAACGCCGACAAGACCTACTTCGTGCTCAACGGCACCTCGGCGTCGAACAAGGTGGTGACCAACGCCCTGTTGACCCCCGGCGATCTGGTGCTTTTCGACCGCAACAACCACAAATCCAACCACCAGGGCGCGCTGTTGCAGGCCGGCGCCACGCCGGTGTATCTGGAAACCGCGCGCAACCCCTACGGCTTCATCGGCGGCATCGACGCCCACTGTTTCGACGAAGACTATCTGCGCGAACTGATCACCGAAGTCGCCCCGGACAAGGCGCAACTGCCACGGCCGTTCCGACTGGCGATCATTCAACTGGGCACCTATGACGGCACCGTCTACAACGCCCGCCAAGTCGTCGACCGCATCGGCAAGCTGTGTGACTACATCCTGTTCGACTCGGCGTGGGTCGGCTACGAGCAGTTCATCCCGATGATGAAAGACTGCTCGCCGCTGTTGCTCGACCTCAACGAGAACGACCCGGGCATCTTCGTCACCCAGTCGGTGCACAAACAGCAGGCCGGTTTTTCCCAGGCCTCCCAGGTGCACAAGAAGGACCGCCACATCAAAGGCCAGGCGCGCTATTGCAACCATCACCGGCTCAACAACGCGTTCATGGCCCAGGCGTCCACCAGCCCCTTCTACCCGCTGTTCGCTTCGCTGGATGTGAATGCGCGCATTCACTCGGGCCGCAGCGGCCTGCGCCTGTGGGAAGACTGTGTGAAGTTCGGCATCGAAGCGCGCAAGTTGATCCTCGAAGCCTGCACCATGGTCCGGCCGTTCGTGCCGGATACCATTGAAGGGCGCGCCTGGGAAGACTATCCAACCGAAGACATTGCCAATGACATCCGCTTCTTCGAGTTCCACCCCAAGGACCGCTGGCACGCCTTTGCCGGCTACGCCGAGAAGCAGTACTTCATCGACCCGTGCAAGCTGCTGTTCACCACGCCGGGCATCGACCCGGTGGATGGCAGCTACACCGACTTCGGCATTCACGCCGGCATCCTGGCCAACTTCCTGCGCGAGAACGGCATCGTTCCGGAAAAATGCGACCTCAACTCCATTCTGTTCCTGCTCACCCCGGCCGAAGACTGGGCGAAGATGACCCACCTGGCCGCGCAGATCGCCCGTTTCGAACGTTTCATCAGCGATGACGCGCCGATGAGCCGGGTGCTGCCGGCCATCTACGCGCAGCATCAGGAGCGCTATCGCAACTACACCATTCGCCAGCTCTGCCAGGAAATGCATGACCTGTACCGCCACCACAATGTGCAGCAGTTGCAGAAGGACATGTTCCGCAAGGAACACTTCCCGAAAAAGGCCATGAACCCGCAGCAAGCGCAAATCGAGTACATCCGCGGCAACGTCGAACTGGTGGCGCTGGCGGATGCCGACGGGCGCATTGCGGCCGAGGGTGCGTTGCCTTATCCGCCGGGGGTGCTGTGCGTGGTGCCGGGTGAAATCTGGGGAGGCGCGGTGCTCAAGTACTTCCTGGCGTTGGAGGAAGGCATCAACCGCTTGCCCGGGTTCACACCGGAGCTGCAGGGCGTGTACCTGAAGCAGGAAGGCGGTCGTACCCGGGCGTATGGGTACGTGATCAAGGCCTGATGGCATGCAGCAGGAGCTGGCGTAGGCCGGCTCCTGCCCAATGCATCGATCAGAATTTTTCCGGGATGTACTTGAACGGATAGTTCGGATCCCGATAGTTTCCGGGACTTTGGCGTTTGGGCAGTTTCACTTTTGCCCGCGGTATTTCTTCATAAGGAATACTGTTCAGCACATCACTGATGATGTTCAGTCGCGCCCGTCGCTTGTCATTCGAGTTGGCGACCCGCCACGGGGCGAATTCGGTGTCGGTGAATTTGAACATGTCGTCCCGGGCACGGGAGTAGTCGTACCAGCGGTTATAGGACTTGAGGTCCATGGGTGACAGCTTCCAGATCTTGCGCCCGTCGGTGATACGCGACTTGAGGCGTCGGGTCTGCTCCTCCTGGCTCACTTCAAGCCAGTACTTGATCAGGATGATTCCCGATTCGACCAGTGCCTGCTCGACGCGCGGCACCCCGGTGAGAAAGGTGTGCACCTGCTCGTCGCTGCAGAACCCCATGACCCGCTCGACACCGGCGCGGTTGTACCAGCTGCGATCGAAGATCACCACTTCACCGGCCGCCGGCAGGTGCGGCAGATAACGTTGCACATACATCTGGCTTTTTTCCCGCTCGGTCGGTGCCGGCAGCGCCATCACCCTGAACACCCGCGGACTGACCCGTTCGGTCAACGCCTTGATTGTCCCACCCTTGCCGGCGCCATCACGGCCCTCAAAGACGATGCAGACCTTGGCGCCCGAGTGCTGCACCCACTCTTGCAGCTTGACCAGCTCGACATGCAGCCGCGCCAGTTCCTCGAGATAATCCTTGTTCTTTAGCTTGCCGCTTTCGATCGGTTTGCTTTTGGTTGCCGCCTTCTTCTTTGCCATGCCCGTTACCTCCTTCAATGCGTTACACAGCGTCCGGAACGCGCCCGGCCGCGTTCATTCAGCGTCGGCTGCGCTGGTAATGTTCAACAGCCTGTTCCAGGTTCAAGAACATCCGGGCCTCGCCCAGCGTATGGCCCAAGGGGGCCTTTATGACCATGTCCCATACGCCCGGACTCATGCCCACCAGCCACAGTGAAATGCCTTTCTCTCTCATGCGCTGCTCCGCGCCGGTGAGCATTTTCAGCGCGGTGTATTCCAGGTCGAACACACTGCGCAGGTCCAGGACCACGACCTTGGGGTTCGCCACGTCAATCAGCGGCCGGATCTTGTCGGCGATGCGCTCGGCATTGGCGAAGAACACCCGGCCTTCGGGCCTGAGCAACAGCAATCCGTCAAAGTGTTCGTCGTCTTCGTTGTCGGTGGCCTGCGGACGATAGACGTTGGTGCCAGGCTTGCGTCCCAGTACGTGCACGGGCGGGTCCGAGACCTGGTAGGCCAGGGCCAGCAACGAGACGATAATCGCCACGACGATCCCTTGCAGCGTGCCCAGCAGTATCACGCCGATCATGGCCACCACGGCCCAGGCAAATTCGGTACGGCGAACCGCCAGGATTTCGCGAAATTGCGCCGGTTCGATCAGGCCCACCGAATACACGATCACCACGGCGGCGAGCGTGGCGTTGGGCATCAGGCCAATGAGCGGTGCCAGCAGCAGGCAAGTGCCCAGCGCCAGTGCGGCGGTGACCAGTGCGGCCAGTTGCGAACGGGCGCCGGCCAGGCGGTTCACTGCCGTCTGGGTGGTCCCACCACCGGCGACCATGGCCCCGAGAAACGCGCCACCGATGTTGGCAACGCCTGTGGCCAGCAGTTCCCGATTCGGTTGTGGCGCGGGCTCGTCACTGCGGGCGAAAGCGCGCCCCGCCGCGATGGTTTCGGTGAAACTCATCAGCGCGATACCCATCGCCGAGGACCACAGGGTTTCGACCATCGACCAAACCGGCAGGGTCGGTGCGGGCAACCCGATCGGCACCACGCCGACGGCGGACACACCAAAGCGCTCCAGGCCAAACAGGCTCATGCCGATGATGCCAAGCGCCACCGCAATCAAAGGTGCGGGCAGCCGGGGCGTAAAACGCTTCATGCCCACCAGCAGCAGGACCATGAACACACCGACCGCCACGGTCGGCAGCGAGGCATGGCCGATGCTCTGGACCGTGGCCACCAGATTGTGCAGGAAGCCGCCTTTGTCGATGTGCGTGCCCAACAGCTTGGGCAATTGGTCGAGCACGATGACCACGCCGATGCCGGCCTTGAAACCCACCAGTACCGGCTCGGAAATGAAATTGGCGACGAAACCCAGGCGCAGCAACCCCGCGACAATCAGGATCGCACCCACCATCAGGGCCAGCGTGGCGGAACCGGCGAGCAAGGTCGCCGCATCGCCATCGGGGCTGATCTGGCCCAACGCGGAGCCGGCAAGAATGGCCAGGGTGGTCGTGGTGCTGACGCTAAGCGGGCGCGACGTGCCGAGCACGGCATAGATCACCATCGGTACCAGCGCCGTGTACAGCCCGACCTGCACCGGCAGGCCGGCAATGGTGGCGTACGCCAGCGCCTTGGGAATGACCACGGCCGCTGCCGTCAGCCCGGCGACCACATCGCTGCGCAGCCAGTCTGGCCGGTAGCTGCCGAGCCACTCCGGGATCAACAGGCTGCGCAAGGTTCTCCGCTGTGGAGTGCCTGGAATCCGCTCTTGCGGATGGCTGCCTTGTTGATTCATCGGTCACTCCAGTGGCAAATCTTCCATGCGGATGATGAGTGGGCTCGACAGACCGCACAATCCTTTAACTGCACGCGCAACCATTGCAAACCCTCAAAGGCATCGAAGCGCGTGTGCCGGCGGGCAATCAGCTCAGGTTGAGGAAATTCCAAGGGTGGGGCATGGGTTGAATACACCGGCAAACGTCCGGGCAATCGGGCTCGGTAGATTACAAATGTAGCCGGTTTGCGCGGCGATGAAGGGATTCGTTGATTGAGCCCGAATACCTCCAACACGTCCTTCCTGAAAGTGGAAGCCTCGTATGGACGACGTCATGAAAGCGATAAATGAGCTATACCCGCTAATTCTCCCCATTGCAGTTCTTCAACTCAGGAGTTTGGCAATGAAGCTCAAAACCTCACTGGCAGCACTCGTGGTTGCGGCAAGCCTTTTCGGCTGCACCACTTCTTCGACCCACGGCGTGAACGTTAACCTGGTCGCCACCCGGCAAAACGCCGGTCAGATCGGCACCGTCACCTTGACCGACTGGGACAAGAAAACCGGACTCAGTTTCTTCATCAGCGGTGCTCCAATGGGGGTTACGCTGCCCCTGCGTCTTTACTCTTTCATCAATAACGGCACCTGCCAGCAACCCGGGTCAGTCGCCTACGCGATGAACGACACCGTCAACACCGAACGCCAACCCGTACGCGGCTGGTCTTTTACCAGAACCGCGCCTGTGCCGTTGCAAACCCTGCTTGACGGCAAGTATTCGGTGGTCGTGCGAACGGCTTCGACCGATGGCAACGTCGATATTTTTTGCGGGGATATCAAGGCAACAGAACCAGTGAAATAGCCGCGGCCATTGCAGGCCGCCCACGCCCCGGTACCGCTCGTGCCACCCGTTGTGCGGTGCGAGCGGTGGCGTCGGGTGAACGGAGCCGGCGACGACAGTGGCAACAACCGGTAACAAACCTGTCATTAGTCACTGATAACGTCCTAGCGCTTTCCCGAACCGCATCCGTTCGAACTCCGATCGGCAGTTCCCCGTACCGGGCTTTGCCCAACCGCTCAAGGTGACACTACAGGTGTACTCAAGCACGACGCGCAAGCAAATCATCATCAGGTCCAACGACATGAGCTGTGACGACTTTGGCGCGTTGTTCTTGAACCTGTTCGGCAACCTTTACTCCGACTCTGCGCCGCCGCCAAAAAGCATCAGCATCGGCGGGGTCTACGGCAGACACGAAGGTGTCAGCTTTCGTCGCATGCACTTTCACGGTGACTTCACGGTGGCATTTCCCGCCCCCCTTGATGAAATCACGTTCGTCATTCCCACCGCCGGCAAGATCATCTTCAACCACGTCACCGAGTCGGTTGGCTTCGCCCAGATCGGCCTGGCCATCGACAAGGCCGAGGTCCGCTCGGCGCGCTTTGTCGACAATCATGCGCAACACGGGATCTCGATCAGCCGGGCGCTGATCACCGAACGACTGTCGATGTTGCTCGGCAAGCCGATCCTGCAAAAAATCTGTTTTGAGCCCGTGGTGGATCTGAGCGTACCCGCCTTGCAGGGCATCAAGGCGCTGGTGGACCTGGCCACCGGAACCGAGTTCGACCTGCTGATCAATACGGGCTCGCTGATGCCCTCACGCCTTCGCGAAATGCTGGTCGACGCGGTGCTCGAAACCTGGCCGCACAACTTCACCGAGGCCCTTCAGCGCCCCTCCCCACTGATAGCGCCTCGACATGTGAAGCTGGCCGTCGAGTACATTCAGGCGCATCCCGACCGACTGGCCAGCGGTACCGAACTGGCGCAATTGACCAACGTCAGCCTGCGCGCATTGCAGGAGGGTTTTCAGCGTTTCATGGGCACTTCAATCGTTGCCTATCAGCGCCAGGTACGCCTGGAGCGCGCCTTTGCCGCGCTGTCCCAGGGTGTGTCGCCTTCGGTCACGGACGTGGCCTTGCAACACGGCTTCAGCAATGTCGGCCGGTTTTGCCAGTATTTCCAGAGTGCCTACGGCATCAGTCCCGCAGACGTGAGAAAAGGCCGGCGAACGCGCCCCATGGCGACCAATTGAGGATGTGTGGGAGAAAGCGGAGTGTCAGCCGCCCTATTCGTTGGCTGTGAGTTGGCCTTCGCGAGCAGGCTCACTCACACAGATTGCCTTGACTGATCGTCAGAACAGATAACTGGCCTTCAACCCGCCATTGAAGCCGTGGCTGTCGCCGCCACCGCTGGCGCCGATTTGCGCACCCACGCTCCATGGGCCCAGGTTGGCCATGACATTGACGCCACCGGTGAACTGGTCACGGTTGTCGAAGGCGGCTTGCTGTTCGATGTCCAGGCCCAGCAGTTGCCCTTCGCTGTCGACTTCATGGTCGCCCAACACATGCTCGTAGCCCACTTGCACACCCGGCACCACTTGCCAGGCACCGAGGCTGACAGGTGCAAAGGATGCGTTGAGGTTGGCCACCGCGCTCTTGCGGGTCTCGTGGATGCCGTCGACGTCCAGGGCCAGTTCGCTGCCCTTTTCCTGGAAGCCCGACAGGTTGACGTGGCTGATCCGCACACCGAGGCTCGGCTCGAGGGTCACGCCGTTGACCGGCACACGGTAACCGAGCGCCAGGGTCGCGCCGGTGAGGTTGCCATGGCTGTCGCCCCTGGCCGTGCCCAGACCGCCGCCGAGTTCGCGCTTGCTCTCGTAATCGAGATAGCCCGCGCTGGCATTGGCATCCACAAACAGACCACGCTCCAGGCCGTTCGGCGCAAAGCGTGCGCCGACGCTGAAGAAGGTCAGGTCGGTATCGGCCTCGCCACCTGCACCACCGACATTGCCGCGGCTGTAGCCGAAGCCGGCATGGGCGCTGAGCTGTTCGGAAAAGCGCTGGGTCAGGCCAATCATCAGGCCCTGGCTATGCTCGTTGCTGCTGGAGGCCTGGGACGAACCATCCGTGCCCAGATACCCCGCCAGGGCGGTGCTCCACAGGCGATATTGCCCGGCCTTGAGGTCGATGCCGCTGGTGAACGGCGCGGCGGCCTGTTCGATCATCGCGCCCTGACGCAGCAGGTAGCTCGCGGCGTCGGCGTGCACCTGACCGCCGACGGTGGACTCCACGCCCCCGAGGCTGCGGGCATCGATGGCCGACTGCAGGTAGTAGTTGTAGGCGCTGTAGGTGCCCGACAGGTTGCTGTTCTGCAGTTGCTGCAACAACTGCGCGCCGGCCGCGGCGTTGCCGGCCAGGTCCGCTGCGCCAGGCAGGCTGTTGTAGAACACCATCTTGCCGCGCAGCACGTAGATGGTTTCCTGGGACAGGCCGAGGCCTTGCTTGAGGTAGTTATCCATCGTGCCGTATTGCGCGGTCACCTCGTCCAGGCCGGCTTGCAGATAACTGGCCTCCACACCGATCAGCGGCCCATAGATGGTCGCCAGGCTCGGTGGCAACGCCGCCAGGGTCGCCTTGATGCGCGCGGCGGTGTAGTCGTTGGTCGCCAGGTAGTTGCTCATGATGGTGGCATCGTCGACCCCGGCGATGCTTTGCAGCACGGCGGCGGTCCAGCCCGTACGGTCCTTGCCGGCGGTGCAATGGAACAGCGCGGCGCCGTCGACCGTGGCCAGTTCATTGAACAGCTGGTTGAACTCGCTGCGCATCCCCGGGTTGCGGACGAAATCACGGTTGGTGTCCTGCATCATGGCGGTGGCTTCGGCGGCGCTGTGGAACGCAACGTTGGTGATGTTCGCACCCGACGTGGAGCCACCGATGATGTCGATGTTGGTGTACGTCGCACCCGTGGGCATCGTGTCGGGCGTGGCGGCGATTTCGGTTGGCGTGCGCAGGTCGTAGACCGCCTTGATGCCCATACCGTTGAGGGTTACCAGATCCGCCGCCGATGGCGTCAGCGCGTTGGAGCGGTAAAACACCCCGCCACGCATGGTGCCGTCATTGGCCGTGGAATACGCGGTGGCAAGACCGGCGACATCGCGCAAGTTATCGATGCTCTTCAGGCGAGGAGTGTTGAGGGGGACAGTCTCGGCCGCCTGGGCGGCAGCGATGGACAGGCTCAAAACAGACAGCGAACACACAAGTCGTTGGAACACAGTGCAGCCTCATTGAAATCGCGTTGGGCTGACTAATATCTACAATGAAATGGCGTTGAACATGACAAATCGCCCACGAACGCAAATCACTGCGCGATGTGTCCAGGCGGCTCGTTTTCTGTCCGTGTAATGCCCGCTGGGGGGCTGGTTGTGAGTGATGTGCCTGGCGGGGAACGCGGTGTGTGGTGGCCGGTGGTCAATTTCCAGGTATAAAAAAACCCGCCTTCCAGCGGGTTTTTTGCTTTTCAGAAACTGATCTGTCGCCGCGAACTCAATGGGTTTTTTTCGAGGTCGACTGCCCGGCTTTACTCAAGCCCTTGGTGTTGTGCTCACCCGGCGTCGAGGCCGAAATAGCCCTGGCCTTGGAGATGCCGCGAGTATCTTTGGAATGGGCGATGCCTGAGGTCGTGGTGCCATGACCGTTATCATCGTTGCGCTCACTACCGTAGTGGTTCC
The DNA here is from genome assembly GCF_019956305.1 of Pseudomonas sp. BF-B-30. Classification (NCBI taxonomy): domain Bacteria; kingdom Pseudomonadati; phylum Pseudomonadota; class Gammaproteobacteria; order Pseudomonadales; family Pseudomonadaceae; genus Pseudomonas; species Pseudomonas sp. BF-B-30. Next base: position 158 of record NZ_JAHBDG010000010.1, on the reverse strand, counting down.
CGCTCAGGCCATGGTCGCGCACGGATTTGCCGGCATGGTCGCTGTCCAGCCCGTTGCCGCGGCCGTTACTGCCGGAGTGGCCTGTACCGGCGTGTCCGCCCCCCATACCGCCGCCGTGACCTGCGCCGTTTCCGCCGCCATTTCCGCCACCATTACCA